>NZ_CP071057.1:1388000-1735000 GCF_017161425.1 Marinicauda algicola | reverse complement strand
TGCGTGAGCGGAACAGTCTGGAAAGGCTGGCCGTAGCGGGTGACAGCCCCGTACGCGGTAACAATCTCATTGGACTTGAGTAAGGCGGGACACGTGAAATCCTGTCTGAACGTGGGGGGACCACCCTCCAAGCCTAAGTACTCCTTGCCGACCGATAGCGAACCAGTACCGTGAGGGAAAGGTGAAAAGCACCCCGACGAGGGGAGTGAAACAGATCCTGAAACCGGACGCCTACAAGCAGTCGGAGCCCGAAAGGGTGACGGCGTACCTTTTGTATAATGGGTCAGCGACTTCGTCTCTCGAGCAAGCTTAAGCCGGTAGGTGTAGGCGCAGCGAAAGCGAGTCTGAATAGGGCGCACAGTTCGAGGGATGAGACCCGAAACCGAGTGATCTAGGCATGTGCAGGTTGAAGGTGAGGTAACACTCACTGGAGGACCGAACCCACGTCTGTTGAAAAAGACGGGGATGACGTGTGCCTAGGGGTGAAAGGCCAATCAAACTCGGAGATAGCTGGTTCTCCGCGAAATCTATTTAGGTAGAGCGTCGTGTATTACCCTCGGGGGTAGAGCACTGGATGGGCTAGGGGGCCTCACCGGCTTACCAAACCTAACCAAACTCCGAATACCGAGGAGTACAGCACGGCAGACACACAGCGGGTGCTAAGGTCCGTTGTGGAGAGGGAAACAGCCCTGACCGCCAGCTAAGGTCCCCAAGTCAACACTAAGTGGGAAACGATGTGGGAATGCTTAGACAACCAGGAGGTTGGCTTAGAAGCAGCCATCCTTTAAAGAAAGCGTAACAGCTCACTGGTCAAGCGTTCCTGCGCGGAAAATGTAACGGGGCTTAAGTGTTGCACCGAAGCTGCGGGCTCGAAAGAGCGGTAGCGGAGCGTTCCGTAAGCCTGCGAAGGGCGACCCGCGAGGGCGCCTGGAGGTATCGGAAGTGAGAATGCTGACATGAGTAGCGATAAAGAGTGTGAGAGACACTCTCGCCGAAAGTCCAAGGGTTCCTGCGCAATGCTAATCAGCGCAGGGTAAGCCGGCCCCTAAGGCGAGGCCGAAAGGCGTAGTCGATGGGAACCAGGTTAATATTCCTGGGCCAGCGGGAAGTGACGGATTCCGGACGTTGTTCACCCTTATCGGATTGGGTGGGCAACCAAGGCGTCCCTGGAAATAGCTCCCGCATTAGACCGTACCCGAAACCGACACAGGTGGACTGGTAGAGCATACCAAGGCGCTTGAGAGAACTCTGCTGAAGGAACTCGGCAAATTGCTCCCGTAAGTTCGCGAGAAGGGAGCCTGGCGCTGCGCAAGCAGTGTCCAGGGGCACAGACCAGGGGGTGGCGACTGTTTACTAAAAACACAGGGCTCTGCGAAGTCGCAAGACGACGTATAGGGTCTGACGCCTGCCCGGTGCCGGAAGGTTAAAAGGAGGGGTGCAAGCTCCGAATTGAAGCCCCGGTAAACGGCGGCCGTAACTATAACGGTCCTAAGGTAGCGAAATTCCTTGTCGGGTAAGTTCCGACCTGCACGAATGGCGTAACGACTTCCCCACTGTCTCCAGCAGAGACTCAGCGAAATTGAATTCCCCGTGAAGATGCGGGGTTCCCGCGGTCAGACGGAAAGACCCCGTGCACCTTTACTACAACTTCACAGTGGCATTAGCGATGACATGTGTAGGATAGGCGGGAGGCTATGAAGCGGGAGCGCCAGTTCTCGTGGAGCCATCCTTGAAATACCGCCCTTGTCCTCGCTGATGTCTAACCGCGGACCGTGAACCCGGTCCCGGGACACTGTGTGGTGGGTAGTTTGACTGGGGCGGTCGCCTCCCAAAGAGTAACGGAGGCGCGCGAAGGTTGGCTCAGAGCGGTCGGAAATCGCTCGTTGAGTGCAATGGCATAAGCCAGCCTGACTGCGAGACTGACAGGTCGAGCAGAGTCGAAAGACGGCCATAGTGATCCGGTGGTCCCGCGTGGAAGGGCCATCGCTCAACGGATAAAAGGTACGCCGGGGATAACAGGCTGATGATGCCCAAGAGTCCATATCGACGGCATTGTTTGGCACCTCGATGTCGGCTCATCGCATCCTGGGGCTGGAGCAGGTCCCAAGGGTTTGGCTGTTCGCCAATTAAAGCGGTACGTGAGCTGGGTTTAGAACGTCGTGAGACAGTTCGGTCCCTATCTGCCGTGGGTGTCGGATACTTGAGAGGAGCTGTCCCTAGTACGAGAGGACCGGGATGGACGCACCTCTGGTGGACCTGTTGTTGCGCCAGCAGCATAGCAGGGTAGCTAAGTGCGGACGGGATAACCGCTGAAAGCATCTAAGCGGGAAGCCCCCCTCAAAACCAGGTATCCCTATCAGAGCCGTGGAAGACCACCACGTTGATAGGCCGGAAGTGGAAGCGCAGCAATGCGTGGAGCGGACCGGTACTAATAGCTCGATCGGCTTGATCTTATGACACTCATGCACGGCGATCGCTTCGTCCGTGACATGTTGTCCGATCGGTCACCCAATACATACAGTTTGTCTCTACGATTTCCGTATCGAACGCGCCGACCGGGTGGTTACAGCGAGGGGACCCCACCCGTTCCCATCCCGAACACGGCCGTTAAGACCCTCAGCGCCGATGGTACTATGTCTTAAGACATGGGAGAGTAGGTCGCCGCCCGGTCCGCCCGTTCGATACCTGTCCTCCTTTGCAATGTCACCAAGACGCCCCCGAGCCGCTAGGCCGGGGGCGTTTTGCGTTCCGGCCTGTGCCTTGCCGGCCTCGACGAAGCCCCGGACCGGCCGTTGGCGAGGCGGCGGCTCATATCCATCGCCCGGCGCGGGAGACGGCGGGCCGGGGCGAGGCCTGGCCTGCGCCGTCCCCGGTCAGGTAGCGCCGCGGGGCCGGCTCGTGCCCACCCCGGGAGCGGCATCGCCTCGGGGTGCGGTCATCGGAAGGCGGTGCATTCGCCTGGGAAATCCCGCGTGCTGGTGCGCGCTGCACGGACTTGCCCCCGCCGCGGGCCGATGCAGCACCCGCCATTGACGCGGCCCGGCGCAGTCGCTACGTACACGCCTCTTCTGAAGAAGGCCGCGGCGCCGATTTGGAAGACATCCCTGATGCGGGGTGGAGCAGCCCGGTAGCTCGTCAGGCTCATAACCTGAAGGTCGCAGGTTCAAATCCTGCCCCCGCACCCAAGTTCCGGCGAAGCCCCCTCATCGAGGGGGCTTTTGCTTTTTCGGAGACGGGCACAGCGCCTGCCTAGAGCTCGCTGTCGGGGAAGGCGTCGAGCGCCTCCTCCACATGGCCGACGTCCACCGGCCCCTCGTCGGCGAAGCGCTCGCGGGCATGGCTGAGGGCGGCGGCGAGCTCCTCTGCGGAGAGCGGGCCGAAGCGGTAGCCGGGCATCACGGTCGACCAGCGGTCGCTCGGTCCCCTGTCGTTGAGCACGAAATAGGCGAGATCGCCCGGGTCGCGCTCGAGAATGCGCGAGCCGGCGAGGGGCGGGGCGAAGCCGTCCACGCCGCCCCCGTCGCGCTGATGGCAGGCCGCGCACTCGCTCTCGTAGATGCGCTGGCCTGGCGACCGCCGGTCGACCACCGCGCGGCGTGCGGCGGGGCCGCTCGGTCGCGGCGCAATCTCGGCGAGGATCCGGGCGTCGATCTCGGCGCGCAGTTCGGCGCGTTCGCGGTCGCGTTCGGCGGCCGCATCGCCCTCGTAGGTGATGCGCCAGATATTGAGATCCATCGCGTCGCCGAGATACATCGCGCCGTCGGGCGCGAAGGCGAGGCCCTGCGGGGAGAGTGCCCCGTCATTGCGCGAGGCGGGAAAGGGCAGGTCGGGTGGGTAGCCCGGCGGACGCGGGCCCTCGAAGCCGTTGGCGAACACGATCGGCTCGGCGGCGAGCTCGCCCTCGTGCAGCGGCAGGAAGACGACGCGGTAGCCTTCCTGCGGCGGATGGATATTGGGTCCCCAGCCCCCTTTGAAGGCGATGAAGGCGCCGTCGCGATAGATGTCGGGAAAGCCGGTGTCCGCCTCGAAGAAAGCGAGCCCGCTCGGTGCCCAGTGGGCGGGAAAGCCATAGACCGGCCGCTTGTACGCCTCCGTCCGGTTCCGGCCGCGACCGGGGGTGCCTTCCGGCTCGTATTCCGGGGCGATGCGGCGCTCGCCGGCGATCTGGTCGTAGTAGGAATAGGGCCAACCGAGATGATCGCCCCGGTCGATGCGATGGAATTCCTCGCTCGGCAGCTCGGCGCCCTCGCGCTGGGTGAACAGCTCGGGGAAATAGCGGTTGAGGAAGTCGCGCCCGTGCTGGGCAGCGTAGAGCCCGTCCTGGCGCGTGCTCCAGGCGAAGGCGATGGCGTTGCGCAGCCCGGTCGCGAAATGCTCGCCATCCTCCTGGCGCTGGTTCAGCCGGTCCGCGTCGAAGCGCCAGACCCCGGCCTGGCGCTCGAGCTGCGGGCACGGGTCCATGCCCGGCGAACCCCTTGTGCGCCGCTGCTCCATGCAGGCATTCGAGGGCGCCCCGACCATGATGTACATGCGGCCCTCGCCGTCGAACGTGATCGGCTTCCAGGGATGCTCGACCCCGTTTCTGGGGAATCCGTGGACGACGCGCTCGCGCCGCCCCGACGGGGCGAGGTCGCCCGGCCGCAGCTGCCAGCGAAAGACCTCGCGCGTCGCCGAGGCGTAGAGCCATTCGCGGCCCTGCTCGTCGGTGCGGATGGCGATGCCGGAACCGGCAAAATCGCCGAAGCCCTCCGCGCGGTCGGCCACGCCGTCCCCGTCCTCGTCCTTCAGGGCGTAGAGGCCCGGCCCGAACAGGCCGCGCTTGTTGCGGATGACGTAGACGACGTTTTCCGAGCTGACCGCGAAGAAGCGCAGGTTCTCGATGCCCTGGTGGAAGACCGTGGCGCGGAAGCCCGGCGGCAGGCGGAAGCCGAGGCCGGGCTGATCGATCAGAATGGGCTGTTCGATCTCGATTGCCCCGCTCGGGCGCGCGCCTGCGTCGTGGCTCTGGGCGGCGGCACTCCCGGCACTCAGGCTCAGAATGGCGCCAGCCAGCATCGAAGGCCGAAAAAGCCGCAATAAAATTACTGACATCGTCGGAGGTGCGATTGCGAATGTTGCGCAATCTTAGTATGCCACACACCCTGCCGGCCGCAAGATGGAGCCGCGGGACCGCCTCACGCCGCGTCCCTGATATCCTTGATATCGTTTTCCAGGCCGGCGCGTACCAGCGCGGCGACGAGACGGGGGAAGTCCTCCCTGTCGACGAGTTTCGCGAGCGAGCGTGCATCCTCGCCGAGATCGAGGGCGTTCGCCGCTTCCAGTGCCTTGTCGTCGGCGAAGGGATGGAGTTCGTCCCAGACCTGCTGCACCTCGCGGCAGAAGATCGAGGCGCCCGATTTCGAGATCCCCTCGAAGGCCTTCAGGCGCGCGATCTCCTCCTCGGGATCCTGCTCCGCCGCCTCGCGCAGGTTTCGAAGGTCGCCGTCATACGTCTCGATCAGCTGTTCGGACATCTCGCCGAGATAGCTGGAATACTTCTCGTCCATGCGCGCATAACCGGCCGAGTTGAGGATCCCCACCCGCGTCTCCCATCTGGATTCGGCCATCTTCTCCGGCGTGGTGAGGCCCTCGTCGAACAGGTCCCTGGCCGCCTGCGCGCCGTGCTCGAAGCTGATCTGGGTGGAGAAGAGGTTCGACGCTACCAGCCACTGGAAGAGCGGGGCGGGCTCGTTCCTCTCGATCCGGATGCCGAGTTCGGAGCAGAAGGTCTTGCCGTGGCGGGCGAGCAGCACGTCGAGAATGTCGGATTTCGAGGCCATGGGTGCGCTCCCGCGAGGCTTGGGTCAGGCCTTGGAATGCGTCTTCGCCCCGGCCGGTTCCTCGCGGCCGCGCCGCGTAGCGCGTCAGGCCACGGTTTTGCCTTGCTGGCTTACCTGATCTTCACGTGACCGGGCGGTACGGGGCCCGTAAATCGGAACGGTCCTTCGACGGGGAAGGGCGTTCGGTTGGAAGAGAAGACGATGAGAAATTCCGTTTTCGCGAGCGCGCCGGCGCTTGCCTGTGCAGTCAGTGCGATCTGTGCGCCCGCGGGTGCGCAAACCTCCCAGGAGACCGCCGAGATCGACGCGATCGTCACGCGCGCGGTGGAGACCTTCGCGCCCGTCGGGCTCTCGGTCGCGGTCGTGCGCGGGGGCGAACTCGTGTACGCGCAGGGCTTCGGCGTGAAGCATGTCGAGCGCGGCGGCGCGGTCGACCCCGACACGCTGTTCCAGATGGCGTCCACCACCAAGGCGATCACGGCGGCCGCGCTCGGCATCCTGGTCGATGAGGGCCTGATCGAATGGGACGGGCGGGTGATCGACTACATCCCCGAGTTTCGCATGTCCGATCCCTGGGTAACGCGCGAGTTCACCGTGCGCGACCTGCTCACGCACAGGAGCGGCCTGCCGCTCGGGGCGGGCGATCTCCTGCACTGGCCGGACGGCAACGGCACGGTGGAGGACATCCTCGCCGCGCTGGCGCACATCGAGCCGGCCTCGAGTTTCCGCAGCGAATGGGCCTACGACAACATCCTCTATGTCGTCGCCGGGGAGATCGTCACGCGCGTGACGGGAGAGCCCTGGGAAGACTTCGTCCAGACCCGCATCTTCGATGCCATCGGCGCGCAGGACTGCCTTGCGATGAACGGCCGGCTGACGGCGCGCCACGACTTCGCCGAGCCGCATGCCCGCGAGGGCGGCCTTTCCGGGGTTGCCGTCCCGGCAGCGCGCGATACGTCCCGCGCCAATCCTGCCGGCTCGGGCGTGTGCAGCGCCAACGGCCTCGCCCTGTGGACGCAGACGCTCCTCGACGAGGGCGTCGCGCCGAACGGCACGCGCATCCTCTCCGAGGAAACGGTTGCCGAGCTGATGGCCCCGGTCGTGCCCATGCGCACCGGCTACACCGACCGCACCATCCGGGGCACGAACCTGAAGGCCTACGCGCTCGGCTGGTTCGTGCAGGACTATCACGGCACGCTGCTCGCCTCCCACACCGGCGCGGCGGCCGGCGGGGTGAGCTATGTCGGCCTCCTGCCGAGGGAGGAGACGGGCGTCGTCATCCTCGCCAACGACCAGACCGCCGCGATGGCCGCCATCGCTGACAGCCTCATGCTCCTGTTCACGCAGGATGAGGACGAACGGCCGGACTATATCTCGATCGTCGAGGAACGCGTCGCGAGCGGGCCCGCCCATGGCGGCGGCGAGGCCGCCGTCGAGCCCGGCCCGGACGGTCCGGCGAGCCTGCCGCTCGCGGCCTATGCCGGCACCTACGAGGATGTCTGGTACGGCACCGTCGAGATCGAGCAGCGCGGGGAGGGGCTCTACATGATCATGAGCCGTTCGCCCTCCCTGCACGGCCCGCTCGAGCATGTGCGCTTCAACACCTTCGTGGCGCGCTGGGCGACGCCCGGCCTCGGCGCGGACGCCTATGTGACCTTCACTCTCGGCCATGACGGAGAGGTGGAGTCCGTCGCCATGGACACGGTCAATCCGGGCGCCGATTTCTCCTACAATTTCCACGATCTCGACCTGAGGCCGGTGGAGTAGGGCCCCCTCTTGAAACTGGAAAGACCCTCACCTAGCTCATCGATCGGGTACCGGGCGTGAGCTGCGTTCGGATCGCGCCCGGGCACCTTCTTGAAATCCTGATGATCAACCGTTGTCAGACAAGGGAGGTGTAACCATGGCTCTTGGATCCCTCATTCCGTTCAACCGCGACACCGACGTCGCGACCTCGGGCACGCGCGATCCGTTTCTCAGCCTGCGCCGGGAGATGGACCGCATGTTCGACGATTTCGTGCGCGGCTGGCCGCTCTCGGAGTCGGTGAGCTCGACCGGCTTCATGTCGCCGCGCGTGGATGTCGTGGAGACCGAGAAAGGCCTCGAGATCACGGCCGAGCTGCCGGGTATCGAGGAGAAGGACATCCAGCTCGATCTCGCCGACGACGTGCTGACGCTGAAGGCGGAACGCTCGCACCAGCGTGAGGAGAGTGACGAAAGCCGCCGCTATCACGTCGTCGAGCGGTCTCAGGGCACCTTCATGCGCCAGTTCGTCATCCCCTTCGAGGCCGATGCCGACAAGGTGAAGGCGAGCTTCAAGAACGGTGTCCTGGATATCACCGTCCCGCGCTCGGCTTCGGCCAGGAAGCCGATCAAGCGCATCAAGGTGAACGGCGGATAAGCCGGAAGCGGCACCGCCTGAGCCTTGCGCCGGCCGCCCCTTGCGGCCGGCGTTTTCGTGCCGCGATTGTCCCTGTCAGCGCGCCGGGCACGGCGCCTCTCGCAGGGCGACCGCGGCGCGCAAGTCCTCGAGCGTGCCCGGCCGGCCGTGGCCGCCGACGATCGTGCGGACGGGCAGCTGCTCGGCTTCCAGGAAGGCCAGCAGGCGGCAGGCCTGATCGCGGGCCGGTTCCACCGAACCGTCCCAGAGGAATACCGCCATGTCGCTCTGGAAGAGCACGCCGGCATCGGGGACGAAGAAGACCAGATGCTCGCGCGAGTGAACGTTCCCGACATCGTAGGCGATGACCCGCCCGCCGATCTCGCGCCGTCCTCCGGCCGGAACGGTGTGGAGGGTGATGTCCTCGACCGGTTCGAACCGGACCGGACTGAAACTGCGCGGTGCGGTCGCGGCATCGCGGAAATAGCCCGCATGGCCGGCCGCGACGATCGCGTCGGCGCCCTGCGACACCGCGCCGGGAAACCCTCCCGAGTGGTCGCCATGGTGGTGCGTGGAGGCGATCAGGGTCACCGGCCCGCCCAGGGCCTCGCTGGCCCGCCGAAGCTGGTTCAGCCCGTCCCCGATCGAGCCGGGCGCCTCGATCAGCAGCCCGCCATCCTCGGTCTGCACGGCGAGCGAGTGATAGTCCGCCCCGGCCACGTCGTAGAGCGCCACCACGCCGTTGCCGAACACATGGCTGTCGCCCGGAGGCGATCCGCGGCCCGGGCCGGGCGAAGCAGGAGCCTCATCGGACGCCGTGACCGGCATCGCCCCCGCGCCCAGGGCATAGATCTCGAAGGCGAGATCGAACACCTCGTGTCCGGCCTCCTCGAAGCGCACCCGTCCGGGCAGCCGCCATCCCTCGGCCTCGCGATAATCCGCAAAGCTCACCTGCGCGAGGGCATCGCCGTGGCGCGGATCGTCGATCGGCCAGACGACCCGTTCGACCAGGCCGGTCTGCCTGTCGATGTGCACCCGGAGCAGCTGGCGTCCCAGCACGCCTGCGATCACGTCCGTGTCCGGGTCGCGCGAGATGAGGGTCAGGCTGGCGGGCTCATCGAGGAACGCTTCGAGTATGGCGTGCGGTGAAAGGCGCGCATGGCGGGCGATCTCGTTTGCGCCGCGCACCGTTTCGCCGTCGAGATGGCGTGTGCTCTCGAACCGGGAGGGTCCGAACGCGAACCCGGTCGTGACCACGGCCCGGCCGTCCGCGAAGGACAGGGCGAAATCGACATGATAGCGATAGTCGGCCGGCTCGTCGGGGGCGGGCCCCTGGGAGGCGATCCGGGCAGGTCCGTCGACGTGATAGCGCAGCGCCGCGGCTGCGCGCAGCCGCTCCGCCCCGCCCAGCGCCTCCGCGGCGCGTTCGGCTATGGCGACGGCCTCGGCACTGCGCTCCGGCGCGTCCTGCGCCAGTGCCGCAGCCGAGGTCACGAGCCCGATGAGAGCCATGCCGATGGTCCGCCGCATCCGAAATCCTCCCGGCCACAAGGGTGTTCGAAAGATTACACTTCACGCACCCGGATCTGGATCACACTCGCGTTATCGCGCCCATGCCTTGCTTTCGCCTTCGAACCTCGCCATATGAGGCATCAAGCGCATGGGTTCGCGGCGTAGAGACGGTGGTTTGCCACCTTCCAGCGGGCCCGATCGGATCGGCCGGAGCCTTCAAGGCTCCAGACACTGTCCGGGCGTGGGGCGATTTTGCCCTGTCCACGGCGGCTGATCTGCGCAGACGTCTCCTGAAATTCATCGCACCGGCCGCGGCGCATTCGCGCGCGGCCCCATGAGGTTTGATTTGACCAAATTCACCGAACTCGGCCTGGCCGAGCCCGTCCTTCGCGCCGTGCGCAACGAAGGCTACGAAACCCCCACGCCGATCCAGGCGAAATCCATCCCGGCCGTGCTGGCCGGACGCGATGTCGTGGGCATCGCCCAGACCGGCACCGGCAAGACGGCCGCCTTCGTGCTGCCGCTGCTGACCCGGCTTCTGGAAGAGAACAAGCAGGCGCCCGGCCGCTCGTGCCGCGCGCTGATCCTCGCGCCGACGCGCGAGCTCGCCTCCCAGATCGCGGAGTCCATCGCGGTCTACGGCAAGGGCACCGGCCTCTCCCACGCGGTGATCTTCGGCGGGGTGAAGCCCGGCCCGCAGATCCGTGCGCTGGCCAAGGGCCTCGACATCCTGGTGGCCACGCCCGGCCGCCTGCTCGACCATATGGGCGAGGGCAAGGCGCGCCTCGACCTCACCTCCACGGTGATCCTGGACGAGGCCGACCAGATGCTCGATCTGGGCTTCATGCCGGCGATCCGCCGCCTGCTTCAGGCCGTCGGCAAGCCGCGCCAGACGGTGATGTACTCGGCCACCATGCCGACTGCGATCCGCAAGCTCGCCGACGACTTCCTGCACGACCCGGTGACCGTCTCGGTGACCCCCCAGTCCAAGCCCGTCGACCGCATCGATCAGTCCGTCATGTACGTGAACACGGCCGACAAGCCGGCCGCCCTGACCGACCTGATGGCGAAGGAAGTGGGCAAGCGCACCCTCGTCTTCACGCGCACCAAGCGCGGTGCGGACAAGGTGGCCAAGTCGCTCGCCGCCTACGGCCACAAGGTCAACGCGATCCACGGCAACAAGTCCCAGCCCCAGCGCGAGAAGGCGCTCGCCGCCTTCAAGACCGGCGAGACGCCGGTGCTGGTGGCCACCGACATCGCCGCACGCGGCATCGATGTCGACGACGTGGCGCTGGTGGTCAATTACGAGCTGCCCAACGTGTCGGAATCCTACGTCCACCGCATCGGGCGCACCGCGCGCGCCGGCGCGTCGGGCCGGGCCGTGGCGTTCTGCGCGCCCGACGAGCGCACGCTGCTCGCCGATATCGAGAAGCTGATGGGCTTCAAGGTGCGCGGCCTCAACGACGCCCCGCCCTTCGTGGCCGGCCTGCCCAAACCCGGTGCCGGCAAGGGCCAGGGCCGCGGCGGCGGTCAGCGCCAGGGCGGTGCCCGTCCGGCGCGCCCTCAGGGCCAGAAGCAGGCCCAGGGCGGCGGCCAGAAGCGCCGCCGGCCGAGCCGGGGCAAGCGCTCCGGCGGCGGTCAGGCCCAGCGCAGCGCCTGAGGCTTTCCTGAAGCCGCGTAAGAAAGCCCCGGCCGATCGGCCGGGGCTTTCTCGTTTCGTCGGTTGGCGAGACCGGAGCCTATTCCGCTGCCGTCTTGGCCTGGTGCGGCTTGGGAGCCGCAGCGCGGACATAGGGCTGCACGTGGGCTTCGAACTTCTCGAAATTGGCCACGAACATGTCGGCGAGCTTCTCGGCCTGCGCGTCGTAGGCTTCCGGGTCGGACCAGGTGTCGCGCGGGTTGAGGATCTTCTCGTCCACGCCCTCGACCGCGGTCGGGACCATGAAGCCGAACACGGGATCCTCGCGGAAGCTCGCACCGGCGAGCGAGCCGTCGAGCGCGGCGTTCAGGAGCGCGCGCGTCGCCTTGATCGGCATGCGCTGCCCGACGCCAGAGGCGCCGCCGGTCCAGCCGGTATTGACCAGCCAGCAATCCACGCCGTGCTCGGCGATGAGCTCGCGCAGCAGCGCGCCGTACTCGGCCGGGTGGCGCGGCATGAAGGGTGCGCCGAAGCAGGTGGAGAAGGTCGCGCTTGGCTCGGTCACGCCCTTCTCGGTGCCGGCGACCTTGGCGGTGTAGCCCGACAGGAAGTGGTACATGGCCTGGGCCGGGGTGAGCTTCGCGATCGGGGGCATCACGCCGAACGCGTCGCAGGTCAGCATGATGACGTTCCTGGGATGCCCGCACGTGCCCTTGGCCGAGGCGTTCGGGATGTAGTGCAGCGGATAGGCGCCGCGCGAGTTCTCCGCCAGGCTCGCATCGTCCAGATCGAGCTCGCGCGTGACCGGATCCATCACGACGTTCTCCAGCACCGTGCCCCACATCTGGGTCGTGGCGTGGATCGCCGGTTCCGCCTTGGGATCCAGGCGGATCATCTTGGCGTAGCAGCCGCCCTCGAAATTGAAGAGCCCGTTCTGCGACCAGCCGTGCTCGTCGTCACCGACCAGCACCCGCCTGGGATCGGCCGACAGCGTCGTCTTGCCGGTGCCCGACAGGCCGAAGAAGACCGCGGCGTCGCCGTCCTCGCCGACATTCACCGAGCAGTGCATCGGCATGATCTTCTTCTGCGGCAGCAGGTAGTTCAGGATGGTGAAGACCGACTTCTTGGTCTCCCCGGCATAGGAGGTGCCCCCGATCAGTACCAGGCGGCGCGCGAAGTTGACCGCGATGACGGTCTCGCTGCGCGTGCCGTGGCGCTCGGGATCGGCCTTGAAGCTCGGCAGGTTCACGATCGTGAACTCGGCTTCGAATTTCGCCAGCTCGTCCATGTGCGGACGGCGCAGCAGGTGACGGATGAACAGCGAGTGCCAGGCGAGCTCGTTGACGATGCGCACGGGCAGGCGATGGTCCTCGTCCGCGCCGCCGAACAGCTCCTGGACGAACAGTTCCCGGCCTTCCATGTGGGCCCTGAAATCGGCCCACAGCGTGTCGAAATGGTCCGGGGTCATGGAGGCGTTGAAGTCCCACCACACGGACTCCTCGGTCTCGGCGTCGCGTACGGTGAACTTGTCGCGCGCCGAGCGGCCGGTGTGCTGGCCGGTCTTCACCACGAGGGCGCCGCCCCTGGCCACCTGGCCCTCGCCGCGGCGCACGATCTCCTCGTAAAGGGCGGGCTCGTTCCAGTTGACGTTCAGCTTGCCCGGATTGGTCACGCCGAGATCGGACAGATCGCGGCCGGTCATCATTGCCTCGGGCATGTTTCCCCCCATACATGTTTCGTGTCGCGCGGGTCGGCGGCGCTTAGCCCAGGCCGCAGCCGGCGTCAAACCGCAATGTTCTTACCCTTCGCCGCGCTCTGAATCACCCCTTGTCTCACGCGGGACAAACAATTTTTGCATTTTGCGGCGCAACATTGCGCGCGCGCCTCAGTCAGGTCGTGGGGCAATCCTTGCTGGGCCTGGGCGGCTCTCCGGCCTGGGAATCGCCGGGAAGCGGGATGTATTCGTGCTCGCCGCGCGCCTGGGAAAAGCGTGTGTTCGTAAAGCCATTGGCGATGGACTCCCGCCAGTCGGCCTTGGCCTGCTCGATCCGGTCCTGGCGGGTGGCGACGAAGTTCCACTCGATGAAGCGCGGGCCGAGCGCGGCGCCGCCCAGGACCATGATCCGGCTTGCCGTGCGGGCCGCCACCGGGGCCGGGCCGGCCTCGGCCAGCACGCCCATCTGTCCGGCCTTCACGCTTTCGCCGGAGAGTTCGATCTCCCCGTTCACCACGTACACCGCGAGTTCCTCGTGGCCCTCGGGCAGGTCGAACCGCGCTCCGGCCTCGGCCTCGGCGTGGATGTAGACGGTGGGCGAGTGCACCTCGACCGGGCTTCGATGGCCGTAGGCCGTGCCGAGGATCAGGCGCATCGACACCGCGTCCATCTTGAAATTGGGAAGGTCGTCCCTGCCGTGATGGACGAAGGCCGGATCTGTCTCCTCCGCCTCCTCGGGCAGGGCGAGCCAGGTCTGTATGCCGTGCAGGGCATGGCCGGCCTGGCGCGCCGTGATGCCGGTGCGTTCGGAATGGACGATGCCCCGGCCCGCCGTCATCAGGTTCACGTCGCCGGGATAGATCGTCTGGAACACGCCGAGACTGTCGGCATGGTCCATCTCGCCCTCGAACAGATAGGTGACGGTGGCCAGCCCGATATGGGGATGGGGGCGCACGTCGATGCCCTTGCCGGGCGCGAAGCGCGCCGGGCCCATCTCGTCGAAGAAGATGAACGGGCCGACGAGGCGTCTCTTGGCGTGCGGCAGCACGCGGGCGACCTCGAACCCGCCGAGATCCTTCTTGCGTCCGTCGATGATGCGCTCGAGTGCGGGCTGGGCCACGGGCGTTCCTCCTCCTTCATGGCGATGCGAGCACTATAGGATATGGCAGATCCGCTCAAAGCCGCAGGATCGCGTTCATCCGGGTTTCCCTGGCGACCCGGTAGCCCTTCGCGCAGGCGAGCGCGACGGCGTCCTCGGCGGTGGAAAGCGCATTCACCGCCGGGCGCTCCATCACGATGAGGCCCGGCCAGGCCGCGTGCGCCACGTCGCGGAAATAGGCCGAGAGGATGCGCGCCTCGCCGCCTTCGACATCGATCTTCATCGCGTCCAGCGCCTCGACGCCGTGCTCGTCCAGCAGGGTCTTCAGCGTCGTCACGCGCACCGCCTCGCCGGCCCCGCCCGCGCCGGTCTCCAGCGCCGCGCGGCCCTTGTTCTCCCCGACGAGGCGCATCACGCTCTCGCCTTCGTAGTCCGACAGCGCCACCCCGGAAATCTCGAGGTTCGACAGGGCGTTCGCCTCGGCATTGAAGCGCATGCGCGCGCGCATCTCGCGCTGGGGCTCGACCGCGATGACGCGCGAGCGCGGCCCGCCCGCCTTCGCCGCGAACAGCGCATAGGCCCCGGCATTGGCGCCGATATCGATGAAGACCTTGCCCGGCCCCATCACCTCGCCGAGCGCGGCGAGTTCCTCGGGGTCGAAGCATTGCGGCGTCATGAAGAGCCGCTTTTCCGACAGGTTGTCCTTCGGGTGCAGGCGCAGCTTCAGGCCCAGCGCCTCGACATCGGCCACCCCGCCGGTGAGCCCGGCCAAAGCCAGCGGCCGCGCGATCCCGGCGAGCTTCAGCCCCGTGCGGTTCGCCGGCAGGCGCCGCCCGATGGCGAGGCCCACCCGGCCCGCCAGGCCCGGCGCGAAGGCGCCGTGACCGGGCGCGCGGTCTCCGGCGGCGGGGATGCGGTCCGCGTCGCGCGCGTCGGGCAGGTCCTCGAAGCGGGGTTCGTCGTCGGTACGGGTCTCGGTCATGGCGATGCTTATAACGCGCCTGGCGAGCCCGTGTCGCCCCGGTCTTGTGCAGCGCGCCGGCTTGGAGGCCGCGGCGCCCCGTCCTAGTGTGCGCAACAGATTGATCCGGGGAGACCAGACCCATGCTGCGCACCATTATCGCCGCCGGCGCCGGCGCCTTCATCGGCGCGGCCGCGCTCGCCCAGACCGACCGCTACGAGATGCCCGCGGACGTGGCCGGGACCGCCCGCGCGCTGGCCGACACCGCGCTCGACAGCGATCTCGCCTGGGACATCGTGGAATCCCTGACCACCGAGGTCGGCCCGCGCCTCGCCGGCACGCCGCAGGAGGCGCGCGCGAGGGACTGGGCGGTGGCGAAGATGGAGGAACTCGGCTTCGAGAACGTGCGCGTGGAGGAATTCCCGCTCGACCTGTGGACTCGCGGGCGCTCGATCTACGAGGAAGTCGCGATCGTCTCGCCCTATCCCCAGCCGCTCTACGCGACTTCGCTCGGCGGCGCCGCGCCGACGCCCGAAGGCGGGCTCGAGGCCGAACTCGTCTTCTTCGACAGCTTCGACGACCTGCTCGCCTTCGACGGGGCCGAGGACGCGCTCCGGGGCAAGCTCGTCTTCGTCAACGACCGCATGGTCGCCTCGCGCACCGGGGAGGGCTATGGCTGGGCCAACCGCAAGCGCCGCCAGGCCTGGCTCGAGGCGGAGAACCGCGGCGCGGCCGGCGTTCTGATCCGCTCGGTCGGCACCTCCAGCCACCGCTTCGCCCATACCGGCATGATGAGCTTTCCCGAGGAACGCATGCCGGAAATCCCGGCGCTGGCGGTTTCCGCACCCGATGCCGACCAGATCGAGCGCATCCACCACAGCGGCGAGACGATCACCCTGCGCCTTCGCACCCATGCCGGCTGGCGCGGCGAGGTCGTCTCCGGCAACGTGATCGGGGAGATCCCGGGGCGCGAGACCCCCGAGGAGATCGTCGTCATCGGCGGCCATCTCGACAGCTGGGATCTTGGCACCGGCGCGCTCGACGACGGGGCGGGCGTGGCCATCACCATGGCCGCGGCCCATCTCATCGACCAGCTGCCCGAGAACCCGCGCCGCACCATCCGCGTCGTGCTGTTCGGCGCCGAGGAAGTCGGCCTCGTCGGCGCGCGCGCCTATGCCAATGCCCGCCTCGCGGACGGCACGATCGAGGACCACGTCATCGGCTCGGAATCCGATTTCGGCGCGCGCGAGGTCTGGAAGTTCTCCTCCAATGTCGGACCGGAGGCGCTTCCCGTCATGGACGCCATGGCGCGCGAGATGGCCTTTCTCGGCATCATCCGCGGCGACAACGAATCCGGGGGCGGACCCGACATGATCCCGCTGCAGTACATGGGCGTGCCCATGGCTGCGCTGGAGCAGAACGGCGAGGACTACTTCAACTTCCACCACACGCCCGACGACACGCTCGACAAGATCGATCCCGGCGAGCTCGCCCAGAACGTCGCCGCCTGGGCGATGTTCGTCTGGATGGCCGCCGAGCTTCCGGTCGATTTTCGCGCCGGTGAGGACGAGGCCGAAGCCGGCGACGCGGCACGGTGAAGCTTCCTCCGTCGCGAGAGAAGGGACGAGGCCGGCTCACCGCGGCCGGTTCGCAACGATCGCACGGCTACGTCGCGAACCGCCAGACCCGCGCCAGCCGCACGTCGCGGTCTTCCAGGTCGCGCGTGACCGGCGTGTCGTAGCGCGCGAGCGGTTCGAGCCTGTCCTTCGGCAGGAAGGTCCGGCCCGGATCGCCGATCAGGACCGCCGCGCCGCGCGCGGCGAGTGCTTCGAGCCACGCGCCGATCCGCGCCGCGCCGGGCCCCTCGTAGAAGACGTCGCCGGCAAGCACCACGTCCCAGCCCCGGTCGATCCCGACCAGATCGGTCTCCTCGGCGTGGATCTCGACGTCATTGAGTGCCGCGTTCACGCGCGCGGCCTCCACCGCGAACGGGTCGATCTCGCTGGCCTCCACCCGCGCCGCGCCGGCCCTGGCCGCGCCGATCCCGGCGACGGCGCAGCCGCAGGCGAAGTCGAGCACGCTCTTGCCCGCGACGATGCCGGGATTGTCCATCAGGTAACGCGCCAGCGCCTGCCCGCCGGCCCAGGCGAAGGCCCAGAAGGGCGGCGGCAGGCCGATCTCGCCCAGCGCCTCCTCGGTCTTCTCCCAGATGGGAAGCGTCTCGTCGGCCAGGTGAAAGCGCAATTCCGGCGTCAGCGGCGCGGACTGGATGCGGGTATTGTTCGCGATGAAGCCGGGAGGGGAGAGCGCCATGGGCCTCTCATCTCACGCCGCGCGCGCGGCGTCACGCCTCGTCGGGGACGAATTCCAGCGCAATGCCGTTATTGCACCAGCGCTCGCCGGTGGGCGGCGGGCCGTCCTCGAAGACATGGCCCTGATGGCCCTTGCAGCGCACGCAGTGATACTCGGTGCGCGGGGTCCAGAGTCGGTAATCGGCCTTGGTGTCGATCGCGCCCTCGATGTGATCGTAGAAGCTCGGCCAGCCGGTGCCGGACTCGAACTTGGTCTCCGAGCGGAACAGCGGAAGCGCGCAGCCGGCGCAGACATAGGTGCCCGTCCGGCTCTCCTCCAGCAGGGGCGAGGAGCCGGGCCGCTCGGTGCCTTCCTGCCTGAGGACGCGGAACTCGGCCTCGGTGAGCCGCGCCCGCCAGTCCGCCTCGGTCAGGGCGGCGTAGTCGATCTCGGCTTCGCCCATCGCCACGATGCGGGGCGTGTCGTTCGCGGCCTCCGCGGAGGCGCCCGACTGCGCCTGGCTCGGCGATCCGCGCCCGCAGGCGGCGAGCGCCGTGGCGGAGAGCAGGAAGAGGCGGCGGTCGAACATCGGACATCCCCTTTTCGGGCGGCTGGTCTCCTGATGTAGGGGGCTGCCCGCTCACGGTCCAATCACGCCTGCGCGCGCGGGCCGCAGCGAAACGGTGAGCGGGCGGCTTGTGAAACGCGCCGGAATCCCGTTTTGTTCTGAACATGAACGCGCCGGACCGCACCCTCCACGAAACCCTCGTCGTCAACGGCGCGCAGCTCGTCGCCGACCTGTCCGGCGCGGCCTTCTACCCGGCGCAGTCGACGCTGCTGGTCGCTGACTTGCATTTCGAGAAGGGCTCGGCCTTCGCCCGGAAGGGCCTGTTCCTGCCGCCCTACGACACGCGCACCACGCTCGCTCGCCTGGAGGCCGCGATCGCGCGCCACCGTCCGGCCCGCGTCGTGGCGCTGGGCGACAGCTTCCACGATTGCCAGGCCGATTTCCGCATCCATGGCGAGGACTCGCGCACGCTCGCCACGCTCGTCGCGGGCGTGGAGGACTGGGTCTGGATCGAGGGCAATCACGATCCCGCCCCGCCGCCGCGCTATGGCGGGCGCATTCTTGCCGAGTTGACGCTCGGCCCGCTCGTGCTGCGCCACGAGCCGCAGGCCGGACGCCAGCCGGGCGAGGTCGCCGGGCATCTCCATCCCTGCGCCAGGGTCAATGGCCGCGGCCGCAGCGTGCGCGCGCGCTGCTTCGTCAGCGACGGGTCCCGCCTGATACTGCCCGCCTTCGGGGCCTATACCGGCGGGCTCAACATCCGCGACGCCGCCTTCGCGCCCTGCTTCGAGACCCGCCCCGACGCCTGGGTGATCGGGCGCACGAAGGTGTACCGCGTGGCGGGCAAGAGGTGTCTGGGCGATTAGAGCCCGAACCCGGTCCGCACCCACGCCGCGGCGAGAAGGCTGAGAACGGCGCCGAGGGTCAGCAGGAGGCGCAGCGGGGCGTACCAGTCGGGAAAGCTCGCCCCGCGAATGGCCGAGCGGTCCCAGAGATACTGGACGAGGAAGCCGCCGGCCAGGATCAGCCAGCCGGCCAGCTCGGCATTGAGCGGCAGGCCCGGCCGGTTCCAGACCTGCATCAGCACCGCGATCCACCCCGAGAGCGCGATCAGCACGGAGAGCGTGAGCACGCTCGCGCGCGGCTCGTCGCCCTTCAGCACGAGTTCGGCCGCCCAGCGCCCGCCGGCGAGGAAGGACAGGATCACCGCGGCGTAGACGGGCAGGGCGTTGGCCGCTTGCAGCGCGGCCGGCCCGCCGATGGCGAGGCCCACCGCGCCGGCCACGAACGGGATCAGCCCGCCAAAGCCGAGCACGATCGCGATGGCCGGGGCGTCCTTCAGCTTCTCCATGTCGAGTTCTCCTAGCGTCGGCGGAAGATCTCGGCCGCGCTCCAGCCGGCGACCACGGCCATGATCACCGCCACGAGGCCGTAGGCAAGGGGGCTTTCGTGGGCCATCTCGAACACGGCGCGCTCCAGTCCGGCCTTCTCCACGCGCAGCACGGTGCGCCGCGTCGCGATCGGCTCTCCGCCGCGGAACAGGTAGACATCGGCCTGGTAGGTGCCCACCGGCGTGCGCGGCGGGAGGCGCACCTGCGCACGGAACAGCCCGCCCTCGAGCACCTCCACCCCGTCGGGAGCCTGGTAGTAGAGTCCGTCCTGCGCCTTCAGGCGCACGATCGCCTCGCGATAGTCGACGATCTCGGCGCCCAGCGCATAGACGCGCACGTCGGCGACTCCGAAGCGGGTCTCCAGCCGCTCGGTCTCCGGCGCGGACAGGCGCACGTGCTCGGTGCCGATCGCGTTGCGCCGCAGCGCGGAGAAGGTGGCGAACTCGCTCAAGGGATCGGTGGAGGCGACGGCGTAATAGCCCGGCACGGCCTCGAAGCGGATCGGCGCGCGGTTGATCCAGATGCCGAGCGTCCTGACCTTCTGCATGACGCGCAGGTCGCGCTCCGGGCCGCGCACCACCACCGCGATGTCGTCGCCCTCGGTGAAGCCGCGCACCGCGCCGTAGAGGATCAGCTCCGCCCCGGCGAAGTTGGAGCGGATCTGCACCGTCTCCTCGGTCAGCGCCGCGACGATGTCGGCCTCGGGCGGGGTGCCCTCCGGCGGCACCGCCCAGGACGGCGCGGCGGCGAGCGCGATGGCGAGGAGGGCGAGAGCCGCGCGCATCAGTGCCCCTCTCCTCCCGCCTCGATGATCTCGTAGAGGTCGGCCGGGCGAGCGACGAGGTCGAAGCCGAGCTTGGCGCACACCCCGAGCACCATCAGGGCGAGCGCGGCGCGCAGCTCCTCGGCCCTGACCCGCGTGCCCGCCCGTGCGCCCAGCTGGGCGCCGATCACTCCGCCGACGATCAGCAGGAAGGCGAGCACGATGTCCACGGTCTGGTTCTGCGCGGCCTGCAGGAAGGTCGTCAGCGCGGTGACGAAGAGGATCTGGAACAGCGAGGTCCCGACCACGACATTGGTCGGCATGCGCAGCAGGTAGATCATGGCCGGCACCATGATGAAGCCCCCGCCCACGCCCATGATCGCGGCGAGCGTGCCGACCAGGAAGCCGATCGCGACCGGGGGAATGATGCTCATGTAGAGCCCGGAGACCGGGAAGCGGGTCTTCAAAGGCAGGGCGTCGATCCAGCTCCGCTTGCGCCTCTTGCTCGGCAGGGGCGCGCCGGAACGCGCCGCGATCCCGCGCCGGCGGATCGCCGCGATGCTCTCCACGAACATCAGCGCGCCGATGGCACCGAGAAACCCGACATAGCAGAGCGAGATGACGAGATCGATCTGGCCCTGGCGCTGCAGCAGCGAGAACAGGAACACGCCCGAGGTCGATCCCGCGACGCCGCCCACTAGGAGTACGAGCCCCATCTTCACGTCCAGCGACTTGCGCCGGAAATGGGCGAGCGCGCCGGAGGCCGAGCTCGCCACGATCTGGTTGGCCTCGGTGGACACCGCGACCGCCGGCGGGATGCCGATGAAGATCAGCGTCGGGGTCATCAGGAAGCCGCCGCCGACCCCGAACATGCCCGAAAGGAAGCCGACGCCGACGCCGAGGCCGAGCAGGAGGAAGAGGTTGACCGAGATTTCCGCGATCGGCAGGTAGATCTGCATCGCACCGCCGCCCTACCGGGGGGCTGTCTGTTCGAGGCGGGCGATCAGCGTCGTGTCGACCGCGCCGGTCGGTTCCAGTCCCTGGTCGGTCTGATAGGCCACGATCGCCTCCCGTGTCTGCGGTCCGAAATCGCCGTCGGCCGGGCCGGCATCGTAACCGAGCCCGGCGAGCAATTCCTGAGCGCGTAGCACGAGGGCGGGCCCGGCGTCATCTTGCGCGCCCCATTCGGCGTAGCGCCCCTGGGCTTCGGGGTCGACGGGACGGGGGGTGAAGTTCGCCGCCACGGCCTCCGCGGCGCTGCGCTGTTCCACGCTCAGCTCGCGGCGCAGCTCCTGCGCGCGTCCGGCGGCGGCCTCGTCGCCACCGTTCGCGGCGATCAGGAACCAGGCATAGGCATCGGCCGGGCTCTGCGGCACGCCGTAGCCGGACTGGAACAAGAGGGCGAGGTTGAACTGGCTGTCGCGCACGCCGTGCAGGGCGGCCTGCTCGAACCAGCGCGCGGCCTCCTCCTGGTTTTCCGGCGTCGCTTCGGCGTTGATGTACATGGCGCCGGCCGAGTGCATCGCGCGCACATTGCCGTTCTGCGCCGCGCGCGCCATCCACAGCCGGGCGGTGTCGGCGCTGGCCGGCACGCCTTCGCCGCGCTGGAGCATCTGGGCGTAACGGAACTGCGCGGCCGGGATGCCCTGCTCGGCCGCGCGGCGCATCAGGGCGGCGCCGTCCTCCATCGCGCCGTCCTCGAGGCGCTGCAGGGCGAGCTGGTAGCGCGCGACCGGATCGCCGTTCGCGGCCGCCTCCTCCAGCGTGAGGGGCGCGGCCGCAGCGACCGGCTGCACCCTTGCGGGGGACGCCGCGGCGGTACTTGCTCCGGGCTCGGCGGCAACCGGCTCTGCGGCGGCCTCGACCGGAGTGTCTGCCGCGCTCTGCTCGGCGGGCGCGCTCGCGGCGGGTGCGGCGAGGTCCGCCTCGTTCGCCGCCGGCGGCATCTGCGGCTCGGCGAAGAGGGAGTTCAGCGTCTCCTCCCGGACGCCGGCTTCGCGCTGGCCCGCCGCCCCGCCCGACAGCGTGTCGAGGATGAGCAGGCCCGCGGCCGCGCCGATGATGATGAAGGAGAGCACGCTCGCGCCGATCAGGATCCAGCGTCCGCGCCCCGGACCGGCCTCATCCCGGGGCTCGTAGCGGACATAGTCGCTGCGCGAGCCGCGTCCGGTCTTGGCCGAGCTGCGTGCGGCGTTGAGGAAGTCGGCATCCGCCGTGGCTCCGAGCGCGGCGGCCCGCTTCGCCCTTGGTGCTTCGGATTCCGGCTCGGGGCGCGGCGCGGCGCGCCGGCGCGCCTCGGGCGCGCGCGGTTCGGCCTCGACCACGAAGCCGTCCGGCTCGACGAGCGTCTCGAAGGCGTCCTGCGAGGCCGGGCGGGCATCCACGCCCGGGGGGCTCGGCAACGGCTCGAACGGGTCGGCGGACTTGGCCTCGGGCGCCGCTCCGGTGTCGGCCGGAGCCTCGCCGCCTCCGCGCTTCTCGATGGCTTCGAGCCGGTCGGCGAGCGCGGACATGGCCCGCTGCACCGGAGTGAGCGCATCGGCCTGCTCGCTGCGCGCCGCGTCGAGGCGCGCGTGCAGCTTGCCCATCGCCTCCTCGATGCGCTTGGCGGTGCGCTCCTCCGAGGCGGAGATGCGCGCCTGCAGGTCCTGCTCCGGCGACGGGGTCTTGGCCTGCAGCTTCTCCACCACCTGGGCCATGCGTTCGCCGGCCGCCTGCATCGCCTCGGCGGAGCGGCGCTCGGCCTGCTGGACGCGATCGGCGAGGCTCGTCCCGAGCTTGGCGACTTCCTCGCCCATGCGCTTGACGGCGGCCGAATTCTCCTCGCGCACCTGGGCGAGGCGGGCCTCGATCGCGGCCTGGTCGGCGCTCTGGCGCCGGCCGCGCTCGGCGTCCATCAGCCGGCTTTCCAGGCGCCGGTCGCTCTCGTCGAGGCGGCGCTCCATGGCGCGGGCGAGCTTGCCGATCTGTTCCCCTATGCGCGAGAGCTGATCGCTCTGGCGCTGCTCCGCACTGGCGATGCGCGCTTCGGCCTGCTCCAGCGCCCGGCGAAGCTCGCCCGCATCGCCCTGCTTCGCGGCTTGCTCGATCTGGCGGGCGAAATCGGAGCGCGTGCTGCGGATCACCTCGGCGAGCTCGCCGGCGAGATGGTCGAAGCGGCGCTGGAACTCGCTCTGGCTCAGGCAGTCGCCGGTGCGCGCCTCGATGTCCTTCAGGCGCGCCTCCAGCTTCTCGTGCGAGCGCGAGAGCAGCTCGGCGGCGCGATGGGTCGCGCCCTCCGCGGCGGTCAGGCGCTGCTGCAGTGTGCGGGTGCTTGTCTGCAGCGCCTCCACCTCGCCGGCCGTGCGCGTGTGGCGCTCCTCGACCAGCTCCCTCAGCGCCGCGTCCTCGCCGGCCAGCTTGCGCTCGGTGTCTTCCAGGCGCTGCTGCAGCGATTTGACCGCCTTCTCGCCCGTCTCCCGGCGGCGCTCCTCCTTCAGGGCGAGGCTGTCGAGTTCGCCGCGCACCTCGCGCTCGGTCTCGTAGAGCCGGTTCGCGAACTTGCCGAGCGCGGTCTCCACCGCCTTGATGGCTTCCCCGTTCTGGCCGGGACCGGTGCGCTCCAGCTTGCGGATGCGCTCGAGCAGCTCGTCCTGCGCCGCGCGGCTGCGGGCGAGCGCGGATTCTACGCTCTCGCTGTCCTCCTCGCGCTCTTCCTCCAGCGCCTCGAGCCGGCGCGACAGGCCCAGTACCGACTGGTCGACGCCCGACAGGGCCAGCGAGGCGCGCCGCTCGGCCGCCTCCAGCCGCTCGGTCAGGCGCGAGACGATCTCCTGCAGCGCGCCATCCTCGTCGTCGCCGCCCCCGCCATTGCCGAAGCCGGGAAAGTCCGACAGCCGGTCGTCCCAGCCCGTACCGCTGCTGCCATCGTCTTCCAGGATCACCTTGTTGAGCCACTCGCCGAGCGTCAGCCCCTCCCGGCGCGCCGCCGACTTGGCCAGCGCGCGGGCGCGAGGGTCGATGCCCTTTACGCTCCAGGGATTGCCGCTCGGTGGCATGTGACGAATCGACTCCAGCTCCAGCGCCAGCGTAACGAAGCCGTAAATATTGTGTAAACGCTCCGGGCAGCTACTAGATGTGGAATATCCACAGCTATTAACCGCCGGACATTCCGGCTCTGGTTACGTGTTAACGCTTATGAGCGGGTGCTGCGGTTAAGGCCGGGTAAAGCGTATTAACCGGTCCTAAGGCGCGGTTCACGATTGGCTGCGCGGGAAGAAGCCCGGCGCAAGCTGTTCGATTCCTTCCTCGATCACAAGGCTCTGCTCCAGGAGCGCTGTCGCCTCGCGCCCCGGCAATGCGTGGCCAAGCTCGAACAGGGCGAAGGCTGCCTGCGGCGAGCCCGCCGCGAGATGGCGCCGGCCCAGATGCCAGTAGGCGTCCGGCGCGTACGGGTCGAGCGCGAGCGCCTCGGCCAGCAGGCGCACCGGGGCGAGCCCCTCGTGCGCGGCGAGGCCCTGCGGCCCCCAGGCGACGAGTTCGTTGGCCACGATGGTGCGCGCCGCCGCGCCGGCCCGGTCCTCGCGCCCGATGAAGGGCAGGAGCTGTTCGACCGTCTCGCCATGATTGCCCGCCTGCAGCGCGGCGAGCGCCTCGACGACGCGTTCCAGCCCCGCATCGCCGATCCCCTCGCGCGCCAGTTCCGGTGCGCTCGTGCAGGCCAGGCGCGCACTGCCCACCGTCTCGGTGGGGCAGGGGCCGAAATGATGGGTCTCGCGCACCGCCAGCAGCATGGCCCCGGCAAGGTCGCCGTCCTCGCGCGCCGCCTCGATCCACGCCATGAAGTCGAGCGGGCCGGGCGCGGGCGGGGCCTCGGGCTGGAACAGGGCGAGCGCGGCCGGCCCGGCGATCTCGTTCAGGAAGGGCGCCTCGGGCAGGCCAGGTTGCGCGCCCTCGGGGAAAATCGCCGGCTCGGCATCGAAGCCCGCCCCGGTCACCGTCCAGGTTTCGCGCCGGCCCTGCGGACTTTCCGGGCTGTAGATGAGGAAGCTCAGCGCGCAGGGCGCCTGCCCGCGCGCGGCGAGCGCTTCGCCGATCCCGGGGTGGAGCGGCAGGATGCGCCGCAGCCCCGCGATCAGCGCCGCTTCGTGCGCCGCATCCAGCGTCGCGCCGTAGCACTCCCCGAACCCGGCGCGCGCGACGACCTCTCCCTCGCGCCGCACGGTCAGGCCGGTCTCGTCCTCAGTGATCTCCAGCAGCGCCTCGTGGGCGGAAACGCCCATCGCGGCTTCCAGCCAGAAGCGGTGGAAGCGCGCCCCGCCGAATTCGATGAGGTTCGCCTCCCCGGCGTCGGAGAGCTGGACATAGATATCCAGATTGCGCCGCGCGGCGGCATGGGTCGCGCTGTTCACGAAGCGCTCCTCGCCGATCTCCACGGTCCGCGCCTGTGCGAAATCGTAGAGCGTCGCGGTGTCCCCGGTCCCGTCGAGCACCCAGTCCTCGCCGGCCAGCATGACCCGCTCGCCGGTCCGCGCCTGCCCGCCCGCGAGCGGCTCGCGCTCCACGCGCCACACGATCTCGGCCGCCGCGCCGAACCCGCCGCGCGCGTCCTCGTAGCCGGCCGCATCGAGATGCGGGCCCATCTGCGCCTGCGCGAGGCCGGGCAGAGCGAGGCCGAGGGCGAGGGCGGCAAGGGGTCGCATGGGGCTATCCTTCTCGGGCGTGCGGAGCCCCGCGAGGGGAGCGGAGGAATGGGGCGCGGTCAAGGCGGGGGCGCGGGCGGGGATACGGCTTCGCCTCCGGGCCGCACGCCGGCGCGGGCGGCGCAGAACCGGTCCGCACCGCCATGGCCCGCCATGGCGCCGGAGTGCTAGGCTGGCTCGCGCAAAGCCCGTTCGCACGCCGCAGCACCCGCTGCGGTTCGCGCCCTCATCGCACGAGACCCGCCTTGCTGATCGAGATCCTCATCGTCCTGGTCCTCATCGTGATCAACGGCCTGTTCGCCATGTCCGAGCTCGCCGTGGTCTCCGCGCGCCCGGCGCGCCTGAAGCTGATGGCCGAGCGCGGCAATGCGGGCGCGCGGCGCGCCCTCGACCTCGCCTCGGATTCGGGCCGCTTCCTGTCGAGCGTCCAGATCGGGATCACCCTGGTCGGCGTGCTGTCGGGCGCGTTTTCCGGCGCCACGCTGGGCGTGCGCCTCGCCGGCGCGCTCGCCGGGCTCGGCGTGGCGCCGATCGCCGCGCAGTCGATCGGCGTGGGCGGCGTCGTCCTGGTGATCACCTATCTCTCCCTCATCGTCGGGGAGCTGGTTCCCAAGCAGATCGCGCTGCGCTCGCCCGAGGCGGTCGCCGCACGCGTCGCCGGTCCCATGCACGCGGTCTCGCGCGCGGCGGCCCCGCTGGTCTGGATTCTCGACCGCTCGGGACGGCTGGTCCTGCGCCTTCTCGGCCAGGCGCCGCGCAGGGAGCGCGGACCGAGCGATGAGGAGATCCGGCTGATGATCCGCGAGGCGCGCGATCTCGGCGCCATGGCGGCGCAGGAAAGCGAGATGATCGCGAGCGTCATGCGCCTAGCCGATCGCAATGCGCGCGGGCTCATGACGCCGCGCAGCGATGTCGACCTCGTCGATCTGGCCGAACCGGCCGGGAAGCTGCTCGAGCAGATGCGCACGAGCCGGCGCTCGCGCCTGCCGGTGCGCGACGGCGGGGAGGACGCGATCACCGGCGTGGTGCGGGTGCGCGACGTGCTCGCGGCCGGTTTCGACCCGGCGCGCGGCGATCTGCGCGACTTCGTCCTGCCCGCGCAGATCGTCCAGGACAGCATGCCGGCGCTCGACGTGATCGAGCGTCTGCGCGGAGCGGCGCCCCACATGCTGCTCGTCTTCGACGAGTACGGCCATTTCGAGGGCCTGATCACGCCGATGGACATTCTCTCCGGCATCGCCGGCGAGTTCGAGGACAGCCAGGCCGAGCCGAAGATGACGCGGCGCAGGGACGGCAGCTGGCTCGTTGCCGGCTGGATGCCGGTCGACGAGTTCGCCGACGCCTTCTCGCTGCAGCTGCCCGGGACGCGCGATTACGAGACCGTCGCCGGCCTCGCCCTGTCCGCCTTCGGCCATTTCCCGGCCGTCGGCGACGAGGTCACCATCGAGGGCGTGCGCATCGAGGTCGTCGACCTCGACGGCCGCCGCATCGACAAGCTTCTGGTGCAGCGCGCGGGGTGAGGGCCTCGTGGATGTCCGCCGAAGAATCCGCCCGCGCTCCACTCCCCGCCTGCCGCCTCTCGCCTACAATAACCCCTCCACCCACCCCGCCGCCGCGCCTGCCCGCGCCGCGAAAAACGGAGGAGGCGGCTCTCGCCCATGCGCCGGTTTTCGGCATCGGACTCCAGCGACTCTCACCGCGCCTTCTTGGCGCCATGCGGGTTCGGGGCGGGCGGTAGTCGTTGTAGGAGTCGCATTTCCCGCTATCCCCGCCGGGGACAGGTTCCCGCCGGCTCCGGCGGGGCCCGGCCGGCTGCGCACGCCCGCCGCGCACGCCTCGCGCCCGCCGCCGCGTCCTGTTATCCACGGGCTTCTGGCGCTGCGGGGCTTGCCGGCGCGTCCTTCACAGGGCCGAATCGGGCAAGCTTTGCCGCTGTGCGCCGCGCAAAGGGAGAGACCGATGGCTCTGGCCGAATCCTTCACCGCCCCCGGCTCGACGATCGAGACGGCCTATCTCGACCTGTTGCGCGATATCCTGAAGAACGGCACCGAAACCGCCGACCGCACTGGTACCGGCACGCGCTCGGTCTTCGGCCGTCAGATCCGCGCCGACCTGGCCGAGGGCTTTCCGCTGCTGACCACCAAGAAGGTGCATTTCAAGTCGGTGGCCGTGGAGCTTCTCTGGTTCGTGAAGGGGCTCACGAACGTGAAGTGGCTCAACGAACGCGGGGTGACGATCTGGGACGAGTGGGCCGACGAGCACGGCGAGCTGGGGCCGGTCTACGGCAAGCAATGGCGCCGCTGGGTGACGCCGCAGGGCGAGGAGATCGACCAGCTCGCTCAGGTGGTCGAGCAGATCAGAACCAATCCGCAGTCGCGCCGGCTCATCGTCTCGGCCTGGAACCCGGCCGACGTGCCCTCCATGGCCCTGCCGCCCTGCCACACCCTGTTCCAGTTCTACGTCGCGGACGGCAAGCTCAGCCTGCAGCTCTACCAGCGCAGCGCGGACATGTTCCTGGGCGTGCCGTTCAACATCGCGAGCTATGCCCTGCTGCTGGCCATGGTGGCCCAGGTGACGGGCTACGAGCCGGGCGAGTTCGTCCACACCTTCGGGGACGCGCATATCTATTCCAACCACATGGACCAGGTGGCCGAGCAGCTCTCGCGGGAACCGCGGCGCCTGCCGTGGCTTCGTCTCAACCCGCAGATCACCGATCTCTTCGCCTTCGAGTACGAGGACATCCAGCTCGAGGGCTACGACCCGCATCCGCGCATCGCCGCCCCCGTTGCCGTGTAGTCGATGACCACCAAGTCCGAATTCGAGAAGCTCGCCGAGTTCAACCTCGCCGATGCCGAGCTCCTCATGGAGCGCGAGCGCTTCACCAGCGCCTACCAGCTCGCGGGCTTCGCCGCCGAGTGCGCGCTGAAGGCCATCGTGGTCAGGCAGTTCAAGGCGGAGAAGCTGCCGAACCTCTTCCTGGTGGAGAAGGCCTACACCCACGATCTCGAACAGCTCATGGCGCTTGCGGGGCTCGAAGACAGCCTGTCGAAGCGCAAGTCGGACAAGGGCTTCGCCAGGCGCTGGGCGATCGTGAAGAACTGGAACGAGGAAGGGCGCTACACCATCATCTCGGCCGAAGAGGCGCGCGACTATGTCGAGGCGCTGTCCGGCGATGACGGCGTGATGGCCTGGATCAGGGGGCATTGGTGAGCCGCGCGGTCAAACTCGTCCATGTCGTCGCGCGCGGCCGCAACGGCGTCATCGGCCGCGAGGGCGACCTGCCCTGGAAGCTGAGATCGGACCTGAAGCGCTTCAGGCAGATCACGATGGGAAAGCCCGTCGTGATGGGCCGCAGGACCTGGGAGAGCCTGCCGCGAAAGCCGCTGCCCGGACGGCCCAATATCGTCGTGTCCACCACGCTGGCCGATGCCGAGGGGGCCGAGGTGTTCGACGATCCCTGGCATGCGCTGGAGGCCGCGCGCGCCGCGGCGATCCAGGCCGGGGTGGACGAGGTCTGCATCATCGGCGGGGCGCAGCTCTACGCGCTGACGCTGGAGCGCGCCGACCGGCTCTATCTCACCGAGGTCGATCTCGCGCCGCAGGGCTCGGCGGTCTATCCCGATATCGACGAGAGCGCGTGGCGCGAGGTGCATCGCGAGCGCCACGAACCCGGCGAGGGCGACGACGCGGCGTTCACCCTGCGCGTGCTCGACCGGATGCGCTGAGACCGCGCGCCGCAGCGCACGCGGCCGGTTTTACTTGAACCGGAACGGCTCTGCGTCCACATACACGGGTCACTGTCACACTTCGATTGCACGACTTCAGCGGGGAGCAGCAATGCCCTGGAACGATAATGCCGGTGGCGGCGGCGGAGGCCCTTGGGGCTCCGGCGGCGGCCGCAAGGACGACAACAACCCCTGGGGGCGCGGCCCCGGCGGCGGGCGCGGACGCGGTCCGGGCGGCGAGCCGGACCTCGAGGATCTGATCCGCAACCTGCAGGACCGGCTGCGCGGCCTGTTCGGCGGCGGCAAGGGCAAGGGCGGCAAGGGCGGCGGCATCGGGATCGGCGTCATCGCCGCAGGCCTGCTCGCGGTCTGGGTGGGTGCCACAGGCTGGTACATCGTGGCCCCGAACGAGGCCGGCGTCGTGCTGCGCTTCGGCGAGTACGACCGCACGACCACGCCGGGCTTCAAGCTGAAGCTGCCCTATCCGATCGAGCAGGTCCGCCTGCCCGAGGTGACCACCACCCAGTCGGTCCAGATCGGATCCGACCAGCGCGGCGTCACCATGCTGACCGAGGACGAGAATATCGTCGATCTCGGCTTCACCGTGCAGTGGCGCGTGAAGTACGGGCCGGACTTCCCCGACGGGGTGCGCAACTATCTGTTCAATGTGCGCGATGTCGACGGCGCGGTGCGCGCGGTCGCCGAAAGCGCGATGCGCGAGGTCGTCGGCACCACCGCGCTCGAACCGATCATCACGCAAGGCCGCGTCGAGGTCTCCCAGCGCACCCGCCAGCTCATGCAGGAAGTGCTCGACGAGTACGAGGCGGGCGTCCAGATCCTGAACGTCAACCTGCAGCGCGCCCAGGCGCCCGAGCAGGTGATCGACGCGTTCCGCGACGTCGACGCCGCCGCCCAGGACGCCGAGCGCATGCGCCTCGAGGCCACGGCCTACGCCAACTCGGTCATCCCGCAGGCGCGCGGCGAGGCAGCCCGCCTCATCCAGAGCGCCCAGGGCTACCGGGAGTCGGTGATCGCCGAGGCCCAGGGCCAGGCCGACCGCTTCGTCGCGATCTACCAGGAATACGCCCAGGCGCCCGAAGTCACGCGCCGGCGCATGTATCTGGAGACGATGGAGCGCGTGCTCGGCGGTTCGGAGCTGATCATCCTCGACCAGCAGGGCGGGGCGGTACCCTACCTGCCCCTCGACCGGCTCGGGCGCGATCGCGTCTTGCCGGACCAGACCACCAGCGGTTCTAACACGGGAGGCCGCTAATGCGCGTTATCGGCGGAATACTAGTCGTCATCATCATCGCCGGCGTGATCGCGGCCTTCACCGCGACCTTCACGGTCAGCGAGACCCAGCAGGCCCTCGTGCTGCGCGTGGGCGAGCCGATCGACGCGGTCAACGAGCCCGGCGATCCCGATCCGGGCCTGCACTTCAAGGCGCCCTTCGTGGACGAGGTCGTCTTCATCGAGAAGCGCAATCTCGAATTCGACATGGCGCCGGAGGAAATCCAGGCCGCCGACCAGGAGCGCCTGGTGGTGGACTCCTTCCTGCGCTACCGCATCGTCGATCCGCTGCGCTTCTTCCAGACCGTGCGTACCGAGGAGGGCGCGCGTGAGCGCCTGCGCTCGATCATGGACGACTCGCTGCGCGGCGTGATCGCCTCGATCCCGTCCAACGAGGTCATCTCCGGCCGGCGCGCCGAGCTGATGGAGCGGGTGCAGAACGCGGTCGAGGCCCAGGTCGCCAACCAGCAGCTCGGCATCGAGGTCGTCGACGTGCGCATCCTCAGAGCCGACCTGCCCCAGCAGATCGCCGACCGGGTGTTCGAGCGCATGCGTTCCGAACGCCAGCAGGAGGCCGCGCGCATCCGCGCCGAGGGCGAGCAGGCCGCCCAGGAGATCCGCGCCAACGCCGATCGCCAGGCGACCATCATCCGCGCCGAGGCGCGCGCCGAGGCCGAGCGCACGCGAGGCGAGGGCGATGCCCGGCGCAACGCGATCTACGCCGAGGCCTACGGCCGGGACACGGAGTTCTTCCAGTTCTACCGTTCCATGCTGGCCTACGAATCGGCGGTGCGTCAGGGCACGCCGATCGTGATCCCGCCCGATTCGGAGTTCTTCGAGTATTTCCGCAGCGAGCGCGGCGGGAACTAGCTCCGTGGCCGGCTGGCTCCTCGCCGGCTTCGGGATCGCACTGGTCCTGGAAGGCCTTGCCTATGCCGCGGCGCCGGGCTTTATGAAGCGCGTCGCCGCGGCGATCGGCCTCGCCGATCCCGGCCAGCTGCGGATCGCCGGCCTCCTGGCCGTCGCGATCGGGGTCGGTGTCGTGGCGCTCGCCCGCCAGCTGTGACGCGCCTCACCGATTTGTAACCCCGCCTCCCTTGCGGCCTGCGGGGGGCGGGGATACACCCGACAGCACGTCCACCCTGACCCGCGAGGGAGCCGTCCATGCGCGCCCTGTTCGCCCTGATCGTCATGATCGCCTGCGCTGCCGGCGCGAACGCCCAGCCGCGCGAAGGCTTCGCCGAGCTCGCCGAGGCGCTCTCGCCCTCGGTGGTCAACATCTCCGCGGTCCAGCGCATGACCGAGGACGAGGCGCTGCCGACCTTCCCGCCGGGTTCGCCGCTGGAACGCTTCAACGATCTGCTCGGCGACGGGCCGCGCATCGCCAACTCTCTGGGTTCCGGCTTCGTGATCGACGCCGACGGCATCGTGGTCACGAACAACCACGTCATCGACGAGGCCGACGAGGTCGAGGTCACCTTCCCGGACGGGCGCACCTTCCCGGCGGAGATCGTCGGGCGCGATCCCGCGACCGATCTCGCCGTGCTGCGCATCGAGGCCGACGAGACCTTCCAGGCCGTGCCCTGGGGCGACAGCGACGCGGCCCGGGTCGGCGACTGGGTCGTCGCGATCGGCAATCCGTTCGGCTTCGGCGGTTCGCTGACCGCCGGCGTGATCAGCGCGCGCGGGCGCGAGATCGGCGGCCGGTACGACGACTATCTGCAGACCGACGTCGCCATCAACCAGGGCAATTCCGGCGGGCCTCTGTTCAACATGGACGGCGAGGTCGTCGGAGTGAACACGGCGATCTTCACCCCCACCGGCGCCAGTGTCGGCATCAGCTTCTCCATCCCCTCCAACATCGCCGTGACGGTCGTCGACCAGCTTCTGGAATACGGCGAGACGCGGCGCGGCTGGGTCGGCATCAATGTCCAGCCCGTCACCTCCGACATGGCGCGCGCGCTCGGCCTTCCCGGCCCCCGCGGCGCGATCGTCAGCCGGGTGGAGGAGGGCGGTCCGGCCGAGGCGGGCGGCCTGCGCCCCGGCGACGTCATCCTCGCCTTCAACGGCGTGCCCGTGCCGGACGACCGGCGCCTGCCCCGCATCGTGGCGGAGACCTCGATCGGCACGCGCGCCGATGTCGACATCCTGCGCCGCGGCGAGGCGATGACGCTGGAGGTCGAGGTCGAGCGCCTCGAGGAAACGCCGCCCCAGGGCACCATGGTGACCGGCGGGCCGATGACGAGCGAGCGCAGCGAGGGCAGCCTGTTCGGGCTGAACCTCACCCCGCTGACCCAGGCGCTGCGCCGGCGCTACGACGTGCATCCCGATGCCGAAGGCCTCCTGGTCACCGGCGTCGATCCGGCGAGCGATGCGGTCGGCAAGGTGCGCGAGGGCGACGTCATCGAGGAGATCGCCTGGACGCCGGTCGATGACGTGGTCGAGGCCCGCGAGATCGCGACAGCCGCATGGCAGGAGTCCGGCGAACCGGTGCTCTTCACGATCAACCGGGACGGCCAGTTCCTCTTCCAGGCCCTGAGCCCGTAACCCCGCGTGGCCGGCGCGCCGGACATCCTCTTCCTCGCCGGCCCGACCGCCTCGGGCAAGACCGCGCTCAGCCTGCACGCCGCGCGCGCGCTCGGGGCCGAGATCGTCAACGCCGATTCCATGCAGGTCTACGACCGGCTCTGCATCCTCTCCGCGCGGCCCACCCCGCAGGAGATGGAGGATGTGCCCCATCACCTTTTCGGGGTGATCGATCCGGCCACGCGCTGTTCGGTCGGAGAGTGGGCGCGGCTGGCGCTGGAGGTCCTCGCCGGCCTGCGCGCACGCGGCCGGCGCGCCGTTTTCGTCGGCGGGACGGGCCTCTATTTCAAGGCGCTGACACAGGGGCTGGCGCCGGCGCCCGAGATTCCGCCCGCGATCCGCGAGGCGGTGCGCCGCGATCTCGAGGCGGGCGGGCTCGAGGCCCTGCGCGCCGAGGCGCAGCGCCACGATCCCGTCGGCACGGCGGCAATCGAGCCCGGCGACCGCCAGCGCCTGCAGCGCATCGTCGAGATCGGCCGGGCCACCGGGCGCGCCCTCTCCGAGCTTCACGCGGCGACCGAACCCCTGATCGATCCGCAAAGCTGGCGCGGCATCGTCATATCGCCCCCGCGCGAGGCGCTCTACGAGCGCATCGAGAGACGCTTCGACCGGATGATGGAGGCCGGCGCTCTCGACGAGGCGCGCGCGATCGCCGCGCTCGGCCTCGACCCGGACCTGCCTGCGATGAAGGCGGTCGGCCTGCCTCCGCTGCTTGCCCACCTGAAGGGCGAGATATCCCTCGACGAGGCCGTGGAGATCGCCAAGCGCGACACGCGCCGCTACGCCAAGCGCCAGTTCACCTGGTTCTCCAACCAGCATCCCGCCTGGCCGAGGATCGAAGGGCTTGACCCGGCGGCCCAGCGCGCCGAGCTTTCCGCCCATCTCATCCGGGAGTTCAAAGCATGATCACGTTTCTTGCCGTCGCTCTTGCGGCCTGTCCCGCCGAAGCGCCCGAGGCCGCGCTCGCTTCGATGATGCAGGCCGACCGCGACTTCGCCGCGCTCGCGGCCGAGGTCGGCGTCGCCGAGGCATTCGCGGAATATGCCGCACACGATGCCCGGCTCATCGCGTCCGGTACCGAGCCGGTCGGTCCCGAAGACATCGCCGCCTCGCGCGCCGGCCTGGAGGGCGCTTCCCTGCGCTGGGCGCCGCGCGGAGGCTATGTCGACGAGAACGGCTCGTTCGGCTCGACCTTCGGCTCCTGGGCGCTCTATCCCGAGGCCGGTGGCGCGCTCTCCGCGACCGGGGACTACATCACCGTCTGGCGCAAGGATGCAGACTGCACGTGGCGCTACGTGCTCGATGGCGGCAGCGTCGATCCCGAACCCGTGCTCGATCCCGTGCTGACACAGGAATGACGCAGCCCCTCTACGAAGCCGATATCGATCTCGGCCCGCTAAGGACGCGTACCCTCGCGATCGTCGGCTACGGCAATCACGGCCGTTCGCACGCCCTCAATCTGCGCGACCAGGGGGTGAAGGGCGTGCTGGTCGCGCTGCGGGAGGGCTCGCCCTCCAAGGCCAAGGCCGAGGCCGACGGCTTCGAGGTCGTCGCCATCGAGGAGGCGGCGCGCCGCGCCGATGCGCTGTCCCTGCTGGCCGCCGACGAGGCGCACGGCCAGATCTGGGACGATCATGTCGCAGGCCACAGAAAGCCCGGCCAGGCGCTGATCCTGTGTCACGGCTTCTCCGTCGAGTACGGCCTCATCGATCCGCCGGACGATTGCGACACCGTGCTCGCCGCCGCCAAGGGGCCGGGCGGGGCGGTGCGGTCCAGCTTCGAGAAGGGCGGCGGGCTCGTCGGTTTCTGGGCCGTCCACAAGGACGCCTCCGGCGAGGCCGGGGCGCTCGCCAGGGCCTATCTGGCCGGCATCGGCTGCGGCCGGGCGGGCATCTTCGAATCGAGCTTCCGCGAGGAGGCGCTCGCCGACATTCTCGGCGAGCAGGCCGTGCTCGTCGGGGGCATGTGCGCGCTCGCGCGTACCGGCTTCGAGACCCTGGTGGAGGCCGGAATCTCCCCGCGCATGGCCTATATCGATACCGTGCACGAGCTGAAATACATCGCCGATCTGATCCACGAGCGCGGCATCGCGGGCATGTACGAAGCCATATCGGACACCGCCGAGTTCGGGTCGCACGAGGTGGAAGGCCCGATCTCGCATGCCGTGCGCCCGGTCTTCCAGTCCATCGTCAGGGACGTGACCTCCGGCGATTTCGCGAAGCGCTGGGTCGCCGACTACGACCGCGGCCGCGCCGGGCTGAAAGCCGCGCGCGCCAAGGCCGCCGGGCACGCGCTGGAGGCGGCGGGCAGGGAGCTGCGAGGGCTGCTGGGCAAGGGCCGAACCTAGCCAGCCTGCCGTGAACATTCACTTCGGCCGCGGGGACATCATGGGCTATCCACCAGACTGGCGTGTCGGCGCCGATCCCGAAGCTGCCGCGGCGCTGATGCGCGACTATCCCTTTGCGCACCTGATTACGGCCCATCGCGGCCTGCGGAGCACGCGCATCCCGTTGATCGCGGACTTGGAGGACGGCCGCCCCAAACGGCTGCGCGGCCATCTCAACGCGCAGAACCCGCAAACGCGGGGACTGGACGGCCGACAGGCGCTCGTCACCTTCGACGGGCCGGCAAGCTATGTCTCGCCCAACTGGCGCACGGATCTTTCCCGGGCGGGCACCTATGACTACGAGCAGGTGCAGGTTCGCGGCACCGTGAAACTCGTCGCCGACATCGCCTTCTTCCGCCGGCTGATCGATGATCTCGCGGCCATGATCGAGCCCCAGTACGCGGAAGTCGGCGATTACCCGGTCTGGCAGACGGCGATGTCGCCGCCCGGATATATCGAGCGCCTGTTTCCCGCCATCACCGCGTTCGAAGTGGAGGTGGAATCCGTCGAGATGATCTCGAAACTGCACCAGGCCTTCTCCGAGGCGGACCGGCGCAGCATCAGCAACCATCTGGCCCGCTCCCGTCGAGAGGACGCGCGCGCGATCGCCGCGAGGATACGCGCGCAGCTCGACGGGTGAACGCTCCGGCCGGACTCCGCCGGAAACGGCCGGCAGCGAGCCCGGCACCCCGGCTGCGCGCGTGAAGCTGTGTGGAGGGTTTTTGACAATCGGCCCCCGATCGCGTGTTAGTCCGGCACGCAGCGTGCGAGCCCGGTCCCGCTTGTCCCGGAAACAGTCATCGGTCCCATGAATTCCATTCTCCAGTTCTTCATGCGCATGGATGCGCGCGCGACGCGCGCGGTGTGGATCTCGCTCCTCCTGTTCGCCCTGGTCGCCGCGGTCTTCCTCGTCGGCAAGTTCGTGCTCGATCTCGAGCCGGGCGCGGTCGGGGAGTGGTTCGAGCACGCCGCCGAGGAGTGGTATGCGGTGCCCGCGACCATCCTCACCTTCACCGTGCTCGCCTTCCTAGGCTTTCCCCAGTTCGGCCTGATCGGGGCGGCGGTATTCGCCTTCGGACCCGTCGAGGGCTTCGCCTATTCCTGGATCGCGACCATGGTGTCGGGCACGCTGAACTTCTATCTCGCCCGGCTGATGGGCGCGGACATGGTGCGGCGCTATGGCGGCTCGACGGTGAACCGCATCTCCGACTTCGTCGGGCGCAACGGCTTCTGGGCGAGCTTCATCGTGCGCATCGTGCCCTCCGCCCCGTTCATCGTGGTCAACATGGCCGCGGGAATCTCGCGCATGAGCTATCTGGCCTTCGCCAGCGGCATGGGGCTCGGCATCATCCCGAAGACGGCGCTGATCGCGTTTGCCGGCGGCACGCTGATGGCGCTGTTCGCCGGGGGCGGGCCGGTCGCGATCATCGCCCTCGTGCTGGCGGCCGCGGCCTGGATCGGCTTCATGCTGCTGGCGCGGCGCTGGCTGCGGTCGACCCCGATCGGGGAGCAGGCGGCGAGCCTGAAGGGTACCGGCGACGAGGCCGAGGACAGCCGCAAGCAGGGCTGAGTCCGCACGACGCAGCGCGCTTGCATTCGCGCGCGATGCATCGCACAAGAAGAAAACGCCGGTGCTGTGTCTATCGGGTCGCAGTGCCGCTCGCGCGCCCCAAATTGCTGACACCGGTTAAACAATGTTCTCAAGCCTGTTCGGCCTTCTCTCCGCGGATATCGCGATCGATCTCGGTACCGCGAACACGCTCGTCTATGTGCGTGGGCGCGGCGTCGTGCTCAACGAGCCCTCGGTCGTCGCCTACAAGATCGAGAAGGGGCGCAAGCACGTCCAGGCGGTCGGCGCGGAAGCCAAGCTCATGCTCGGCAAGACGCCCGGAAACGTGGAAGCCATCCGCCCGATGCGCGACGGTGTGATCGCCGATTTCGACGTCGCCGAGGAGATGATCGCCCACTTCATCCGCAAGGTTCACAACCGGCGCTCCTTCGTCAGCCCGCAGGTCGTGATCTGCGTGCCGTCGGGCGCCACGGCGGTGGAACGCCGCGCGATCCACGAGAGCGCGCTCGGCGCGGGCGCGCGCAAGGTCTATCTCATCGACGAGCCGATGGCCGCCGCCGTCGGCGCTGGCCTGCCCATCGACGAGCCGACCGGCTCGATGATCGTCGATATCGGCGGCGGCACGACCGAAGTGGCCGTCATGAGCCTGTCCGGCATCGTCTATTCGCGCTCGGTGCGCGTGGGCGGCGACAAGATGGACGAGGCCGTCATCAACTACATCCGCCGCTCGGCGAACCTCCTGATCGGCGAGACCTCGGCCGAACGCATCAAGAAGGAGATCGGCTCGGCGACCCCGCCGCCCAAGGGCGAGGGGCTCAGCCTCGAGATCAAGGGGCGCGACCTGATGAACGGCGTGCCGCGCGAGATCGTCGTCACCGAGGCGATGATCGCCGATGCGCTCTCCGAACCGGTCGAGCAGATCGTCGAGGCCGTCAAGCAGGCGCTCGAGGCCACGCCGCCGGAGCTTGCGGCGGACATCGTCGACAAGGGTATCGTGCTGACCGGGGGCGGTGCGCTCCTGCGCAATCTCGACACCGAGCTGCGCGACCGGACCGGCCTGCCGGTGAGCCTCGCCGACGAGCCGCTCTCGTGCGTCGTGCTCGGCTGCGGCAAGGCGGTGGAAAACCTGCGGCTGTGGCGGCCGATCCTCTCCGAGGCCGTGTAAGCCGCGCAAGGGAGGACTTCTGGCGTGGCGCAATGGCGTTCCTCGCGGCGCGACAATGAAGACGGTGTGCGCTTCCCGCCCGCCCTGACGATCTTCCTCGTCCTCGTGTCCTGCGTCCTTGTCGCCTTCGACCGCCCGCAGAGCCGGCCCGAAGTGCTCTCCGACGTGCGTGCCGCGTTCAACGACGCGGCCATGCCGCTGCTCGAGGCCGCCGCGTGGCCGATCCGCGGCGTGCGCAACATGGGCCCCTGGTGGCGGCGCCAGTTCGAGCTTGCCGAGGAGAACCGCGAGCTGCGCGAGGAACTCGCCGAGCTCAGGGCCTGGCGCGACGTCGCCCTGTCGCTGCGCGACCGGGTGCGCGTCTACGAGCAGGCACTCAATCTCGAGACCCCCGCCGCGCGCGAGCGGATCACCGCCTGGGCGGTTGCCGAGCGCGCCGGTCCCTTCGTGCGTTCGCGCCTGCTCGGCGTCGGGCGCGAGGACGGGGTGGAGGCCGGCTATCCGGTGGTCAATATCTACGGCCTCGTGGGGCGCACGGTCGATGTCGGGCGGCGCTCCTCGCGCGTGCTCCTTCTCACCGACCTGAACAGCCGCGTCGCGGTGATGGCCGACCGCTCGAATGCGCGCGCCATGCTGACCGGCGACAACACCGACTTTCCGCGCCTGGACTATCTCGGCAGCCATCCCGACATCCAGGAGGGCGATCGCATCGTCACCTCCGGCGACGACAACGTGCTGCCGCGCGGCCTGCCCGTGGGCGAGGCGGTGCGCGACCGGCACGGGCAGTGGCGCGTCGCGCTCTATTCAGACGCCGCTCCGATCGATCTCGTCTGGATCTGGCCCTTCGATCCGGTGGATCCGCCCGAGGACGAGCCTCCGCTGCTCGTACCGCCGGCCGGGGACAGGCCGGTCGCCGCGAGCGCGCCGGGCCTCGAAGGGACCGCCGCAGGCGGGGAGGAGGGCTGATGCGCGCCCCGCTCGAACGCCGCTCGGCCTGGCCGACCGTGGTGGCCATGACGCTCACCCTGCTGGCGAGCCTGCTGATCCATGCCGCGCCGACGCGCCTGCCGACGGGGGCGGACATCCTGCCGCTCCTGCCGCTCATCACGCTGTTCATCTGGGCGGTGCGCCGCCCGCGCTACGTCTCGCCGCTTCTGATCTTCGCCGTCGGCCTGCTGCAGGACCTCCTGATCGGCGGGCCCATGGGGGTGTGGGCGCTGTCCTACCTCGTCGCCTTCGCCATCGCGCGTCCGCGCGAGGAGGAGGGCGGGGGCGAGCTCGGGCCGATGTCGCTGCGCTTCGCCGTGCTGACCCTGATCGCGCTGACGCTCGCCTGGGGGGCGGGCTCGGTCGCGCTCGGCCAGCCGGCGGCGACCGCGGACCTCGTGACGGAAGGCATCCTGACGATCATACTGTTCCCCGGTTTCGCCTTCCTCTTTGCGAGGAAGAAGGAACGCACCACCTTCTCTTAAGGGGACGCCCCCTAAGTTCGACGCCGCCCGGGCGAGACCAGAGACGCGCATGAAACGCGACAAGCAGGAAAGCCAGGCCCAGTTCAACCGGCGCGCGGTGCTGCTCGCCGGGCTGGGCGGTGCTGCGTTCGCGGGTCTCGGCGCGCGGCTCTACTCGCTGCAGGTCCATCACCAGGACCGCTACCGGGTGATGGCCGAGGACAACCAGTTCAACTTCCGCCTCCAGACCCCGGCGCGCGGGCGCATCCTCGACCGCTTCGGCGAACCGATCGCCGACAACCGGGAGAGCTACCGCATCGTGCTCATCCCCGAGCAGGCCGGTGACGCGCGCGCCGCGCTCGACCGGCTCGCCGAGTTCATGGACCTCAGCGAGGAGCGCCGCGAGCGCATCCTCGCCGAGATCGCGCGCAGCCCGCGCTTCCAGCCCGTCGAGGTGGCCGAGGATCTCGACTGGGAGACCTTCTCGCGCGTCAATCTCTTCCTGCCCGACCTGCCGGGGATCACGCCCGATGTCGGGGAGGTGCGCACCTATCCGTATCCGCAGGCCTTCGCCCATGTCGCCGGCTATGTCCAGGCCGCGTCCGAGGAGGCGGCGGGAGACGATCCGCTGCTCCTCCATCCCGGCTTCCGCATCGGCCGGGCCGGGGTCGAGGCGGCGATGGACGAACGCCTGCGCGGCGCGGCCGGCCAGCTCAAGGTCGAGGTCAACGCCTATGGCCGGGTGATCCGCGAGTTGCCCGAGCAGTCCAATCCGGCCGTGCGCGGGCAGGATGTGACCCTGTCCATCGACGCGAGCGCCCAGCGCTTCGGCACGGAACGCCTGGCCGGAGAGAGCGCCGCGGCGGTCACGCTCGACATCGCCAGCGGGGAGATCCTGTCGCTGGTCTCCACGCCGAGCTTCGATCCGAACCTCTTCGTCACGGGCATCGCGGCGGACGATTTCCGGGCCCTGAACGAGAACGAGTACCGCCCCCTCTTCAACAAGGCGACGACCGGGCTTTACGCGCCGGCCTCCACCATCAAGGGGATGATGGCCCTCGCCGCCCTCGAGGCCGGGGTGATGGAGCCGGGCGAGCGCGTCTACTGCCGCGGCCACACCGAACTCGGCAATCGCCGCTTCCACTGCTGGCGGCGCGAGGGCCACGGCTCGGTCGACCTGCACGAGGGCATCAAGACCTCCTGCGACATCTATTTCTACGAGGTGGCCGAACGCCTCGGCATCGAGCGCATCCACGCGATGGCGACGCGCATGGGACTCGGCCAGCTCTACGATATCGGCATGCACATCCCCGCGCGCGCCGACGGCCTCGTCCCCACCCCGCAATGGAAGCGCGCGCGCCGCGGCCAGCCCTGGACCACGGGGGACACCTACAATGTCGGCATCGGCCAGGGCGACATGCTCGCCTCGCCGCTCCAGCTCGCGGTGATGACCGCGCGCCTGGCTTCGGGGCGCGAGGTGACGCCGACGCTGCTGCGGCGCGGGGCTACCGATTTCGCGAGCCTCGGCCTCGATCCCGAGCACCAGGAACGCGTCCACCGGGCGATGCGCGCTGTGGTGCACGAGCCGGGCGGCACGTCCTACTGGACGCTGCAGGGGCTCGGCGTGGAAGGCGTGGAGATGGCCGGCAAGACCGGCACCGCCCAGGTCTATTCGATCACCGCCGCCGAGCGCGCCGAAGGCCTGCGCGAGCAGGACGACCTTCCCTGGCGGCTTCGCAATCACGGCCTCTTCATCGGCTATGCCCCCGCCATCGACCCGCAATACGCCGTCGCCGTCGTCGTCGAGCACGGCGGGGGCGGTTCGCGCGCGGCCGCGCGCCCGGCGCGCGACATGCTGAAGGACCTGATCGAGCGCGATCCGGCCGGCCGCCTGCCGCGGGTGGTGGCCGCTGCCGGCACGCCGGGGGAAGGCTGAGGCGATGGCCGTCTTCACCCAGACCGTCCCGCGGGACCTGCGCGGCAAGCTCTACGAGATCAACTGGGCCTTCGTGCTCCTGGTCCTGCTCGTCGGCCTCATCGGGACCGGCATGCTCTACTCGGTCGCCGGCGGCGACTGGCAGCCCTGGGCGGTGCGCCACGCCGGCCGCTTTGCCGCCGGTTTCGCGGTCATGCTGATCGCGGCCCTGTTCCCGCCGCGCTTCTGGATGGGCCTTGCCTATCCCGCCTATCTGGGCGCACTCGTCCTGCTCGTCGGCGTCGAGCTGATGGGCGTGACCGTCATGGGCGCGCAGCGCTGGATCGAGCTCGGGCCGCTGCGCATGCAGCCCTCCGAAGTCATGAAGATCGCGCTCGTGCTGGCGCTCGCGCGCTATTATCACGACCTGCCGCAGGAGAAGGTCTCCTCGCTCGGCGGGCTGCTGATCCCCGCCGGCATGATCGGCGCACCCGTGCTGCTGATCCTGAACCAGCCCGATCTCGGCACCGCCGTGCTGGTCGGCGCGACCGGGGCGGCGATCGTCTTCATGGCGGGTCTGTCCTGGCGCATCATCGTGGGCGCCGGGGTGGCCGCCGCGATCGCGCTGCCGCTCGCCATCCGTTACGGGCTGGAGGACTACCAGCGCGAGCGCATCGCCACCTTCCTCAATCCGGAGGCCGATCCGCTGGGTGCGGGCTACAACATCATCCAGTCCAAGATCGCGCTCGGCTCGGGCGGGTTCACCGGCAAGGGCTTCATGCAGGGCACGCAGAGTCAGCTGAACTACCTGCCAGAGCACCAGACCGACTTCATCTTCACCACCCTCGGCGAGGAGTGGGGCTTTGTGGGCGGGATCTTCGTGATGGCGCTCTATGCCCTCTTGCTCGCAAACTGCATCGCGGTGGCGATGAGCTGCCGCTCGGCCTTCCTGCGTCTCGTGGTGATGGGGATCACCACCACGCTCGCCCTCTATGTCTTCATCAACATCGCCATGGTGATGGGCGTCGTCCCGGTGGTCGGCGTGCCGCTGCCGATGATCTCCTACGGCGGCACGGTGATGCTGGCCGTGCTGTTCGGCCTCGGGCTCATCCTCGGCGCTCACGTCCATCGCGGTGCCGAGCCTCCCAAGGGCGCCGGCCTGTTCGGCTGAGCCGGATTTCGCGCATGATGCCTGCTTGACCCGCGGGGCGGAGCCGATAGTGTTCCGCGCCAATCCGCCGCATGGCGGCATTCCGGGACACATCAAGGCCGGCGCGAGTCCGGCCGCTTGCGGGGAGAGACACACATGGCGGGGTTCGGCGGTTCGGCTTCGAGCGGCACCTGGGGTACGCGCTTCGGCTTCCTCATGGCCGCGATCGGCTCCTCGGTGGGCCTCGGCAATTTCTGGCGCTTTCCCTATACCGCCGGGGAGAACGGCGGCGCGGCCTTCGTGCTGATCTATCTCGTCTGCGTCGTGCTGATCGCCTTCCCGATCCTCATCGCCGAACTCAGCGTCGGCCGCCACGCGCGCCGCTCCGCGGTCGGCTCTGTGCGCAAGATGGCCTTCGATGCGGGCTCGTCCGAGATGTGGTCCATCGCGGGCTGGGTCGGCATGGCCGGCGGGGTGATGATCCTGTGCTTCTACTCGGTCGTGGCCGGCTGGGTCGCGGCCTATGTGTGGAAGATGTTCACCGGCTCGCTCGTCGGGGCCGACGCGCAGACCGTCTCCGACGCCTTCTCCGCCCTGCTCGCCGACACCGGCGCGGTGATCGGCTGGCACTCCCTGTTCATGGTGGTCACGATCGGCATCGTCAGCCTCGGCGTCACCAAGGGCATCGAGAAGGCGGTGACCATCCTGATGCCGCTCTTCTTCCTGATGCTCGTGGGCATGGTCGTCTATGCCGGCATCGCCGGGGACATGGGCGCGGCGGTGACCTATCTCTTCGCGGTCGATTTCTCCGAGGTGACGCCCGCCACCGTGCTCGCCGCGCTCGGCCAGGCCTTCTTCTCCATCGGGGTCGGCTCGGCGATTATGATCACCTACGGCTCCTACCTGCCGAAATCCGACAACCTGCCCCAGTCCGCGACCATCATCGCCGGGGCGGACACGATGGTCGCGATCATCGCGGGCCTGGCGATCTTCCCCTTCGTCTTCGCCTTCACCGCGCTCGATCCCAATGCCGGCCCGGCGCTGTTCTTCCAGGCCCTGCCGGCCGCCTTCGCCCAGATGCCGGGCGGGCAGTATGTCGGCGCGGCCTTCTTCGCGCTCGCCTTCATCGCCGCCCTGACGAGCTCGATCTCGCTGCTGCAGGTGATCGTCGCCTTCGGCGAGGAGCACACCGATTTCGGCAAGCTCGGTTCGGCGCTGTTCTTCGGCGCCATCATCTGGCTCGTCGGCGTGGGTGCGGCCTATTCGGGCGACTTCTTCGACCTGCTCGACCTCATCTCCGGCCGCATCCTCCTGCCGCTGGGCGGCCTCCTGATCGCGGTGTTCACCGGCTGGGTGGTCTCGCGCGCCCTGATGCAGAAGGAACTGCCCCAGGCCGGCCAGGCGATGTTCAACTACTGGCGCTTCGCCATCCGCTATCCGGTGCCGATCGCGGTCGCCGCGATCATCGTCGCCGGGCTCGCCACGACCTTCGGCGTCGACCTGCCCTTCATCGGGGGGTAGGGGCTGCGAGCCCTGTCCGGACAGGAGAACCCTCCGCGGTCCGCCGCGGAGGGTTTTCTATTCCAGCCGATCGGCAAACCGGTCCGTCGCGCGCACCAGCCCGTCGATGATGCCGGGCTCTCCTGCGGCGTGGCCGGCATCGGGGATCATCTCCAGCTGCGCGCCGCGCCAGGCGCGCGCCAGCTCCCAGGCGGTGCGCGGCGGGGTCACCATGTCGTAGCGGCCCTGCACGATGACGCCGGGGATGTCCTTCAGGTGCGCGGTGTCCTCGAGCAGCACGCCCTCGCGCTCGAGGAAGCCGCCATGCAGGAAGTAATGGCTCTCGATGCGCGCGATGGCGTCGGCGCGGCGCGGATCGGGCGGGGTCAGCTCGCTGGTGTGCGACAGGGAGATGAGCGCGCTCTCCCAGGCCGCCCAGGCGAGCGCGTCGTCGCGCCGGGCATGCACGTCCTCGATCGCGAGGCGCGCGTGGTAGGCGGCGACCACGTCGCCGCGCTCGGCCGGCTTCAGCCGGCCCGCGAAACGCTCCCACAGATCGGGGAAGAGATGGTTGGCGCCGTCGCGGTAGAACCAGTCCATCTCGCGCTGCGTGCAGGCGAAGACCCCGCGCAGCACGAGGCCCAGCACCCGGTCGGCGTGGGCGCGCGCATAGGCGAGCGCGAGCGTGGCGCCCCAGCTGCCGCCGAACACCAGCCAGCGCTCGATGCGCAGCGCCTCGCGCAGGCGCTCGATGTCCGCCACGAGGTCGGGCGTGGTGTTGTGGGCGAGGCTCGAGAACGGCCGCGAACGCCCGCAGCCGCGCTGGTCGAAGATGACGATGCGGTAGCGCATCGGGTCGAAGAAGCGGCGCATGGCCGGAGAGGCGCCCCCGCCCGGCCCGCCGTGCAGGGCGACGACCGGAACCCCGTCCGGCCTGCCGCATTCCTCGTAATAGAGGGTATGCCCGTCCCCGACGGCCAGCATCCCGGTACGGAAGGGCTCGATGTGCGGGTAAAGACCGACCCGGTTCTGGCTGCGGCGCTGTGCGTCCATAAATTGATTCAGCAAGCTGTCATTTAGGCCTTGGTTAATCGGTACATTATGCGTTTTTATAGAGCAGCGAAAGCGATGCGGAGGGGGCATCGCCCAACGGGCATGAGGGAGCCAGCCCGCGTGAGGCATACACCGTCCAGGGTGACGATGATCGCCGCAGTGATCGGCGCCTGCATGCTGCAGGCGTGCGCCAGTGCGCCGCTCAGTCTCGGCCCGCAGGCCGAGGAGCCGCCTGCCATTGCCGTGCAGGACACGCTGCGCACATCGGCTGCCACGCTGGTCGCCACGGCCCGCCAGGAGGGCTGGCGGCTGGAGGATGAACGAGAAGGCGGCGCCTTCGCCCTGCTCGGACGTCTCGTCACTGGCGCCGAGTCCGCGCCGGAAGCCGGCGCCGAGGCGGGCGAGCCCGTCGAGATCTATCTCCTGCGCCACGACATGGCGCCTGCGGCGGCGCTGCTCGCGGACATCACGCTCGCCGATGCACTTGCCCGCGACGTCATCGATGCCGGGCGCGCGGTCGCCGTCAGCGAGGCCGACCTCAGCCGGGAATCGATCGATCGCGACATCGCCGAGATCGAGGCCGCGCTCATTGCCGCGCGCCGGGCCCGCGCCTTCTTCTCCGCGGTGGAAAACGAACTCGCGCTGCGCGGTTCGCTGCGCCGGGAACTCCAGGTCAGCACCGCGCTGATCCGGCTCGACGCGCGCATCGAGACGCTCGCCTCGACGGCCGATGCGCTCGCCGCGCGCCGCTGGGGCAATCTGCACAGCACGATGAGCTGAGCGGTGACGCTGCCCGGCCGGCCGCTGCCGGATTTCGATCCCGAGACCGTGAAGGGCTTTCTCGCCCGCGACGAGGCGCAGGCGCTGGAGCGCCATGCCCGCGCGGTGACCGCCGAGGGTCCGCTCGTCGAGATCGGCTCGTGGTGCGGACGCTCCACCGTCCATATCGGGCGCGCGGCGCGGGAGATCGGCCGGCTGGTCTATGCGGTCGATCATCACCGCGGCTCGGAGGAGCATCAGCCCGGCGAGGGCTATCACGACCCCGAGCTGTTCGACGCCGAACTCGGCCGGGTCGACACCCTGCCCGAATTCCGCAGGACCATCGCGCGGGCGGGCCTGGAAGATACGGTCATGGCGCTGGTGGGCCCGTCGCAAACGCTCGGGCGGGCCTGGCGCGGGCCGGTCAGCTATCTCTTCATCGACGGCGGCCACGCCATGGAGACCGCGCTCGGCGACTACCGGGCCTGGACGCCGCACCTGGCGCCGGGCGGCACGCTGCTGATCCACGACGTCTTCCCCGATCCGAAGGACGGCGGACGTCCGCCCTACGAGATCTGGAAGCTGGCGGTGGCCTCGGGCCTCTTCGAGCCGGTCGAGCGGGTCAGCTCGCTGGAGGTTCTGCGCCGGCTCTGACCCGTCCGGTCCAGGCGTCGGCCCGGGCGTGGCGGATCAGCAGGTCGCTGCCCTGGCTGAGCCCGAACAGCGCGTCGGCGGCCAGGATGATCGCCCCGGCCGTCCAGCTCGGCGCCTCCTTCGGCCAGACCGCGCCGATCTCGTACTGCCAGCCCATCCAGTAGCCCGATTGCGGGCAGAACAGGGGGGCGAGATCGGAGATCAGCGCGCGCGCCGTCTCGGTCTTGCCGACCGACAGGCAGGCGAGCGCCAGCTCGGCTGTCTCGGCCGCCGTCACCCAGGGTTCCCCGCTGACGCAGCGGCAGCCGAGATCCTCGACGACGAACCTCGTCCAGCCGGCCTCGAGATGGGCCCGGCCCTCGCGGCCGGTGATGACGCCGGTCAGGACCGGATAGTACCAGTCCATGGCATAGCAGGACCGGTCGATCTCGCGATCGAAGCGCTCCGGGCGCGCGGTGAGCGCCTCGCCGATGCGCCGGCGCGCCTGCGCCCAGTCGGGCCGCGTCCGGTCGAGCGCGTCGGCGAGTCTCAGCCCGCACTCGAAGCTCTTGAACAGGGAGGCGTTCCCGGCCCGGAGCGCATCGACGCTCTCCAGCGCCTGGCCCGGGTCGGGCGCGCGCCAGACCACGTCGCCGTGTTCGCTCTGATGGGCCATGACCCAGTCGAGCGCGCGGGTCACCATGCCGGCATGGCGCGCGATCAGGCGCGGCTCGTCGAGCGCCAGCGCGCAGCGCAGCACCGTGACCGCCGCATAGCCGGTGAAGTTCGTGTCGCGCGCCGTGGCGGGCTTTTCGGGCGGGGCGATGCGCTCGCCGGTCGCGTCCATCGGGATGCCGGCGCCGAGCTCGCCCTCCCAGCTGCCGTCGGCGAGCTGGCGGTCCTCGAGCGCATCGAGCGCGGCATGAACGGCCTCGGCCCGGCCCGCGACGGCAAGGCCCATCGCGCTCTCGCCGTGATTCCAGGGATCCCAGACGCCGGCTTCCACCCAGGGGATGGAGCCGTCGCGGCGCTGCAGGAATTCGATGCGGTCCGCGCAGGCGCGGATGTCGAGGCTCGCCGAGGAACGGTGGGTCACGCGGCCTCCTTCTCGAAATAGAGCGCCACGGATTTTCCGAGCACGGGGTTCAGGATCTTTTCCGTCCAGCGCGTCAGGCGCGGCGCCTCCAGGAGGTCCCACTCCAGCAGCTTCTTGTAGGCGGCGACCGAGCGGCTCTCCTCCTGCCGGGCCCATTTCGCGCAACGCAACCACCAGTAGGGGGCGTGCAGGGCATGGGCCCAGTGGCGCCGGTAGAAGCGATAGCCGAGGCGCTCGACCTGACGGCGCAGCAGATGGTCGCGGAAAATGCGCACATGACCGCCGGGAGTGTTGCGATAGCCGTCCGATAGCGTCCAGCAGACCGCTTCCGGCCAGTAGCGCGGCACCGATAGTGCAAAGCGTCCGCCGGGCTTCAGCACCCGGTCGATCTCGGCCAGCGCCGCCTCGACATCGGGCAGATGCTCGAGAACCTCGCTGCAGATCACCCGGTCGAAACTGTCGTCCGCGAAGGGCAGCCGCCCGGCATCCCCGACGGTGAAGACCGCGCTCCTCGCCGGCTCCGGCGGGGGAGGGGGCAGTTCGAAGAACCCGTCGATCGCCGCGTTCAAGTCATTGAAATCAAGATCAAGTCCGACGACGTCGAGCGCCTTGTCGTGCCAGTAGAAGGCATGCAGGTGCCGGCCCCGGCCGCAGCCGAGATCGAGCACGCGCATGCCGTCTTCTAGACCGAGGGAGTCGAGATCGAGCGTGATCATTGCGCAGCCCGGACCCCCGTCCGCGCCTGGATCAGCTCGTGATAGAGCGAGATCGCGGCCTGGGCGTGATGGTCCCACACGAAGGCGCTCCGCGCCCACTCCGGACCGCGCAGGCTCATGGCGTGGGCGATGTCGCGATTGTCCACGACATGGGCGATGGCTCTGGCGAGAGCCTCCGCATCGCCGACCGGCGTGACGATGCCGGCATCGCCGGCGACCTCGGGCAGGGCGCCGCCGTCGGAGACCACCACCGGCGCACCGCAGGCCATTGCCTCGGCAGGCGGGAAGCCGAAGCCCTCGAAGCGCGAGGCCGAGACGAACAGGCCGGCCCTTCGGAAAAGATGGGCGATCTCGGTGCGCGTGAGGCCGGCGCGGAACTCGACCCGGTCGCTCAGCCCGGTGCGTTCCAGCATGCGCTTCGTGGGGCCCTCGCGCAGCGTGCCGATGACGCGCAGCCGGAGGCCGGGACGCTCGGGTGCGATCTTCGCAAGCGCCTCGACCAGCACGTCGAGCCCTTTGATCGGGACGTCCGCGCTCGCCATCGCGACGATCAGGTCGGGGTCGCGCTCGACGGCCGGGTCGACATGGAAAGCCTCGTGGTCGATGCCGTTGTGGGCCACGGCGATGCGGGCCGGATCGACGCCGCAGCGTTCGGCATAGGCCCGGCGCGACGCCTCGGACACGCACAGGAAGCGCGGCAGGCGCCGTGCCGTCGCGGCCTGGGTTTGCACGAAGCCGTGCCAGCGCTTGACGAGCGCGCGCTTCCACCAGCTCTCCGCCCCCGCGATCGCGTAATCGCGGTCGATGTCGATCGGGTGGTGCAGCGTCGTCAGCAGCGGCATGCGGCGCGCGATCGCAATCATCGGGAAGGCGAGCGTCTGGTTGTCGTGCACCACGTCGAAGCGATCGCCCTCGCGGGCGAGATAGGCGCGCAGGCGCCGGGCGAAGGCGGTCATCTCCCCGAAGGCCCCGGTATTGTGGGCGAGCCACTCGCCCCGGTCGGCCTTGCTGGCGAGATGGCGCCAGCGCAGGGCCAGCATCGCATTGCTCTCCTCGAACAGGTCGAGCGAGGGCAGGCGGATCAGCGCGATGCCGGGTTCGAGTTCGGGATAGGGCGGGCCGGAGGCGACGCTCACCCGGCAGCCCTGGCGCAGCAGCGCCGCGCTGAGCTCGCGGACATAGACGCCCTGGCCCCCGACATGGGGATTTGAGCGGTAGCTGGTCACCAGCACGCGCAGCCCCGCCCTGCCTTGCGGCAGATCACCTATGTCGACGGCATCCTTCATCGGCGCGGGAAGCTAGCGGCGGGCGTGGCGATGGCCAAGCCTTTTTGGACGCGCACGCTGCGCGGCGCCGGAACAGGCCTTGGCGGCGCGGTTCGCGCGCGCTAAGCGGTCTGGTCCATGAGCCTTCCCGCCCGCCTTTCCCGCTCGCGCCAGGCGCGCTTCGCCCTGTTCTACGGGGCGATGTATATCGGCTTCGGCGCCTACCTGCCCTACATGCCGGTCTGGTTCGAGGGCCGCGGGCTGAGCGCGGAGCAGATCGGCATGGCGGCCGCGGCCGGCATGATCGGACGCCTCATCGCAGCGCCCCTGGGCGCAATCTGGGCCGACCGGGCGGCCCGCCGGCGCGATGCGATCCTGGGCTTCACCCTGCTCACACTCGCCGCCTTTCTCGCCCACATCCCGGCGACCGACCCGGATGCGATCCTTTTGCTTGCCTTTCTTGCCGGGGCGTCGGTCACGGGAATCATCCCGCTGATCGACGCGTTCGCCATGGGGCAGGCGCGTACGAAGCATTTCGAGTTCGGGCCGCCCCGCGCGGTCGGCTCGGCGACCTTCGTGGTCGGCAATCTCGGGGGCGGGGCGCTCGTCTCGGCCTTCGGCGGGGAGGCCGCGCTCGTCTGGATCATCGCCGGCTGCGCGCTGGCGGTCCTCGCCGCACTGCTGCTGCCGCCGGGCCGGCGCATGCCGGAGAGCGCGGGCCGGCCGGGGCCGAAGGCCCGCGACCTGCGGCTCGTGCTCGGCGCCGGGCTGCCGCTCGCCTTTGCCGCCTCGGCCCTCATCCAGGGGGCGCACGGCTTCTACTACGCCTTTTCGGCCGTGGCCTGGCGCGGCCAGGGAATCCCGGCCGCGGCGGTGGGCGCGCTGTGGTCGACGGGGGTGATCGCCGAGATCGTGTTTCTCACCTTCGTCGGCCGCTTCTTCCGCGGCTGGAGCCCGGCCGGGCTGATCGCGCTGGGCGGGACGGTTTCCGTATTGCGCTGGTGCCTGCTTGCGCTCGCGCCGCCGCTGGCGCTGCTTTTCCCGCTCCAGATCCTGCACGCGGGCAGTTTCGCGGCGACCTATCTCGGCTTCCTGCGCTATGCGAGCGCGGCCGTGCCGGGACGCCTCGCCGCGACCGTGCAGGTGATCAATTCCGCGCTGTCGGGCGGTATCGTCCTCGCGCTTGCAACGCTTGCCTCCGGTTACGCCTATGCCGCCTTCGGGGCAGGGGGATTCGCGGTCATGGCGCTGCCCGCGGCGGCCGGGGCGCTCTGCGCTGTCGCGCTCCTGCAACGGCGGGCAACCTAAGGCGTTGCATTTTCGCGTCATATTTCGGCCTTGTGGCGCCGCGAGGCTTAACCGGCCTTTGGAGAACGGCCAAAGCGTCCGATAAGGGATGTCACGCGAACGCCTCGGAGAGCGCATGAGCCGCGACCGGCAGGACAATGGGAGAGGGGGGGAGCTGTCCGTCGCAGAGGAGGACGGCGCCTGTATCGTCACGCCGTCCGGCGACTGGGTGGTGGCCACGATCGGCCGCTTCGACCGGCGCCTGCGGGAGCTCCAGGGCGCGGCCGAGCCAGATTCGATCGTCATCGATCTGTCCGGACTCGGGCGCATCGACACCGCCGGCGCCTATCTCCTGAGCCGGCTGCTTCGCGCCAGCTCCGATCCGGAGGCCGATCGCCATTTCCGCGGCGAGCATCCCGTCGCGCGCCGTCTCATCAGGGAGGTGCGTGAGCGCTACGAGCCCTGCCCCGCGCCGGAGGAGGCAGGGCCAGGTCTCGTGACCGTGTTCGCCCGCATCGGGGCAGGCCTGGAAGGCGCCTGGCGCGAGGCGGTCGAGACCTTCGCCTTCTTCGGCCGCACCATGCTGACCGCAGGGCGCACGCTCCTCCAGCCCTGGCGCCTGCGCTGGACGCCGACGGTCTGGGTGATGGAGACGGCCGGCGTGAATGCGCTTCCGATCATCGCGGTGCTCGCCTTCTTCATCGGTGCGGTCGTGGCCTATATGGGTGCGGACCTTCTGGCGACCTTCGGCGTCTCGGTCTTCACAGTGGAACTCGTCGGCGTCTCGGTGCTGCGCGAATTCGGCGCGCTGATCACCGCGATCATGCTGGCGGGACGCTCGGATTCGGCCTTCACCGCCTCGATCGGCTCGATGAAGATGCAGCAGGAGATCGACGCCATGCGCGTGCTCGGCCTCGATCCGTTCGAAGTGCTCGTCCTGCCGCGCGTGATCGCGCTTGTCCTGATGGCGCCGCTCCTGACCTTCGCGGCCATGCTCTCGGGCCTTTTCGGCGGGATGATGGTGAGCTGGGCGGTGATGGACATCTCGCCGAATTTCTTCATCGACCGGCTGCAGTCCTCGATGTCCTGGGAGCATTTCTTCGTCGGCATGAGCAAGGCGCCCGTGTTCGGCCTCGTTGTCGCGATCATCGGCTGCCACCAGGGCCTGAAGGTCGGTGGGGACGTTGAAAGCCTCGGCTCGCGCACGACCGCCTCGGTGGTGCAGGCGATCTTCTCGGTCATCGTGCTCGATGCCTTCTTCGCCATGCTCTACCTGGAGATCGGGATATGAGCCGGGAGACGCTCATCGAGGTGCGCGGGCTGAAGAGCCAGTTCGGCAGCCATGTCGTGCACGAGGATCTCGATCTCGAGATCTATCGCGGCGAGGTGCACGGCATCGTGGGCGGATCGGGCTCGGGCAAGTCGGTGCTCATGAACACCATGCTCGGCCTGAAGAAGCCCGATGGCGGCGAGGTCTATATCGAGGGCAAGGCGGTGAGCCGGCTCTCCACGGGGGAGCGCGAGGCGCTCGAGCGGCGCTGGGGCGTGCTGTTCCAGGGCTCGGCGCTGTTCTCCTCGCTGAGCGTGCGCGAGAATATAATGACGCCGCTTCGCGAGCACATCTCCATGCCCGTCGCGCTGATGGAGGAGATCGCCGATCTCAAGCTCAACATGTCCGGACTTTCGCCGGAGGCGGCGACCAAGATGCCTTCCGAGCTTTCCGGCGGGATGAAGAAGCGCGCCGGCATCGCGCGCGCACTGGCGCTCGATCCGGACATTCTCTTCCTCGACGAGCCGACCGCAGGGCTCGATCCGGTCGGGGCCAGCAAGTTCGACGAGCTGATCATCGATCTGAAGGAGACGCTGGGCCTCACGGTCATCATGATCACCCACGATCTCGACACGCTTCACGCAATCACCGACCGTATCTCGGTGATCGCTGAGAAGCGGGTGATCGTCACCGGTCCGATCGACCGGGTCTCGCGGTACGATCATCCCTGGATCCAGGACTATTTCGCCGGGCCGCGCGGGCGCGCGGCGCTGAGGGCCTGAAGGCCCGAAGGAGGGAAAGCCTCATGGAGACGAAAGCGCATCACGCCCTCGTGGGCTTCTTCGTGGTCTTCCTCGCCGCGGCCGGGGCGCTGTTCACCCTGTGGCTCGCCCAGGTCCAGTTCGACCAGGAGTTCGAGGAATACGACGTCGTGTTCGAAGGCCCGGTACGCGGCCTGCGCGAAGCCTCCGAGGTCCGCTTCAACGGTATCCAGGTCGGCGAGGTGATCGATCTGGGGCTCAATCCGGACAATCCCAACGAGGTGATCGCGCGCGTTCGCGTCGACGCGGCCACCCCGGTCAAGGTCGACAGCTTCGCCCAGCTCGAACCGCAGGGCCTGACGGGCCTGTCCTATATCCAGATCACCGGCGGCTCACCCGGCGCGGAGGAGCTGGAGAGCCGGGCCGGCGACCGGCCGGCCCGCATCTTCGCGCGCCAGGCCCAGCTCGAGGGCCTGGTGGAGGGGGGCGAGACGGTGATCGAGAACGCCCAGGTCACGCTCGCGCGCGTCAACCGCCTGCTGTCGGACGAGAATATCGAGAGCGTGACGAACACGCTGAACAATCTCGAGGAGATCAGCCGGGCGCTCGCCGAGGAACGCGATCTGGTCGCGCGCTTCGGTCAGGCGGTCGACACCTTCAACGAGGCCGGCCAGGACGTGTCGCAGGCGGCGACCGCGCTGCAGCAGTTCGGCGTCACGGCCGATGCCTTCCTGCGAGAGGAGGTCGGCCCGATGGTGTCGGAGACCACGGCCGCCTCGATCGCCGTCAACAAGGCTTCCACCGAGACCTATGACGCGCTCGTCTCCATCCGTCCCGAGCTGGAGGCTTTCGCCGACCAGGGGCTGGATTCCCTGACCACCGCCGCGCAGGATCTGCGCGCACTCATTGCCGCGCTGGAACGCATCGCGCTCCAGCTCGAAGAAGATCCGGCCGGCTTCCTCGCCGAGCCGCGCGGACGCGAAGTGGAGGTGCCCCAATGAGCCTGTCCGATCTCAAGCGCGCCGGCACGGCGCTGGCTGCGGGCCTGATCGTGTTCGGTGCGCCGGCCTGCGTGCAGCTGCTGCCCGAGCAGGAGCCCTCCACGATATTCCGCCTCGCACCGAGCGTACCCGAGCCGGGAAGCGTGTCCGCCGCAGCCGGACAGGTCATCCTCATCGAGCGTCCGCAAGCGCCGCGTGCGCTGGCCGGCAACCGCATCGCCACCGAGCGCGGTGACGGGCAGCTTGCCTACATTGCCCACGCCACGTGGATTTCTCCTGCTCCCGATCTCGTCCAGGAACTCGTCCTGGATACGTTCGACCGGGAGCTGGAAGGCTACGCCGCGGCGCGTCCGGCGGACGGGGTGCAGAGCCGCTATCGCCTGCGTACGGAGCTGCGTCATTTCGAGGCGGTGTACGACCAGGGCGGCAATCGGGCGCCCCTCGCCGAGGTGGTGCTGCGCGCGCGTCTGGTCGACGAGGAGACGCGCGAGCTCCTCGCCGTCACGACGGTGCGCGGAGAGGCGCGCGCCGGTGCCAACCGTCAGGGCGAGATCGTCGATGCGATGGGCGAGGCCGCGCGCGCGGCGGCCGGCGAACTCGCCGCATGGGCGCAGACCGTTCTGGGAGAAGACGCGTAGGTCACGCCGCGCGATCGCCTCGCGGCGTTCGGGCCGGCCTCCGGCACGCCCGGCGCGCGGTCAGCGCCGCCGCTTCTTCGGCCTGCCGGCCTCGTCCTCGCTGTCCTCCTCCTCCTCCTCCGAGCCCATGCTCGCGAGCAGGTCCTTCCAGCGCCAGCTTCCCTCGCCCTTCTTCGGCTCGGCTGGTGTCCAGCCCTCTTCGGCCTCCGGCGTCTCGTCCGGTCTTGCCGATTTCGAGACCGGTCCGGTCTTCTTCGGCTCGCCGGCCGGTTTCGGCTCCGGCTTCGCCTCGCCGGGTTCCGGCTCGGCCGGCCGGCGCCGCCGTCCGCCGGTGGCGAGCGGATCGGGAACCTCGTTGACCCCGATGTCCAGCGGCTTGCGCCCGCCGGCGACCGCACCCATGCGCAGCATGAAGTCGGACAGGAGTTCGTAGTTCTGCCGGATGCGCGCCTGGAACAGGGCGTCGACCTCGCGCGCGTTCTCGGTCGCCTCGCGCGCACTGCGCTGCAGGCCCTCCAACCCCTCCTCGATCACGCGCTCGATCTCGGAGACCGCGGCGCGCGTGGAGGCCGGTGCCTCGTCGAGCCCGCGGCGCATGCGCTCGAGCAGGGCTTCTATGCGCTTGCTCTCCTCGGTGGCGGCCTCGAGCGTGGATTTCAGTTGTTCGCGCACCTTTTCCGACGCCGTCTCGGCGGCCTCGCCGGCCCGGGCGGTGAGCTTCTCCGCCTCGCGCAGGCGCGCCTGGAAGGCCTCGTCGGCGCGCCGCGCGGCCTCGAAGCCGGCCTCGGAGACGCGCTCCAGCGAGGCCTGGGCGGCATCGGCCTGGGTCTGGAAGCGTTCCCCGCTCTCCTCGGCGGCCCGGCGCGCGGCCTCGGCTGCTTCCTTCAGGCGTGCAAGCGCATCCTCATGCGCCTCGGCGGCGGCCTCGCTCTCGCGCCCGACCGTGCGCGACAGCTCGCGGGCGCGCGCTATGGCCTTTTCCACCGCATCCATGAAGACCTTGCCGGACTCCTCGGCGGAGGATTTCAGCGTGTCGGCGCCCTGGCGGGCCGTCTTCGACATGGTTTCCAGCTCGGCCTTGTGGAAGTCGAGCGCGGCGGCGATCCTCTCCTGCTCCTCGCGCAGGGTCTCGCTCGCCTCCTTCAGCCGGCCCTGATGCTTCACATAGGCCGCTTCGAGCCCGTCGGTGCGCACCTTCAGCGTCTCGGCGAAGTCGCGCAGCTCGCCAGAGCGCGCATCCAGGGTGAGGGCGACGCGCTCGCCGGCCTCCTCGGCCTTGCTGCCGGCGGCAGCGAGCCGGTCGGCGCCCTCGCGGATCAGGCGCTCGCCTTCGCCGGCCTTGGATTCGGCGAGTTCGGCCGCGGCCGCGACCATGCGCGACTGGTCCTGGATCGCGGCGGCGATGAGGGCGGCCTTGTCATCGAGGCTCTCGGAGACCTCGGCGAGACGCTCGCGCTCCTTCCTCAGATTCTTCACCAGCGATTCCACGCGCTCGTGCGCGTCCCCGGAGGTGGACTCCAGCGTATCGGCGTGGTGGGAGATGACCTCCTCCATGGCGGCAAGGCGCGCGAGCGCGCTCTCCATGGAGACGTTGACGCGGTCGATCTCGCCGCTGATGGCGTCGGCGAGGCGGCGCACCTCGGCCTCGGTGCTTTCGGCCGGCATGGCCAGGCGCGTGAGGCTCGCCTCGACGCGTTCGGCGCGGCTGGAGGCGCGCACGACCTCGCGGCCGAGGAGTCCTGCCAGCGCGAACAGCACGGCCGGCGCCGCCACGAACATGGCGAGGCCGCCGAGCTGGGCCGGAGAGAGGGCGGAGAGATCCTCGACGAGATAGCCGGCGAGATACGCGCCCGCACCCCCGAGCCAGAGCAGGGAAAGGGTCAAGCCGGTGAAGGCCGCGGCCAGGCCCGAGCGGCGCCGGGGAAGCTCGGCGGGCGCGGCAGGCAGGGAGGGGCGCACGGTATCGAGCGCGCCGCCGCGCGATTCGGCGAACTTCGCCGGGGTGCGCGTCGCGTCCTTGCCGGCCTCCTTCGTCTTCGAGCCGGTCTCGGAAAGATCGTCTGCGCTCATGCAGCCTTCGTCCGTTCGCACTTCAATCCAGCCTCAAACCTCAAGTATGACAGAGGCAAGGGCCGATGACTTCCCGCTTGCGCAGGACATCCTGTTTACGCGCAGATACGGAGGATTTGAAGCCGTCAGGCCTCGATGCGCACGCGCGCGCGCGGCAGGGAGACCGGCGCAGGCGCGGTGGCGCAGCCGGAAACGGGCTGCGCGGCGGAGGGCGCGGCCGGGGCCAGGAGATACACCGCGCCGGATGCGGCGCTGGCCTCGGCGATCTCGTAATAGGCGGCCGGTTCGACCTGGACGGGATCGCAATCGGGCGCACGGTCGTACTCGATGCCGATGAGGGACATCGCGCCGGCCAGCACCAGATGCAGAATGTCGATGATGAGCTGGAACACCGCAGCCCGCTCCCTGTCCTGTCGCCCCGCTTATGCGCGCGCACCCGGGGCGCGTTCAAGCGAAAACCGCCCTGCGCGAGATGAAACTTTCGTAAGAATACCGGTATGCGGGCGCGCTCGGGGCGGATTTTTCTTGGCCGTGGCAGGCGGGCGCCGCTAACCTCGCGGCGGGCCAGTTGCGGGGACAGGGGCGATGAGCACCACCATCACGCCGGTCAGCGAGACCGAGCGCTTCGAGAGTCTGGACGTACTGCGCGGCATCGCGGTGCTCGGCATCCTGATGGTCAATGTCCAGGCCTTCGCCATGTACTGGGGCGCGCTCAGCTATCCGCCCGCCCACATGAGCCTGGAAGGCGCCAATCAGACAGTCTGGTTCCTCACCCATGTCTTCTTCGAGCTGAAATTCATCACGATCTTCTCCGCCCTGTTCGGGGCCGGCGTGCTGTTCATGGTGGGGGAGGATCCGCTCGCCTCGAAGAGCGTGCACTTCCGGCGCATGATCTGGCTCCTCGTCATCGGCCTGATCCACGGCTTCGTGCTCTGGTTCGGCGACATCCTGGTGCCCTATGCGCTGGCCGGCATGATCATCGTCTTTTTCCGCCGCATGTCGCCGGGAAAGCTGATCGGCTGGGGGCTTGGAGGTATCGCCCTGACGGGCCTTCTCATGGTCGCTGGGACCTGGGCGCAGGGCGCCATGCCCGGCGGCGCCGAGCCCATGCCGTACGGCCCGAATCCGCCGGAGGCCTTCCTCGACCAGTGGGTCGCGGCCTACCAGGCCTCGTTCGCCGAGAGCCGGATCTACAACGCGATCGGCGAGTTGTTCGCCCTGTTCAGCCAGATCACCTTCTTCGCCGGGCGCCTCGTCGGCGTGATGTTCATCGGCATGGCGCTGTTCAAGCTCGGCTTCCTGACCGCGAAATGGAGCCTGGCGCGCTATCTCGCCATCGGCATCGTGTGTGCGGGCCTGGGCATTGCCGCATCCTGGTGGGGCGGGCTGCACGCGCTTGGGACCGGCTTCGCGATGTCCGAGCTGTGGATCCACACCGGTGTCAATTACGGGGCGAGCCTGCTCACCGCCTTCGGCTATGCCAGCCTGGTGATGGCCGCGTGCCGGATCGACTGGCTGAAGCTGGTGCGCCTGCCCTTCGCCTGTGCCGGGCGGATGGCGTTCACCAACTATCTCACCCAGACCCTGGCGATGACCTTCATCTTCGTCGGCGCGCCCGGGCTGGGCCTGTTCGGCACGGTCGAACGCACCGGCCAGCTGCAGATCGTTCTCGCGGTCTGGGCTGTGCAGCTCGTCGTCTCGACGCTGTGGCTGAAGGTGTTCCGCTTCGGCCCCTTCGAGTGGCTGTGGCGCTCGTTGAGCTATGCCCGCCTGCAGCCCTTCCTGAGGCGCAAGCCCGCCTAGGCGGTCACGTCCAGCAACTCGCCGACGAGATCGTCCGCGGCCCGGATCGAGGTCGCGGCGAGCTGGGCCTGGTGAGTCGCCTTGATGATGCCGACCAGGGCCTCGATGTCGAAGGAAGGCGCGCGCCCGCCGCGGGGGATGGGGGCGGTGGAAGGTGCGGCGGGCGCGCCAGGGGTGCCTGCGCCGGGGGGGACCGACGCGGACGGGAGGATCGTCGTGCGAACCGGGCTCGCAATCTTGCCCGCCGCCCTGGAAAGCTGGGCGGCGGCGCCCTGATAGGCCGAGAGGCCGGAGGCGAAGCTCGCGTTCATGGGAAGGAGCATGCGCGCAGTTTCACGCGCTTGCACGCCGATCTTGATGTGGAGGTTAAGACCGGCTTAACGCCTAGCTGTGGCGAGCCTGCTCGACATCGAGTTCCTCGCCGTCGCGCGACAGGATGCGCGCAGCCGTCAGGTCGCCGGTGACGTTGACGGCCGTGCGCGCCATGTCGAGGAAGCGGTCGACCCCGAGCACGAAGACGAGCCCATATTCGGGAATCCCGAAGGACAGGATGAGGCTCGACAGGATGGCGATCGAGACCCCCGGCGCGCCCGGCGCCCCGATCGAGGCGGCCACCAGCGTCACCACGATGAAGGTGATCTCGGGGATGGCGAGCGCCACGCCGGCGACCTGGGCGACGAAGACCACCGCGGCAGCCTGGTAGAGCGCGGTGCCGGCCATGTTTACCGTTGCCGCCAGCGGAATGAGGAAGCTCGCCACCGAGGAGGGCACGCGAAGGCGTTCCACCGCCGTCTCGATGGACAACGGCATGACCGCAGCAGAGGAGGAGGTGGAGAAGGCCAGGAGCTGTGCCTCGCCGATCGCACGCTGCATGCGCAGCGGCGAGATGCGCCCGAAGACCGCGGCGAGCACGAGATAGAGCGCCAGCAGGATCGCCAGCCCGGCGAGCACGGTGCCGACATAGGCGGCAAGGGCGAGCAGGGACTGGACGCCGAGCCTCGCGAGCAGCTGGGCCGTGAGGCCGAACACCGCGTAGGGGGTGAGATACATCGCCCACTTGACCACCGTCATCGAGACCTCGAGCAGTGCCTCGAGCACGCCGACGAGCGGGACGAGCTTGTGCTTGTTGGGGCTGGCAACATAGGCCAGACCGAGGAATATGGAGAATATGACCACCGCCAGCATCTCGTTCCCGACCGCCGCGGCGAGCGGGTTTTGCGGGACGAGCCCGACCAGCAGGCCGGGCACTTCGCCGGCCAGCCCCTCGAACGGATCGCCATCGAGTGCCGTATCGGCCGGACCGGGCGCGAGGCGCGGCACCGGCACCGGGCTCAGATCGACGAGCTGACCGGGGCGGAACAGCAGGGCGAGCCCGGCCCCCAGCGTCGCGGCGGCCACGGTGGTGGCGATCACGAAGAGCGCGAACTTCGCGCCGACCGCGCGCAGCTTCGCCGGGTCGGCGGCGCCCGCTGCGAGGCCCAGCACGATGGAGGAGGCCACGAGCGGCATCAGCACCATCTTGATGAGCGCGAGGAATATCTGGCCGGGCAGGGCGAGCCACTCGCCCAGCGTTTCCGCGAGGTCCTCGCCGACCAGCCCGACATCGGGACCGAGCGCGATCCCCGTCAGCACCCCCAGCATCAGCCCGGCCAGCACCTGTGCCCACAGCCGCGCCTTCAGCCAGGCCTCGGCCCGGTTGGCCAGGGAGCGATAATGGATCCGCTTGACGGGCTGTTCGGTCATCGGGCCTCCGGTGATTGCCGAGGTCGGTCCTCGCGCGCGACCGCCTCCCTGCATCCTCTATCACCGGTCGGCCTCGCCTCAAGCCGACGGGGTCTGGCTGAACGGAAAAAGAAGAACCGCGCCGGCGTCCCGGCGCGGTTCACTATCCGGCGAAGGCTGCGCTCCTAGCTGCGCGGCAGGTCGAAGCGGTCGGCCTGCATGACCTTCACCCAGGCCTCGACGAAGTCCTCGACGAATCGCTCCTGGCCGTTGCCGTAGGCGTAGACCTCCGCGACGGCCCTGAGCTCGGCGTTCGAGCCGAAGACAAGGTCCGCCTCGGTCGCGGTCCACTTCACGTCACCGCTTTCCCGGTCGCGGCCTTCGAAGACGTATGCCTCCTCTGCCGGCTGCCAGACGGTGTCCATGTCGAGCAGGTTGACGAAGAAGGCGTTGTCGAGCGTACCCGGATTGTCCGTGAACACGCCATGGTCCGAGCCGTCGTAGTTGGCGCCGAGGGCCCGCATGCCGCCGATCAGCGCTGTCATCTGCGGTACGGTGAGGCCCAGCGTGTCGGCGCGGTCGACCATGAGTTCGGCCGGGCTGCGCCCGGCATCCGCGCCGTAGTAATTGCGGAAGGCGTCCGCCTGCGGCTCGAGCACGGCGAAGGACTCCACGTCGGTCTGCTCCTGGCTCGCATCGGTGCGGCCCGGGACGAAGGGGACCTCCACCGCGTGACCGGCGCGGCGGGCGGCTTCCTCGATCGCAGCGGCCCCGCCGAGCACGATGAGGTCGGCGAGCGAGACGCGCGTATCATCGTTCTGGCTGGCGTTGAACTGCGACTGGATGTCTTCGAGCGTCGAGAGGACCCGATCGAGCTCGGCCGGATTGTTGACCGCCCATGCGTTCTGCGGGGCGAGACGGATGCGCGCCCCGTTGGCGCCGCCGCGCATGTCCGTATTGCGGTAGGAGGCGGCCGACGCCCACGCGGTGCGCACCAGCTGTTCGACGGTGAGGCCGCTGTCGAGGATCCCGGCCTTGAGCGCTTCGATGTCCGCCTCGTCGATCAGGGCATGGTCCACCGCCGGGACCGGATCCTGCCAGGCGAATTCGCGCTCGGGCACCTCGTCGCCGAGATAGCGCGCCCGCGGGCCCATGTCGCGGTGGGTCAGCTTGAACCAGGCGCGCGCGAAGGCGTCCTCGAACTGTTCGGGATTGTCGCGGAAGCGCAGGGCGATCTCGCGGAAGCCCGGATCCTCGCGCAGCGACAGGTCCGTGGTGAACATGATCGGGGTTTCCAGCTCGTCGGGGTTATGCGCATCGGGCACGAAGCGTGCCTCCTCGGCATTGGCCGGCACCCACTGGATCGCGCCCGCAGGCGAGCGGGTCTGCACCCACTCGAAGCGGAAGAGGTTCTCCAGATACTGGTGCGTCCACTGCGTCGGGGCCGAGGTCCAGGCGCCTTCCAGGCCGCTCGTCACGGTGTCGGCGCCAATGCCGGTGCCGCACTCCACCTTCCAGCCCAGCCCCTGGGCTTCAACGCCCATGGCGGCCGGCTCCGGGCCCATGCACTCGGCCGGGTCGTGCGCCCCGTGCGCCTTGCCGAAGGTGTGCCCGCCGGCGATGAGGGCAACCGTTTCCTCGTCGTCCATCGCCATGTTGCCGAACGTGATGCGGATGCGCTCGGCCGCGGCGAGCGGATCGGGCACGCCGTTCGGGCCTTCGGGATTGACGTAGATGAGACCCATCTGCGCAGCCGCGAGCGGGCGCTCGATCTGTTCGTCTCCGCCTTCGCCGTGGAAGCGCTCGGAGGCGAGCATCTCGGCCTCCGGTCCCCAGTAGACCAGCTCGGCCTCCCAGTCGTCCTCGCGGCCACCGGCAAAGCCGAGCGTTTCGAAGCCCATGTCCTCCATCGCGACATTGCCGGCGAGGATCATCAGGTCGGCCCAGCTGATCGCCTCGCCGTATTTCTGCTTCACCGGCCAGAGCAGGCGCCGCGCCTTGTCCAGATTGCCGTTGTCCGGCCAGGAGTTGAGCGGCTCGAAGCGCTGCTGGCCGCCGCCGGCCCCGCCGCGTCCGTCATGGACCCGGTAGGTGCCCGCGCTGTGCCAGGCCATGCGGATGAAAAGCGGGCCGTAATGGCCCCAGTCCGCCGGCCACCAGTCCTGCGAGGTCGTCATCACCTCGCGGATGTCGGCCTTGACCGCAGCCAGATCGAGGCTCTCGAAGGCGCTCGCATAGTCGAAATCGGCCCCGAAGGGATTGGAGTGCGCATCGTTGTCGCGCAGGGGTGAGAGATCGAGCTGTTCGGGCCACCAGAACCGGTTCGAGCGCGGCTCGCCGGCGGCGAGCTCCCGGTTCATTGCGGCGCGCGCGTCGGCCTCGGTGTCCTGCAACTCGGCGAGTTCGGCATGACGGTCGGTCTCGCCCGACTGTTCGGCGGCTTCGTTGTCGCCGCCCCCGCAGCCGGAAAGCGTCAGGGCCATAATGCCGGTGGAAACCAGCAGCAGGGATTTCATGTGCAACGTCATGACAGCGCTCCTCCTCGCGCGAGAAAAATCTAAGCGTCAAGTAAAGTGAGGCACAGAACTCCGTACGCGCGCGACAAATGCCGCAGCGTGGGCGAAGAAAACGCGCTTCGTCTCTTGTTTCTATTCGACGCTTATTTGATCAGTTAAGCGGTGCCGCATCTATGCGTCAAAGCAATTGCTTCTATGGAGGCGATTGGGGAAATCTATAGGGGCGCGTGGCGCGGCCTACCCGGTCACCACACGGTTCCTGCCGGCTTCCTTGGCGGCGTAGAGGGCCTTGTCTGCGCGGGCGAGGAGGTCGGAGCCGGTGGCCAGGCTCTCATGCGGCTGCAGCACGGTGAGGCCAAAGCTCGCGGTGACCGGGATGGGGCAGGCATCGTCGTTCTCGACGCGCAGGTGCTCGACCGCGCGGCGCAGGCGTTCGGCGGTCTCGAGGCCCTCGCGCGTTCCCGCACGTGGCAGGAGCACGGCGAACTCCTCCCCGCCCAGCCGGCCGAGCAGCTCCCCGCCGCCGAGTTCGTTCTTCAGCGCCGCGACGGTGCGCACAAGCACGCGATCGCCGCTGGCATGACCATGCGTGTCGTTGATCTGCTTGAAATGATCGAGGTCGACCATCGCAACGGCCATGGGAATGGAGAGCCGGCCCGCCTCGCCTATCTCCCGATCGAGCGCGCGGATGAAGGCGCGCCGGTTTGCCGCCCCGGTCAGCGCATCGGTTTCCGCCTGGCCGCGCAGGTCGCGCTGCAGGCGCGCGATGCGGGCCGCCGCGCGCATGCGCGCCTTCATCTCCACCCCGTCGAAGGGCTTCCTGATGAAGTCGTCCGCGCCCGCGTCGAGTGCCTCGGCGAGACGCACGTACTCGCCCGAGGCGGTGATGACGATGGTGTGGATGTGGCAGGTGTCCGCCCCGGCCTTCAGGCGCCAGCAGGCCTCGAGTCCGCTCATCTGGCCGACCTCGATGCCGGTGATGAAGATGTCGCTGGGACAGCGCTCGAGCGCACCCAGCGCCTCGCCGGAATCGCCGGCCTCGCGGACTTCGAATCCGCCATCCTCCAGCATGGACCGCAATATGCGGCGCTGGACCCGGCTGGTCTCGCACACCATGACCGACAGGGGCGCAGGCGCGTCCTGTACGGCGAGCGTCTCGCCGGCCGGTATGGCGACGTGCTGGCTCACAGGTAGGCTTTCCGTCCCTTCAAGAGCAGCGCGTCCGCATGCGCACCGCCTTGCCCATCTCGTCGGAGAATATGCCTATTCCAAAGGCGTTAAGAACGCGTGTCGGAGCGGGTCGGCCCCGAGCCTGGCCGGGCCGGCGACAATCGGGACGGGTCGCGAATAAGAAATTCTGAAGCCCGCGCGCCCAGGGTTGCCGGCCAATTCATCGAGGCCCCACGCATGCTGGATACCCAGACGCTTTTCGTCGCGCTGATACCGGTACTTCTGGCCGGGCTGGTCGCCCATATCGCAAACAGCCAGATCCATCGCAACAGCATCGCGCTGCGCTGGTGGGGCTGGGGTATGATGGCCCAGGCTCTCGGGGTCGTCGCGATCGCCGGGCATGAGGCGCTGCCGTTCTTCCTCGCCGTCCTCGTGGGAACGGCGGGGCTGGTCGGCGGCCAGTTCATGATCCTGCAGGGGATGGCCGTGTTCTCGCGCCTGGAGGTCGCCAGGGCCTATTATCTGACGGCCGGGGCGTTGAGCCTCGCGGGCGTGAGCTTCTTCACGCTGGCGGAGAATTCCGCGCCGGCGCGGTTTCTGGTGATTTCCGCGGCGCTGATCGCGGCCGGGCGCGACCGGACCTGCCTGTCCGAAGCCGATGGCGCGCACCGGAGGGGGCCGTCTCCACTCGCGGTGGCGCGATAGCCCGGTCCGCAAATGGACGGGGCGCCTCGAGGGCGCCCCGAACACCGCAGGCCTGAAGGCTGGGGGCCTATTCGGCCGCCTGCACCTCCGCGACCCAGGTCTCGACCAGCTCGCCCAGCACCTGAAGCGGGACCGCACCCTGGCGCAGCACCACATCGTGATAGGCCGCGATGTCGAAGTCCTCGCCGAGTTCGGCACGCGCGGCCTCGCGCAGGCGCAGGATCTCGATCATGCCGATCTTGTAGGCCGTCGCCTGGCCGGGATAGGCGATGTAGCGCTCGATTGCGCTGGTCGCGTCGCCTTCCGGATTCGGGGTGTTCTCGATCAGGTAGGAGATGGCCTGTTCGCGCGTCCAGCGGTGGTGGTGGATGCCGGTGTCCACGACAAGGCGCGCGGCGCGCCACAGCTCCATCGCGAGACGCCCGAAATCGGAATAGGGATCCTCGTAGAACCCCATCTCCTTGGGCAGGTACTCCGAGTACAGGCCCCAGCCCTCGGTGTAGGCGGTATAACCGCCGAAGCGGCGGAAGGAGGGCACATCCTCCAGCTCCTGCATGATGGCGAGCTGCATGTGATGGCCGGGAATGCCCTCGTGATAGGCGAGCGCTTCCATCTGGTAGGTCGGCATGTCGGCCATGTCGCGCAGATTGGCGTAGTACACGCCCGGGCGCGAGCCGTTCGGGGCGGGGCGCTGGTAGAAGGCCTTGCCCGCGCTCGCCTCGCGGAACTCCTCCACCCGGCGCACGACCAGATCGGCCTCGGGGAAGGTGTTGAACACCTCCGGCAGGCGGGCCTCCATCGTCTCGATGAGGGCGGTCGCCTCGTCGAGATAGCGCTGGCGTCCCTCCGGCGAGTTCTCGTAGTAGAACCGCTCGTCGGTGCGCATGAACGCGAAGAACTCCTGCAGGCTGCCCTCGAAGCCCACCGTCTCCATGATGGCACGCATCTCCTGGTGGATGCGGGCGACCTCGGACAGGCCGAGCTGATGGATCTCCTCCGCCGTCATGTCGGTCGTCGTGTAATTGGAGAGCAGATAGGCGTAGAACGCATCGCCATCGGGCAGCTTCCATACGCCGTCATCGTTCGTCGCGCTCTCGGCCTGAGCCTCGAACATGGCGATCAGGCGCTGATAGGCGGGGCGCACGGAGTCCGTCAGCGCGGCTTCGGCGCGCTCGATCAGGGCGGCCTTCTCCGGCGCCGTGATGTCGAGGGCCTCGACCTTGGCGCGGAAGTCGGCGAGCAGCGGGCTGTCGGCCGCGCCGTCTACGAACGGGGCGCCGTCGATCACGTTGCGCGAGGTCTCGATCATCTGCGCGTAGGTCCACAGTGGCGGGTAGACGCCCGCCTCGAAGCGCGTCTCGGCATTCTCGCGATGCTGGTCGAGATAGGCCGCCGCATTGGTCAGGCGGGCGATATAGGCTTCCGCGTCCTCGACCGCGTCGACGCGGTGCTGGTTGATGAGGAAGGCGGGCAGGCTCATGTGCGCACCCGAGCGCTGCGTGAAGACGTAAGCGTTGTCGCGGAACCGCCAGCCGGCAGCCTCGCGGGCCGCGTCGTACTCGGCCAGGCGCCAGGAAAGCTGCGCATCCGCGTCGAGCGCATCGTAGTCGAAGCGCTCGCGCATCTCGGCGATGCGTGCCTGCCCGCGCCGGTACTCCTCTTCGCGAGCCTGCGGGCTCACATCGTCGAGCAGGTCGTAGTCGCTCTTGCGTCCGAGATAGGTCTGGGTCATCGGCGAGCGAGCGATCTCGGCCTCGAACTGCTCCTCGAACCAGGCATTGAGGCGTTCGCTCTCGCTCAGCTCGGCTGCGGCGACTTCGGTGACCGGAGCGGACGCTGCGCCGGGCTGGACTCCGGCGCCGGGCTCGGGCGCGCCGCAGGCGGCCAGCAGGGCGGCCAGGCTCGCGCCGGCAAGCAGGTGATGGAGTCTGGTCATCTCGATTCCCCTTTTCTACGGGAGAGGGGGCGCCGGCCGGCGCCCCCTTTGTGGTCATTGCTATGGACGGGGCGGACGGCCTATTCGGCCGCCTCGACCTCGGCGATCCAGTCCTCCACCCGGGCCTGCAGCAGCGGCAGCGGGATGGTGCCGGCGGTCAGTACCGCATCGTGGAAGCCGCCATAGTCGAAATCCTCGCCGAGCCGGTCCATCGCCTGCCGGCGCAGGTCCATGATGGTCATCATGCCGATCTTGTAGGACAGCGCCTGGCCCGGCCAGACGATGTAGCGCTCGACTTCCGGGGTGATGTCACCCTCGGTCATCGGCGTGTTCTCCATCATGTATTCGATGGCGTCCTCGCGGGTCCACCGCTTGGAGTGGATGCCGGTGTCGACGACCAGGCGCACCGCGCGGAACAGCTCGTAGGAGAGCCGGCCGAAATCGTTGTACGGATCCTCGAAGAAGCCCATGTCCTTGCCGAGACGCTCGGCATAGAGCGCCCAGCCTTCGCCGTAGGCCGAATACCAGGCGAGCTTCTGCAGCATCGGCACGTCTTCGAGTTCCATTGCCAGCGCGATCTGGAAGTGATGGCCCGGCGCGCCCTCGTGATAGGCGAGGCTCTCCATCAGATAGGTCGGATTGTCGGCCATGTTGGAGAGGTTCACGTAGTAATAGCCCGGCCGCGAGCCATCGAGGGCGGGCTGGTTGTAGAAGGCGCCGGTGGCCGTCTCCTCGCGCCACGCCTCGACTGCGCGCACCTCCAGCGCGGCTTCGGGCAGGGTGTCGAAATACTGCGGCGCGATCTGCATGACCTGGTCGATGTATTCGGTCGAACGGGCGAGATAGGCCGCCCGGCCCGCCTCGTCGTTGGGCAGGTAGAATTGCGGATCTGTGCGCAGGAATTCGAAGAAGGCCTGCAGATCGCCTTCGAACTCGACCTGCTCCATGATCTCGCGCATCTCGTTCTGGATGCGCTCGACTTCGGACAGGCCAATCTCGTGCACCTCATCGGCGGTGAGATCGTCGCGCGTGGTGAAGAAGTGGACCTGCGTGGCGTAGTACTCCTCGCCATTGGGGAGCTTCCACACCCCGTGCCGGTCGTCGGCGTCCCTCTCCATGGCCTCCAGCGAGGCGATGTAGCGTTCCAGCGCCGGGCGATAGACCTCGAGCAGTGCGGTCTCGGCGGCCTCGATGAGCGCGGCGGATTCCGCCTCGGGCAGGGCAAGTTCGGCGACCTTGGTCTTGAAGTCGGCGAAGAGCGCGCTGTCCACGCCCGTCTCGTCGAAGGGCGCGCCGGTCAGCTGGCTGTTGGCCGAGGCGACCAGGCGCGGATAGGCGAAGAGCGGCAGGCGCACGCCGTTGGCGGCGCGCTCCTCGGCCTCTGCGACCATGGCGTCGATCACCGCGCCCATGCCGTTGAGGCGCGCGACATAGGCCTCGGCATGGGCCGGCTCGCGCACCTGGTGGGCGTTGATCATGAAGGTGGTGAGGTCGGACACCGCATCGCCCATCGGGGAGAACACGTATCCACTCTCGCGCACCTGATAGAGCCGGTCGTTCATCTCCCACTGGAATTGCGCAAAGTCGTAGGAAAGCCTGCCGGCGTCATCGAGCGCACCGTAATCGAACGTCTCGGTGAGGTAGGCGAGATAGGCCTGCTCGCGCGCGTGGGCGGCGGCGGCTTCCGCGTCGGTCGGCAGCGACCAGTCGTCGTAATCCTCGTCGATGATGCCGAGAGACGTCTTGGCTTCCGGCGCGTGCTGGAGTTCGGCCTGGAACACTTCGTCCAGCCAGGAATAGAGACGCTGCGTCTCGGTCACGTCGGCAGATTGCGGCGGCGCGGCAGGCACCGGCGCGGGCGTCTCGGCCTGCGTCTGCGGTGCCGGCGCTGCGGTCCGGTCGGTCGCGGGCTCGCCGCAGGCGGCCAGGAAGGCGATCGCCGCCGCTCCGCCAAGAAGATGTTTCAGCATGGTTCTTTCCCCGATTGAATCACGTCTTTTTCCGGCTGCTTCGGCCGATGCGGCGCGGACAATAGCGCCTGGCGGCGTGAGGCTCGCATTAAATCGCAGTCACCTGCGGGGACAGCGATCTTCATCCTGTTTCAAGCTTCGTTAACCGGCATCGTTAACCTTCGGGCCGAGGCGGCAAATTTTGCCGGGTTCCCGAGCGGTTGAGAAGGCCAGAACAAATGAACGGCGCCGAAGTGCTCGACATTGCCCGCGACGCGATCTGGACCATGCTCGCCATGGCCGCGCCGGTGATGATCGTCGGCCTTGCCGTCGGCGTGATGATCGCGCTCCTCCAGGCATTGACGCAGGTTCAGGAGATGACCCTGGTCTTCGTGCCGAAGATCATCGCCATCTTCATCGCGCTCCTGATCTTCCTGCCGCTGATGGGGGCGGTGATGTCGACCTTCATGACCACCGTCGCGGACCGAATCATCGCAGGCTAGGCCCGTTATGCTCGCCGCCCTGAACCTCGAAACCACGGTCTTCGCGGCCGCGCTGATCTTCGCGCGGCTGGGCGCGATCCTCATGCTGCTTCCGGGCTTCGGCGAGCCGGGTATCCCGCCGCGCATTCGCCTCGCCTTTGCGCTCGCTTTCGCGCTCGCCATCGGGCCGGTGATCGCGCCGCGCTTGCCCGAGATGCCGGCCGAGCCCGCTGCCATGGCCGGCATGATCGCGATCGAGGCGGTGATCGGGCTGATGATCGGCGCGGCCGCGCGCCTTTTCCTGGCGGCCGCCGCGATCGCGGGACAGATCATCGGCTACCAGACCGGGCTCGCCATGGCGCAGGCCTTCGACCCGGCCGCCGGCCAGACCGGCGCGCTGCCCGGCGTATTTCTGAACCTGCTCTTCATCGTGCTGCTGTTCGCGACCAACCTGCACCATCTCCTCTTGCAGGCGGCGGCCGCCTCCTACCAGGTCATGCCGGCGGCCGAGGTGCCGATCCTGGAAGACGCGGCCGAGTGGGCGCTGACCATCTTCGTGGACACATTCGTCATCGGCGTGCAGATCGCCGCACCGCTGATCGTGTTCGGCCTGATTTTCTATCTCGGGCTCGGCGTGCTCTCGCGCCTCATGCCGCAGGCGCAGATATTCTTCATCGCGATGCCGCTCAACATCCTGATCGGCTTCGCGATCCTCGCGATCTCGCTGGGTGCCATCGCGCTCGTCTGGCTGGAGCGCTTCGAGCGCTTCGCCGTGACCTTCATGTGAGGTGAGCGATGGCTGACGAGGACAAGTCGGAAAAGACCGAGCAGCCGACAGAGCGGAAGCTGCGCCAGGCGCGCGAGAAGGGCGATGTCGCCAAGTCCCAGGAGATTCCCGGCTGGTTCATCCTGGCAGCCGGGCTGGGCATCATCGCGGTCGTCTCCCCTGGCCTGTCGCGGGGCATGGCGGAATCCCTGAGCCTGTTCTTCGCCAACGCTCACCAGCTGAGCCTTCAGCCGGGCGAGGCGATCGACCTCGCCACCGCGACGGCCATGCGCATCGGGCTCGTCGTCGGTCTCGCCTTCCTCGCGCTGATCGTGGCGGCCATCCTCGGCAATGTCGTGCAGCAGGGCCTGCTGTTCACGCCCTCCAAGCTCGAGCCCAAGCTCTCCAAGCTCAACCCGGTGGACGGGGTGAAGCGCCTGTTCGGTCCGCAGGGCTGGATGAACTTCCTCAAGGGTATCGGCAAGATGGCTCTGGTCTCGATCGCGATCGGGGTCGTGCTCTGGCCCAAGCGCGACGAACTCGCCGTGCTGCCGATGATGGAATTGCCTGCCGTCCTCGGCCTCTTGCGCGTCGATGCGATGCTGCTGATGCTCGCCGCGCTGATCGTCTATTCGCTGATCGCCGCGGCGGACTTCTTCTTCCAGCGCCACGAGTTCATCGAGCGCAACAAGATGAGCCGCAAGGAGATTCGCGACGAGCTCAAGGACACCGAGGGCGATCCCATGGTGCGCGCCAAGCTCAGGCAGATCCGCCAGGAGCGCGCCCAGCGCCGGATGATGGCGAAGGTGCCAGAGGCCGCGGTCGTGATCACCAACCCGACCCACTATGCCGTGGCGCTGGAATACGAGCAGGGGCGCACGCCCGCCCCCATCTGCATCGCGAAGGGCGTCGATGCCGTCGCCTTGAGGATTCGCGAACTCGCGGAGGAGCACGGCATCCCGATCGTGGAGGATCCCCCGCTCGCCCGTGCGCTGCACGCCACGGCCGATCTCGACGTGCCGATCCCGGTCGACCATTACAAGGCGGTCGCGAAAGTGATCGGCTACGTGCTCTCGGTCGCGAAAGGCCGCGCGCGGGGACGAAAATAGCGTTAACCTTGTCGGGTCACGCTTGAAGCCGAATCGAGGGCCTGCCCGCGGGCGGCCCGCCACGCCAGATATCGAGCCTTTCCATGACAGATGCCCCCTCCGCCGAGCGCCCGCCCGAAACGGCCGAACACGACGGCGCCGAGTCCGCAAGGGTGAGGAGCGAGCCCGGGGAGCGTCCGCGGTGGATGGTGCCGGCGACCCGCATCATCTTCTGGATCGCCGGACTCTCCGCGCTCGCCGCCGCGGCGGTCGGTGTTTTCGCTGCCAGTGCGGCCGGCTGGCAGGGTTTCATCCTGCTGTCCGGCATCGCCTTCGTGGCCTTTCTGTTTCTCTATGCGCTGGCCGCCGGTGAAAGCGCGGCGCGCGTGCTCGCCGACCGCGGCCCGGCACCGGGCTCGTCCGGCTTCGCGGCCGCCGCGTTCGAGGCGCTCGCCGATCCGGTCCTGGTCACCGATGCGCGCGGGCGCAGCGTCTGGGCGAACCGGGCCTATCGGGCGCTGGCAAGTGAGGCGGCCGGGCTTGGCGCCGCACTGTCGGTGCCGACACCGGACCGGGTCTGGGCCGGCGGCGGTGGCGGCGCGATCTACCGCCTCACCAAGGCCGCCCACGAGTCCGCCCGGGCGCGCGAGACCCTGCCCGCGCTGAGGGCGGCGAGCCGTGCGGTCGTGTACGAGGCGGAGATAAGCCCGCTCGAGCGCGGCGGCGCGGTCTGGCGCTTTGCCGAGGCGCGCGGCGCCGCGGTCGAGACCGGAGAAGCCGCCCCCGACTGGGCCGACCGCGCTCCGGTCGGCCTGTTCCTCGCCGACGGGGAGGGCCGTGTGCTGGCCGCCAACGCGACCTTGCGCGACTGGCTGGGCGTGGAAGCGGACAGGGCGCTGAAGGTCAAGGACTTCTTCGTCGGAGATACGGCGAAGTCCTATGCCAAGTCGCGTGGCGCGGAAGGGCCTGTCCGCATCGATGCACGCCTGGCGGGCCGGGAAGGCATCGAGACCCCGGTCGTGCTGGTCGTGGAGTGGACCGACAGCCGTCCGCCGCGCGCGCGCGGCATCATCTACGGCCTGTCGACCACCGGCGCGCCTCCCGGGCTCGCCCAGGCGATGCCGGCAGGCGAGGTGCGCGCCGGGCGCACGTTCGACGACATGTTCGCGAGCGCCCCCTTCGGCGTGGTGCGCCTCGACCAGCCCGATCCGGAAGCAGCCCTGATCGAGGACGCCAATGCCGCCATGGTGCAGTTCTCGGGCGGCATGGCGATCCCGGGCACACGCTTCGCCGACCTCTTCGACTGGAACGAGGACGCGACGCTCGAGGACGTGTTCGCCACCGCGCTCGCCGGGCGCGGCGAGCCCGCCGAAGCGCGCCTGAAGAACGGCGAGAAGCCTCGCGACGTCCATCTCTTCTTCGCCGCAGCCAAGGGGGGCAAGCGCGCCGCCTATGTGGTCGACATCACCGCCCTGAAGGATCTCGAGCGCCAGTTCGCTCACGCCGCCAAGATGCAGGCGGTCGGCCAGCTCGCCGGCGGTGTGGCGCACGACTTCAACAACATGCTCACCGCCATAAGGCTGAACACCGACGAGCTGCTCGGCCGCCACCCCGTGGGCGACCCCTCCTACCCCGAGCTGCAGCAGATCAATTCAACCGTCGCGCGCGCGGCCGGGCTGGTGAAGAAGCTGCTCGCCTTCTCGCGCAAGCAGACCTTCCGGATGACGACGCTCGACATCACCGACACGCTCTCGGACGTCTCCGTGCTGCTGCGCCAGATTCTCGAGGAATCCGTGCGCCTGGAGTTCAGGCACGGGCGCGGCCTGCCGCTGATCCGCGCCGACAAGACGCAGCTGGAAAACGCCATCATGAACCTCGCGACCAATGCGCGCGACGCCATGAAGGGCAAGGGCGGGGGCACTCTGACCATCACCACCGAGGCGGTCGATGCCGAGGACGTGCGCCGCGCCGGCGCGCCCGACCCGAAGGAGGGCCGCTGGGCGGCCATCCGGGTGCGCGACGAGGGTACGGGCATGGACGAGGCGACCCTGGCGAAGATCTTCGAGCCCTTCTTCACCACCAAGGAAGCCGGCCAGGGCACCGGGCTCGGCCTTGCCACCGTCTACGGCATCGTCAAGCAGTCCGGCGGCTTCCTGTTCGCGAAGTCGAAACTGGGCGAGGGCACGACCTTCACGATCTTCCTGCCCGAGCATGTTCCGAGCGAGGCGGAAGAGAAGGAGATCGCCGAGGAGAAGGCCGCCAAGACGGTGGAGCGAAAGCCCGCCGACCTTGCCGGGCGCGGCCGGATCCTGCTCGTCGAGGACGAGGCGCCGGTGCGCACCATCGCCGCGAAGACGCTCGTCAAGCGGGGCTACGAGGTCGTCGAGGCCGAGGATGGCGAGGAGGCCCTCGAAATCCTGAAGGAGAACCCGGAGAGCTTCGATCTCATCATCTCCGACGTGGTGATGCCCGGCCTCGACGGGCCGGGGCTCCTGGAGAAGGGCCGGCAGTATCTCGGCGATGCGCGCATCGTGTTCATCTCCGGCTATGCCGAGGAGGAGTTCTCCCACACCCTGTCGAAGGAACTCGACGTCTCCTTCCTGCCCAAGCCCTTCACGCTCCCCCAGCTCGCCGAGCGGGTGAAGGAGATGCTGGGCGCCTAGCCGCGGGCTTGCCCGACGCTGCGGGCCAGGCGCGGAGCGAGTGCCGAAGCCTCGCGTCGCGCGGGTTGAAGCCCTCGAATGTTCTTGTTGCGTTCGCGGAACGGAACGTGTACAACTTCCCCAAGTTGCCCGACTCGGAGCGGCATGACAAAAGGGGATGAAGCCATGGCCCAGGCGAAGATTCAGCTCGTGAAAGACGATAATATGGACAAGCAGAAAGCCCTCGACGCCGCGCTCTCCCAGATCGACCGCGCCTTCGGCAAGGGCTCGGTCATGAAGCTGGGATCGCGCCCGAACCAGAATATCGAGGCGATCTCGACCGGCTCGCTCGGCCTCGACATCGCACTCGGTGTCGGCGGCCTTCCCAAGGGCCGGATCGTGGAGATCTACGGCCCGGAGAGCTCGGGCAAGACCACGCTCGCCCTGCATTGCGTCGCCGAGGCGCAGAAGGCGGGCGGCACCGCCGCCTTCGTCGATGCCGAGCACGCGCTCGATCCGGTCTATGCCAGGAAGCTCGGGGTCGATGTCAACGAACTCCTGGTCTCCCAGCCCGACGCCGGCGAACAGGCGCTCGAGATCGCCGACACGCTGGTGCGTTCGGGCGCGATCGACGTGCTCGTCATCGACTCCGTCGCCGCGCTCACCCCGCGCGCCGAACTCGAGGGCGAGATGGGCGACTCCCTGCCGGGCCTGCAGGCGCGCCTGATGAGCCAGGCGCTCAGGAAGCTCACCGGCTCGATCTCCAAGTCGAACACGCTTGTCATCTTCATCAACCAGATCCGCATGAAGATCGGCGTGATGTTCGGCTCTCCGGAAACCACGACTGGCGGCAATGCGCTGAAATTCTACGCCTCGGTCCGCCTCGATATCCGCCGCATCGGCGCGCTGAAGGACCGCGACGAGGTGATCGGCAACCAGACCAAGGTCAAGGTGGTCAAGAACAAGGTCGCGCCGCCTTTCCGCGAGGTCGAGTTCGACATCCTCTACGGCGAGGGCATCTCCAAGACCGGCGAACTCATCGATCTCGGCGTGAAGGGCGGGATCGTGGAGAAATCCGGTTCCTGGTACTCCTTCGAGAGCGAGCGCATCGGCCAGGGCCGCGAGAACTCGCGCAAGTTCCTGCTCGACAATCCCGACATCGCCGCGAAGATCGAGGCCGCCGTGCGCAAGAATGCCGGCCTTATTGCCGAGGAGATGCTCGCCGGTCCGGGCGAGGACGACGAGGGCGACGAGGCCGCGGCGGGCTAGGGCCGCCGCCGGATCGCACCCCAATGGAGATACCGGAACTCGTCACGCCCCGCCTGCGCCTGAGAGCGCCGTGCGGGGCGGATTTCCCGGTCTACCGGGATTTCTACGCCGACGCCGAGGCGTCCCGCTTCTATGGCGGACCGCTTCCCGCGAACCGCGCCTGGACCAAGCTGGCCAGCGATCTCGGCCATTGGCGGCTGCGCGGCTACGGCATGTGGTCGATCGAGCGGCGCGACCGCCCCGGCATGGTCGGCAGCTGCGGGCTGGTCTGGCCTGAGGGGTGGCCACGCTCGGAACTGACCTGGTGGATCATGCCGGAGGCACGCCGCCAGGGGATCGCCCGGGAGGCCTCGCTTGCCGCCATCGACCATGCGCTCGCGAGCCTCGGCTGGACGCAGGTCGAAACCCACATGGACGATGCCAACATCGCCGCCCGGCGCCTGGCAGAGAGCCTTGGAGGACGGGTGTTCGCCCGCGAGGCCTTCCCCGACGGACTGATGCGCGACGTCTTCGCCCTGTCCGGCCTTGCCGCGCAGACTGGCTGACCGCGACGGAAGAGGCGGAGCGCCAACCTGCGAAGAATTGCGACGGGCGCTTGGCTTTGCCGGGCGCCCGTTCGTATATGTGGGCGAAGCCACGTCGACCGTGAAACCTCGCGCGAGATGTGAACCCCAAGCCGGCTTCTGGAGCCCGTCATGACCGCATTGCGCGACATCCGCGCCAAGTTCCTGGATTACTTCGCCGAGCACGATCACGAGGTGGTGCAGTCCGCCCCGCTCGTGCCGAAGGACGATCCGACGCTGCTCTTCGTCAATGCCGGCATGGTGCCGTTCAAGAACGCCTTCACCGGCGTCGAGAGGCGCGCCAGACCCCGCGCGGCCTCCTCGCAGAAATGCGTGCGCGCCGGCGGCAAGCACAACGATCTCGACAATGTCGGCTACACCGCGCGTCACCACACCTTCTTCGAGATGCTCGGCAATTTCTCCTTCGGCGATTATTTCAAGGAGGAGGCGATCCTGCATGCCTGGACGCTGATCACCAGGGAGTTCGGGCTTTCAAGGGACAAGCTACTCGCCACGGTCTATGCCGAGGACGAGGAGGCGGCGGACCTCTGGAAGAAGATCGCGGGGTTCTCCGACGACAAGATCATCCGCATCGGAACGTCCGACAATTTCTGGATGATGGGCGATACCGGCCCCTGCGGGCCGTGCTCGGAGATCTTCTACGATCACGGGCCGGAGATTCCCGGCGGCCCTCCGGGCAGCCCGGACGAGGACGGCGACCGCTTCATCGAGATCTGGAATCTCGTCTTCATGCAGTTCGAGCAGATGGAGGACGGCAGCCGCAAATCCCTGCCCAAGCCCTCCATCGACACCGGCATGGGGCTGGAGCGCATCGCCGCCGTGCTGCAGGGGGTGCACAACAATTACGAGGTCGACCTGTTCAAGCGGCTGATCGCGGCCTCCGAGGATGTGCTGCGCTCCAGGGCCGAAGGCGAGACCCTCGCCAGCCACCGCGTCATCGCCGACCATCTGCGCGCGACGAGCTTCCTCATCGCCGATGGCGTGAGCCCGTCCAACGAGGGCCGTGGCTACGTCCTGCGCCGGATCATGCGCCGCGCCATGCGCCACGCGCACCTGCTCGGCGCGACCGAGCCGGTGATGCACCGCCTCGTCGGCACGCTCGCCGCCGAGATGGGCGAGGCCTTCCCCGAGCTGAAGCGTGCCCGGCCGGTGATCGAGGAGACGCTGCGCGCGGAGGAAGAACGGTTCCAGCGCACGCTCGGACGCGGGCTCTCCCTGCTGGAGGAGGCCGTCGCGGATCTAGACGAGGGCGAGGCCCTGCCGGGCGAAACCGCCTTCAAGCTCTACGACACCTACGGCTTCCCGCTCGACCTCACCCAGGACGCGCTGCGCGCCAAGGGCCTGGAGGTGGACACCGCCGGTTTCGACAAGGCGATGGAGAAGCAGAAGGCCGAGGCGCGCGCGAGCTGGGCGGGCTCCGGCGAGGCTGCACCCGATGCGGTCTGGTACGCGGTGCGCGAGGCGACCGGCCCGACGAGCTTTACCGGCTATACCACGCTCAAGGGCTCCGAGCCGGTCAGGGCGATCGTCGCCGACAAGCGCCAGGTCGACACGCTCGAGGACGGCCAGCACGGCGAACTCGTCTTCGCCCAGACGCCGTTCTATGCCGAGGGCGGCGGCCAGATCGGCGATGCCGGCGTGATCGAGTTCGAGGGCGGGGTCAATTTCGTGGTCTCCGACGTGAAGAAGCGCGCCGGCGACGTCTATGCCCATATCGGCAAGGCGCAAGGCGGCGCGATTCGTGTCGGCGATACCGGGCTGTTGCAGGTCGATGGCGAGCGCCGGGAAAAGACCAAGGCGAACCACTCGGCCACGCACCTTCTGCATGCGGCCCTGCGCGACGTGCTCGGTGCTCACGTCACCCAGAAGGGCTCCTATGTGGGACCCGACCGGCTGCGCTTCGACTTCTCGCACGGCCAGACGCTCACCGAGGCGGAGACCCGGGCGATCGAGGCCCAGGTCAATGCCGTGATCCGTCAAAACGCGCCGGCCGAGACCGCCGAGATGGCCCCGGAGGAGGCCATCGAGCGGGGCGCGCTCGCCCTGTTCGGCGAGAAGTATGGCGACCGGGTGCGCGTGCTGGAGATGGGCCGGGCGCTGGAGAAGGCCGACCGGGCCTATTCGGTCGAACTGTGCGGGGGCACGCACGTCTCGCGCACCGGCGACATCGCCCTGTTCAAGATCGTCTCAGACAGTGCCGTCTCGGCCGGGGTGCGCCGCGTCGAGGCGCTGACCGGTGAAGCGGCGCGGGAGTATCTCGAGACCCAGGCCGGCATCGCGAAGGCCGCTGCCGAGCGTCTGAAGGTGCCGCCGGCCGAACTGGAGGAACGCGTCGACACTCTCCTGAAGGAGCGCCGGACGCTGGAGCGCCAGCTCGCCGAGGCCAAGAAGCAGCTCGCCCTCGGCGGCGGCAGTGGTGCGGCCCCGGCCGGCCCGGAGGAGATTTCCGGGGTGAAGTTCATCGGGCGCGTTGCCCAGGGCGTCGGCGGCAAGGATCTGCGCGCTATGGTCGACGAGGCGAGAAAGCAGATGGGCTCGGGCATCGCCGCCTTCGTCGGCGTCAATGACGGCAAGGCCGCGCTCGCCGTCGGGGTGACCGACGATCTCGCCGGCCGCTTCGACGCGGTCGAGCTGGTGCGCGCCGGCGCGGCGGAGGTCGGCGGCAAGGGCGGGGGCGGGCGGCCCGACTTCGCCCAGGCCGGCGGTCCGGACGGCGACAGGGCCGAAGCTGCGCTCGATGCGATCCGCGGCGCCCTGAAGGGCGAGGGGTCCCGCGCGGCGGAATAACCGCACGCAGGCCCTGACCGGGCCGCGGGAAACCGGCTAAACTCCGGCGCGGGAGCGCATGTCGCTCGGGCGCCGGGGGCTGACGCATGGAACACGCCGCAGGACAGGAAGTCTGGCTCAAGGACGCGATCGTCTTCCTGTTCGCGGCCGGCATCATCGTGCCGCTCCTGCGCCTGTGGAAGATGAGCGCGGTGCTCGGCTTCCTGCTCGCGGGCGTGGCGCTCGGGCCCTACGGGCTGGGCGCCGTCGCCGAGCGCTTTCACCTCTCCTGGCTGGAATTCCTCACGATCACCGAGCCGGAGACCGCTGCGCCGTTCGCCGAACTCGGCGTGCTGTTCCTGCTCTTCCTGCTCGGCCTCGAACTCTCCTTCAAGAAGCTCTGGCAATTGCGCCGCGCGGTGTTCGGCGCAGGCGGGCTGCAGGCGTTTTCGAGCGCGCTCCTGGCCGCGCTGGTGCTGTGGCTCGCGGGGATGACGGGCCCGGCGGCGCTGACGCTCGGGTTCGCGCTCGCCCTGTCATCGACCGCCATCGTCATGCAGGTCCTCGCCGAGGAACGCCGCGCGGCTCTGCCGGTCGGGCGCGTGGCGCTGGCCGTGCTGCTGTTCCAGGACATCCTGGTCGCGCCGATCCTGATTCTCGTCGGCTTTCTGGGCCGGGGCGGGGAGACCAGTCTCGCCGCCGCCCTCATCGAGGCGCTCGTCCAGGGCGCGGTCGCGATCGGCGTGATCGTGCTCGTCGGCCGGTTCGGGCTGGGTCGCATCTTCCGCCTTGCCGCGCAGGGCGGGCGGGACTTCCTGATGGCGCTGACCCTCCTGGTCGTCGTGGGCGCGGCGGTGCTGACCGCCGGGGCGGGGCTCTCGCTCGCGCTCGGCGCCTTCCTCGCCGGCCTGCTGCTGGGCGAGACCGAGTTCAAGCACCAGACCGAAGTCGATCTCGAACCGTTCAAGGGCCTCCTGCTCGGCCTGTTCTTCATGACGGTCGGCATGAGCCTCGATCTGCCCGCCGTGTGGCAGTATCTGCCCCTGATCGCCGGCAGCCTCGCCGTGATGCTGCTGGTCAAGGGCGTGCTGGCCTACACCGCCGTGCGCCTCTTTGCCGGCGGCCGGCGGGTGGCGGCCGAGGCCGCCTTCCTGCTCGCCCCGGCCGGCGAGTTCGCCTTCGTCATCGTCGCCGCGGCGAGCGCCGGCGCGATCCTGACGCCGGCTGCCGCCACCGTCGTCACGGCCATCGCTGCGCTCTCGATGCTCATCACGCCGCTTTCGGGCCGGATCGGGCGCCATGTCGCGGGCAGGCTGAAGGAGGAGGAGGCCGGTGCGCCGGGGGTTGCCGACCACTTCGAACTCGAGGGCCATGTCGTGATCGCCGGCTTCGGTCGGGTAGGCGAGGCCATTGCCCGCGTCCTTAAGGCCGAGGAGGCCGACATCGTCGCGCTCGACCGGCGCGCAGGCGTCGTTCAGCGCGGGCGCAAGGCGGGCTGGCAGGTCTATCTCGGCGACGCGTCGCGTCCGGAGATTCTCAAACGCGCCGGTGCGCAGGGCGCGTCGATGTTCGTGGTCACCGTCGACGATGCCGACAGCGCCGAGGCGATGGTGCGCGCCGTGCGGGCACTGCGCCGCGACGCTCTGGTGCTCGCACGCGCCCAGGATGCCGATCACGCACGCCGTCTCACCGCGGCCGGGGCGGACTTCGTCATCCCCGACGCCATCGAGGCCGGCCTTCAGCTCGCCGGCCGCGCACTGGAGGAATACGGCTTCGCCCCCGAAACCGTGCGCGACCGCATCGCCAGCGCGCGCGATGCGGAATACCGCCGCGCGAAGGAGGCGGAATAGAAAAAGGCCGGGCATTGCTGCCCGGCCTTTCCCGTTTCCTCGATGGCGTGACGCCTACACCATGTCCTTCATGCGCTCGGCGAAGCGCTCGGCGACCTTGTCCAGGAAGCCCTCGGTCGTGAGCCAGCCCTGCTCGTCGCCGACCAGGAGCGCGAGGTCCTTGGTCATGTAGCCGTTCTCCACCGTCTTCACGACGGTCGTCTCGAGCGCCTCGGCGAACTCGACGACCTTCTCGTTGCCGTCCATCTTGCCGCGGTATTTCAGGCCGCGCGTCCAGGCGAAGATCGAGGCGATGGAGTTGGTCGATGTCTTCTCCCCGCGCTGGTGCTGGCGGTAGTGGCGCGTCACCGTGCCGTGGGCGGCCTCCGCCTCGACCGTCCTGCCGTCCGGCGTCATCAGCACCGAGGTCATCAGGCCCAGCGAGCCGAAGCCTTGCGCAACCGTGTCGGACTGCACGTCGCCATCGTAGTTCTTGCAGGCCCAGACGAAGCCGCCCGACCACTTCATCGCCGCGGCGACCATGTCGTCGATCAGCCGGTGCTCGTAATCTATGCCCTTTTCCTCGAACCTGTCCTTGAACTCTTCCTCGTAGATCTCGGCGAACAGGTCCTTGAAGCGGCCGTCATAGGCCTTCAGGATCGTGTTCTTGGTCGACAGATAGACCGGCCAGCCCCGGTCGAGGCCGTAATTGAACGAGGCGCGCGCGAAATCGCGGATCGACTCGTCGATATTGTACATGCCCATGGCCACGCCCGGGCCCTTGAACTCGTACACCTCGTGGTGCTGCGGCGCGCCGCCGTCGGCCGGGGTGTAGGTCAGGGTCAGCTTGCCCGGCCCGGGCACCTTGAAATCGGTGGCGCGGTACTGGTCGCCGAAGGCGTGGCGGCCGATCACGATCGGCTTGGTCCAGCCCGGCACCAGGCGCGGGATGTTCTGGATGACGATCGGCTCGCGGAACACGACGCCGCCGAGGATGTTGCGGATCGTGCCGTTGGGCGAGCGCCACATCTTCTTCAGGTCGAATTCCTCGACGCGCTGCTCGTCCGGCGTGATGGTGGCGCACTTCACCCCGACGCCGTAATGCTTGATCGCCTCGGCGGCCTCGACCGTGATCCGATCCTCGGTCTCGTCGCGCTTCTGGATCGAAAGGTCGTAATATTTCAGGTCGATATCGAGATAGGGCTCGATCAGTTTTTCCTTGATCAGCGCCCAGATGATGCGGGTCATCTCGTCGCCGTCGAGTTCGACGACCGGATTGTCGACTTTGATCTTGGCCATGTGTTTTCTGCGCTTTCGGTCTTGAGGCGCGCGCCGGTGCGCGCGAAAGGGAGGATGCGTTCGGGCCGGTCTCTACCACCCGAACCCTGCAAGTGAAAGGGCAGCCATGAACAAGGGTTCCGACGCCCCTGTCTTCATCCTCGACCGGCCGCAGATGGGCGAGAATATCGGCGCAGCCGCGCGCGTGATGGGCAATTTCGGCCTGACACGTCTGCGCCTCGTCGCCCCGCGCGACGGCTGGCCGAACGAGACGGCGATCACCATGGCGGTCGGCTCGCCGGTCCTCGACACGCTCGAGATCTTCGACACGCTCGACGAGGCCGTCGCAGACCTCTCGGTCACCTACGCCACCACCGCGCGTCCGCGCGGGATGGTCAAGCCGGTACTCACCGGGCGCGAGGCGATGCGAGAGGCGCGGGGCCATCTCGGGGCCGGCGCCTCGGTCGGTATCCTGTTCGGCGGCGAGCGGGCGGGCCTTCCCAACGAGGCGATCGTGCGCTCGAACGCCATCCTGACCCTGCCCGTGGAGCCCGGCTTCGCCAGCCTCAACCTCGCCATGGCCGTCGGCGTCCTCGCCCACGAATGGCGCGCCGGCGACCCGGTCCCGGCCGAGTTCCGCCCGCTCGAAGACCGCGCGAGCCAGGAGGAGCTGACCCTCATGTACGAGCATTTCGAGACCGAGCTCGACCGCGCCGGATTCTTCTTCCCGCCGGAAAAGACCCCGCTGATGATCCAGAATCTCAGGAACATCTTCGCGCGCGGCGGGCTGACGAGCCAGGAGGTGCGAACCTTCCGCGGCGCCATCAAGGCGCTCACGATCGGCAGGGGCAGGCACCGGGTGGTGCGCGAGGACTAGCTGCGAACGCCCGCCACCCGGCCTGCGCAAGGGGCTATTGGCCCGCTCGCTCCAGGATCCAGGCCGCCGCGTCGGCGCGGATGCGGGCATCCAGCGTGAAGTCCTCGATGGCCTGCCAGCCCGTCATGCCCTCCGGCTGGGGCGTCATGAAGTGGTTCACGTTCGTATAGCGCCGGTGCCAGACGTCCGGGCTCCCGTCCGCGGCGATCAGGGCCGCGAGTTCCTCGCCCTGGGGCGGAGCGATGAGTTCGTCGGCCCCGCCCTCGATGACGAAGACCGGGGCATCGACCGCGGCGGCGAGGGCGGGCACGTCGACATCGAGATGGTCGCGCAGGACCGGGCTCTGCTCGAAGCGGGCGATGACGCCCTGGTACCAGGCATCCCTGGCCGCGGCCCTGTCGGCCTCGCTCATGTCCGCGGTGCGCTCGACATTGCCCGCGGCCTGGTCGCGCAGGAAGTCGCGCGGGCTCTTCGAGGGCGCACCCAGCAGGATGAGGCCGGTCAGATCTTCCCCGCGCGCCGACAGCGTCATCGCGATGACCGCGCCCTCGGAATGGCCGAGCACGAAGAGATCGGCTCCGCCAAGGCTCATGCGCGCGGCCCGGAGCACCGTCTCGGCATCGTCGACGAGATCGGACAGCGTGGCTTCGCGGTGGTCGCCGCCGGAGCCTCCCGTGCCGCGCTCGTCGAAGCGGATCACGGCGAGCCCGGCCTGGAGGAAGGTGTCGAGCCAGTCGCGATGGGGCGCATAGCGTCCCTCGAAATCGGCGAATTCGCGCGATTGCCGGCCGGACCCGGAGATCAGCATCACCGCGGCGGAAAAGCCGCGCTGCGGCGTCACGATCTCCCCGGCCATGATGTGGCCGTCGGGGGCGATCGCCTGGAATTCGGTGACGGCCTGGCCCTCGGCGCGCCCGAGCGCGGCGAAGAGGGCGACCAGGAATGCAAAGAAGGCGCGTTTCATGGCTACGTCTCCACGGAAGATGGGGAAAGGAAGGTCCGGCGGCGATCCTTGCTGCACCGCCGGGCCGCAAGGTCAGTCCAGGTCCGCGCGCTGCGCGGTCCAGGCGACCGCGTCCTCGACCAGGCGCGGATCGAGCCTGAAATCGGAGAGGCGGGCGTAGTCGGGCTCGCCGGGCGCGTGGACGAGCAGGTGATTGACGCCGTCATACAGCCGGTGAACGACCGCATCGTTCCCGCCCGCGCGCAGCAGGGCGGCCAGTTCGCTTCCCTGCGGCGGCGTGATCTGCCAGTCCTCGCCGCCCTCGATGACGAAGACCGGCGCCGTCACCGCTCCGGCGATGGCAGGCACGTCGAGATCGAGGAAATCGCGCAGGGACGGGCGGGTCTCGTCGTAGGCGACCTGCTCGCGATAATGGGCTTCGATGGCAGCCTCGCGCTCGCTCTCGCTCATCTGCGCCGTCACCGGCGCCTCGATGCGGGCCTGGTCGCGCAGGATCCGGCGCCCGCTGCGCGCCGGTGCGCCGGCCAGGAGGAGCCCGGCGAGGGTCTCGCCCTGTCCGTTCAGCATCATCGCGATGGCCGCACCTTCGGAATGACCGAGCACGAAGAGGCGTGCGCGATCGATGCCCGGGTTGGACGAGGCCGCCCGCAGCACGGTGCGCGCGTCGTCGACCAGGTCCTGAAGGCTCGCGGTGCGATGATCGCCGCCCGAACCGCCGGTATTGCGTTCGTCGAAGCGGATCACCGCGATCCCTGCCGCGTTGAAGGCCTGCGTCCAGTCGTGATGCGGCCGGTAGCGGGAGTCGAATGCGGCGAAGTCGCGCGACTGCCTGCCTGAGCCGCTGATCAGGAGGACGCCGGGCAAGGGGCCCGAGACACCGTCCGGCAGCACCACTTCCCCGGCCATGACGTGGCCGCCGGGGGCGATGGCACTGAATTCCTCGACGGTCTGGGCATGGACCGGGCACAGCGCGGCCGTCGCGGTGGCGAGCACCGCAGTCACAAGGCGTTTCATCTGAAGTCTCCAAGCGTTGTTTCGAAGGGGCTTTCCCGCCCCTTCGGGGAGGAGTCCGTCCGTTACCGGCCGCGGCTTGTCTCGCTGCGTGTCAGGAGGAGGCGGACGAAGATGCGGCCGAGAAAGGCGGCGAGCAGGATCGCCGCCAGCCCGGCCAGGAACAGCGAGGGCAGGAGCCAGGCACCGAGCACCTCGTCATAGCGTTCGCGGCTCTCGTCCCCGATGATGCCGAGGAAGAAGGCGTCGCTGACATTGGACACGAACAGCCCGGTATCCTCGGGATTGGTGAGCTCGCTGACCGCGATCGGCGCAAGCGCCGCCGCGAAGAGGAAGAGAAAGGCCGTCACGCCGAGTCCGATCGCGCCGACGAGGCGGCGCGAGCCCACGCGCAGGAGCGCGCCGAAGGTCGCCGCCGGTCCGCCGTCGGCGAGCGCGGCACTGAGCATGCGCTCGTCCAGGAAGCCGCGCGCATAGCGCTCGGCCGGGCTCAGCGCGGCAATCGCCGCGTCCTCGCCGATCTCCGCGGCACGCTCGACGAGATGGGAGCGCGTCTCTTCGAGGATTTCCCGGCGCTCCTCCTCGGGCAGCGAGGAGAGGGCGCGGGCGAGCCGTCTGAGATAGGCCTCGATGGCGGGCGTTGCGTTCACGATCTCGTCTCCACGATGCGGTCGAGGCTGGCGCGGAAGGCCGTCCAGGTCTCCACCATGGCTTCACGGGCCGCCTCGCCGTTGGCAGTCAGGCGGTAATACTTGCGCGGAACGCCCCCTTCGGGATTTTCCACCCAGCGCGCCTCGATCCGGCCCTCGCGCTGCAGACGGTTGAGAAGCGGGTAGATCGATCCCTCCGAGATCCCGAGGCCTTCGACCCCGCTGATCCGGTCGAGAATCTCGATCCCGTACTTCTCCCCGCCGGCGAGCACCGCCAGCACGGCGAGTTCGGCCGAGCCCTTTCGAAGTTGCGCTTTCCAGCTTTCGATATCCATGAGGAGGGTGTATCGCATGTTACCATGCAATGCAAGTTATATTGTTATGGCCGGTAGCGTGCTATGAAAGTCTATTAAGAATCAGGAAGTCGGCAGCTCCGCGGGTGCCCCACCGGGGCCGGTTGGGATACGAGTGATCGCCGGCATGTCGCCACCGCCCGCCGGAGTTGACTTCGCCTTCCCCTTCAAACATAACCCGCGCTTCCCTCGGGCAGCTCGAATGCTGCCGCCATATGTCCAACACCAACGGGCGACGCGTGAACCGCCGTTATCGATCGTGGCAGCGTTGAGGGCGCTCCACCGGGCCGCGTCGAAGAAGGAAGAACATGTCGAAGCGTCATTCGCAGAAGCACAAGATCGACCGCCGGATGGGCGAGAACATCTGGGGTCGTGCCAAGTCTCCGATCAATTCCCGTCCCTACGGCCCCGGCCAGCACGGCCAGCGCCGCGCCGGCAAGATGTCCGACTTCGGGCTTCAGCTGCGCGCCAAGCAGAAGCTGAAGGGCTATTACGGCAACATCACCGAGAAGCAGTTCCGCGCCGTCTATGACGAGGCCTCCCGCCGCAAGGGCAACACCGCGGAGAACCTCATCGGCCTGCTGGAAAGCCGCCTCGATGCCGTGGTCTACCGCGCCAAGTTCGTGCCGACCGTCTTCGCCGCGCGCCAGTTCGTCAATCACGGCCACGTCAAGGTGAACGGCAAGCGCGTCAACATCGCCTCCTACCGCGTCAAGCCGGGCGATGTCGTGGAAGTGCGCGAGAAGAGCCGCAACATGGCCCTCGTGCTCGAGGCCCTGCAGAGCGGCGAGCGCGACTTCCCCGACTATCTCGACGTCGATGCGAAGGCGATGACCGCCACCTTCACCCGCATCCCGGAATTCTCCGACGTTCCCTATCCGGTGCAGATGGAACCGGCCCTCGTGGTCGAATTCTACTCCTCGTAAGAACGAGGACATCCGCGAACATACGAGAGCCCGCCCCGGCGACCCGGTGGCGGGCTCTTTCGTTTTCGCCCCCTGTTCGGAGCGGACGGGTCGGGCTAGTCTGCGCTCGCTTCGGGAGGGGGAAGGAGACGGCAATGAGAGGGATGCGCCTGGTCTTGGCGGCGGCAACGAGCGGGCTTGCACTGGCGGCCTGCGGGTCCCCGCCCGAGCCACGGGAGGCTCCGGAACCCCTGGAACCGGTCCTGACCTGGTATGTCGAGGACGACGCACTCTTCGTGCGCGCGCAATCGGGCGGGTGTACGAACGAATCGAGCTTCGAGCCGCACGTCTATCTCACGCGGGACTGGATCGCGGAGATCGAGCTGGAGCGCGTCGAGGACGACGAGTGCGAGGCCTTCATGCCGAACGGCGTGCTGCTGCGCTGGACGCGCGAGCAGCTGGGCATCCCCGAAACGGCTGTGATCGAGCTGGAAAACCCGACGCGGGCACGGGCGCCGAGGGCGGGGTAGGGCATCGCCGCCGTCCCAACGCGAAACCCCGGCCGCGCGGGCCGGGGTTCCTGACCTTTCGTCCGGGATGTCGCGCGTCTCAGGCCGCGCTTTCCAGCACGCCCTTCTCCGAAAGATAGCTCTTCAGCTCGCCGGTCTCGAACATCTCCTTGACGATGTCGCAGCCGCCGACGAACTCGCCCTTGACGTAGAGCTGGGGAATGGTCGGCCAGTCTGAATAGACCTTGATCCCTTCGCGCACGGCGTTGTCCTCGAGCACGTTCACGGCGACGTAGTTGACGCCGAGATGGTCGAGCACGCGGCTCGTCACCGAGGAGAAGCCGCACTGGGGAAAGGTCGGCGTGCCCTTCATGAAGAGCACGACGTCATTGCTGGTGACGACCTCTTTGATCTCGTCGAGGACGGTCTGGTCGGTCATGGGAGGAAACCCTCGCGCCGGAGTGAATAGCTGAGCCTTGAGCTAGGGATTGCGGACGCCGCGGTCAAGCGGGCCTCACCCCGCCGGGGTTCGCGTCTCGAGCGCCAGCGCGTGCAGCTCGCCGCCCATGCGCCCGCCGAGCGCGGCATAGACCTTCTGGTGCTGCTTCACCCGCGGCATGCCGGCAAAGCTCGCCGAGGTGATCACCGCCTTGTAGTGATCGCCGTCTCCGGCCAGGTCGACGATCTCGACCTCGGCGTCGGGGATGGCGTCCTTGATGAGCTTGGCGATGTCGTCGGCGGCCATCGGCATGGCGGGCTCCAAATTGCGTTCGCACGGTACTATGTTGAGGCGTCATTATATGGAGCCGGATCGTGTTGCGACACCCGCGCTCTCAGTCTCCCGCGTCCGGAATCATCCCCATGCTTCGCAAATTCGCTCTGCCCGTCCTGCTCGTCCTCACCGCCGCCTGCGCGCGCGAGCCCGAGCTTGCGCAGCCGCTGGAAGACCTGCGCACGCTCGCAGCCGACGATATGGAGGGCCGCGAGGTGGGCACGCCGGGCAATGCCCGCGCCCGCGCCTACATCGTGGAGCGCTTTTCCGAGATCGGCCTGACGCCGGTCAACGGCAGCTTCGAGCACGCCTTCGACTTTAGCCGCCCGGTCGATTTTCGCGACCCGCAGGGCGAGCGGCGCACGCTCGCCGGCGTCAACGTGCTCGGGCTCGTGGAGGGCGAGGACCGCAGCAGGGTTATGGTCGTCAGCGCCCATTACGACCATGTCGGCTATGGCGAGGGCGAGATCTTCAACGGTGCGGACGACAATGCGTCGGGGGTCGCTGCGCTGCTGGCGATCGCCGAGCATTTCATGGCCCACCCGCCCGAACACGACGTGCTGTTCGCCGCCTTCGACGCGGAGGAGGGCGGGCTCAACGGGGCGCGCCATTTCGTGGCGAACCGGCCCGAGCTGCCCGGCGAGATCGCCTTCAACCTCAATCTCGACATGGTCGGCTACAGCCCGGACGGCGATCTCTACGCGGTCGGGACCTGGCACTATCCCGTCCTCGTCCCGCTCGTCGAGCATGTCGCGGACGGCGCGCCGGTGCGCCTGCTGACGGGCTATGACCGGCCGACCGACAACCCGCGCGACGACTGGACGCTCCTGTCCGACCACGCCCCCTTCCACATGGCCGGCATCCCCTTCCTCTATCTCGGCGTGGAGGACCACGAGCACTATCACCAGGTCAGCGACGAGTACGAGATCATCACGCGCGATTTCTTCCTCGGCGCGGTGGAGACCGCGGTGCGCATGGCCGAGGAGGTGGACGCGGATCTGGACGCGATCGCGGGTGCGGTGAGCGGGCCGGAAAACTAGCTTCGGCTCTCCAGGGCCCGCCAGGCGATGTCGCGCCGGCAGAAGCCCTGCGGCCAGTCGATCCGGTCGACCGCCTCGTAGGCCCGGTCGACGGCCTGTTGCAGCGTGTCGCCGGTCGCCGTGACATTCAGTACGCGCCCGCCGATATTGACGAACTCGCCGTTCGCATCGACCGCCGTGCCGGCATGGAAGACGGTCACGCCTTCGACCTCGCCGGCGGCCTTCACGCCCCTGATGACGGTGTTCTTCTTGTAGCTGCCCGGATAGCCCTTGCTTGCCATCACCACGGTCACGGCGGGCCGGGCCTCCACGGGAAGCGGCAGCAGGCGCAGGAAGTCCTTCTCCGGCATGCCCCCGGTGGCGCAGGCGAGCAGGGCCGGCACGATGTCGGCCTGCGTCTGGACCATCAGCACCTGGCATTCCGGATCGCCGAAGCGGGCGTTGAACTCGACCACTTTCGGCCCGTCGGCCGTGATCATCAGCCCGATATAGAGCACGCCGGAATAGGGCATGCCCTCGTCGCGCATGCCGGCCAGCATGGGCCGGGTGATGGTCTTGTCGACCTCGGCCATGAGGGCCGACGTCATCACCGGGGCCGGGCCGTAGGCGCCCATGCCGCCGGTGTTCGGGCCGGTATCGCCTTCGCCGGCGCGCTTGTGGTCCTGCACAGGGGGCAGGGCGAGCGCGTTCACACCGTCGGTCAGCACGAAGACGCTGGCTTCCTCGCCTTCCATGAACTCCTCGATCACGACCGCCGCCGAGGCCTCGCCGAAGCGGCCCGAGAGCATGTCGGCAAGCTCGGCTTCGGCCTCCTCGCGCGTGGCCGCGATCACCACGCCCTTGCCGGCGGCGAGGCCGTCGGCCTTCAGCACGAAGGGGGCCTCCAGAGTGTCGAGGAAGGCCTTCGCACGGTCGAGGTCGGTGAAGCGCCCGTAGCGCGCTGTCGGCACCCCGAACTTCGCCATCATGTCCTTGGCGAAGCCCTTGGAGGCTTCGAGCTGCGCGGCGTCCTTCGAGGGGCCGAACACGTCGAAGCCGCGCGCGCGCAGGATATCGGCGAGGCCGAGGGCGAGGGGGGCTTCCGGTCCGATCACGACGAGGTCGGGTTCGAGCTGCAGAGCGAGCTTTTCCAGGTTCTCGACATCGTCGGCCGCCACGTCGAAGCAGGGTCCGATAAGGTCCATCGCCACACTGCCCGGGGCCGACCAGACCGTGTCCACCAACGGACTCTGCGCGATCTTCCAGGCGAGCGCGTGCTCGCGGCCGCCCGATCCGATGATGAGGATGTTCATGGCTGCTCCGCTTCAGGCTTTTCCAGCACGAGCATGTCCTGGAATTCGCCGCTCCGGTGTGCCTGCGACCAGTGTCCACGCACGATGGGGGCGGCGTAGCGCAAACCGGCGTCCGCAATCCAGTCCTCGAATGCGCTTTGCTCGAAGGCGATGGCTCGCTCGGGCTCCCGGGGATCCGCCGCGAAGGCGGTCTTCGAGATGGGCCTCATCGCCAGGATCGTGTCCGGCCGGCCGAGCCGCTCGCGCGCTGCCTCGTCGGCGATGAAGGCGGTCAGGAAGAGCCGTCCGCCCGGCTTCAGGACGCGGCCGGCTTCCGCGAGATAATGCGCGGCGTCCTCGGGCAGGAGGTGACTGAAGAGCGAGATCGCAAGGGCGTGATCGATGCTCGCGTCCTCTGCCGGGAAGCGATAGGCCGAGCCGGCCTCGCCCCGGCTCGCATACTCGCGGCTGCGTACCGCAGCGTGGACGAAATCCAGGCGGGCTGCCCCGCGCACATGCCTGCGAGCCCAGGCGAGCGCCCGCCGCGATACGTCGAAGCCGGTATAGCGGCCTGTCCCGTCGAGATAGGCCGCGAGCGGGAGGGCGAGCCTGCCGGCCCCGCAGCCGATATCGAGCACGTGGTCGCAGGGTTTCAGGCCGGACGCCTCCCGGAACAGCGCGAAATAATGCCGTCCCACGGCATGGAAGTCCCCGCCGCCGACATTGTGCAACAGGCGCCAGGGCTGCGGCGGGCGGCCGGAATCGAGCCGGGCAGGCAGATCCTTGAGGTCGCTCGCCGCGTTCCACAGGAGATTGACGAGCGGACGAGGCAGGGTCGCGTGGACCAGCCGGGAAATCGTGCGCCGCATGGGAAGTCCTCGTCCGCCGTCGATCGGGTTTGCCAGCCCGGCCCCGGCCCGGCTAACGATGGGGGATGGAAATGTCTGTACCGAATCCTTAGCCCGCCATGGCGCTTGTCAGCAACACGCCGGAATTCACCGTCAGCGAGCTTTCGCGCGCGCTGAAGAAGACCGTGGAGGACGCCTACGGTCATGTGCGCGTGCGCGGCGAACTCGGCCGGGTGACGGTGGCGAAGTCCGGCCATGTCTATCTCGACCTGAAGGACGAGAGCGCCGTCATCGACGGGGTGATGTGGAAGGGCATGGCCGCCGCGCTCGGCTTCCGGCCCGAGGAGGGGCTCGAGGTCATCGCCGAAGGGCGCCTGTCCACCTTCCCGGGCCGATCGAAATACCAGATCATCATCGACCGCATGGAGCCGGCCGGCGCGGGCGCGCTGATGGCGCTGCTGGAAGAGCGCAAGAAGAAGCTCGCCGCCGAAGGCCTCTTCGCCGCCGAGCGCAAGCAGCCCATCCCCTTCCTGCCGAGGACGATCGGGGTGGTCACGTCTCCGACCGGTGCGGTGATCCGCGACATCCTGCACCGGCTGGAGGACCGCTTCGGCGTGCATGTCCTCCTCTGGCCGGTCCTGGTGCAGGGCGAGAAGGCTGCCGAGCAGATCGCGCAGGCGATCGAAGGCTTCAATGCTCTGCCCGAAGGCGGGGAGGTCCCGCGTCCCGATGTCCTTATCGTCGCGCGCGGCGGCGGCTCGATCGAGGACCTGTGGTGCTTCAACGAGGAGATCGTCGTGCGCGCCGCGGCCGCGTCCGCAATTCCCCTGATCAGCGCGGTCGGCCACGAGACCGACACCACGCTCATCGACTATGCCAGCGACCGGCGCGCCCCGACGCCGACCGGGGCGGCGGAGATCGCCGTTCCGGTCCGCCGCGAGCTGATCGACCGGGTGGAGACCGCCGGCAGCCGCCTGGCCGGGGCGCTGAGGCGCGCGGTCGACCGCAAGCGGGCCGACCTTTCAGGCCTCTCCCGCGCCCTGCCGCGCCCGGAAACGCTCATCGCGGACAAGGCGCAGCGCTTCGACTTCGCCCGCCAGCGCTTCGAGAGCGCTCTGAAGGTGGGTCTGGAACGCAAGAGGGGCCGGCTCGAGACCCTCGCCGCCGGGCTGCGCCCCGCCGCCCTCCACCGGGAGATCCAGCTCGGCCGGCGCCGGCTCGCGGAGATCGGCAGGCGCCTGCAGCCCGCCTATGGCCGCCAGCTGCGGACCCATACGCGCGAACTCGCGAGCCTCGGCGCGCGCCTTGAATCGCTCTCTTACCGCAACGTGCTCTCGCGCGGCTTCGCCCTGGTGCGCGACGAGGCGGGAAAGGTCGTGCGCGAGGGGGCCGCGCTGTCGGCGGGGCAGGGGGTGAGCCTCACCTTCGCCGATACCGAGCGCCGCGCTGTGATCGACGGGGCCGAGGCGCCGGGCACGTTGCCGTCCGGGCCGAAGCCCGCCCGGACATCGAAGCCGAAGGCGAAGCCCGCCAGCGCCCCATCGAAACCGCCCGAGCAGGGCAACCTGTTCTAGGCGCGCGGCTGCTTGCCGTTCCAAATCCGGCCTGCCCCATGCTAGGTTTCTAGCAGTCCAGACAGAGTGCGTGATCCATGAATCATTTCGACCGCGAGTTCACCGGCGAGGCGAAGCTGGAATACGGCGACGCCGACTATCTCATCCTCTCGCCCGGCGCCTATGTCACCTGCGCGGTGACGGGGGCGAAGATCCCCCTCAACGACCTGCGCTACTGGAGCGCGGAGTTGCAGGAGGCCTATCGCGACGCGGAGATCGCCACCAAGCGCTGGCTCGAGGTGCATACCGGGCCGGGCGTGAAGCCGGGAGAGTCCGCATGATCGCGCTTGCCGCCGCGCTCGCGCTGCAGGGCGCGCCCGATGCCACCGCCATTCCTGCCGACCTGCCCGAGCCGCCGATCGTGTGCGCGGGCGAGCACATACAGGGCGCGATGCTGGTCTGCCGGACCGTGCCGGGGGCCGAGGTGAGCCTCGGCGACATCACCGTGACCGCGAGCGAAACCGGCCATGTCGTGCTCGGCCATGACCGCGACGCGCCGCCCGAAACCACCCTGTCGGTCCGCCTCGATCCGCAGATGCGCTACGAGGAGACCGTGTCGGTCACCCAGCGCGAGTACGAGATCCAGCGCATCGAGGGCGTGCCGCCGGAATACGTCACCCCGCCGCCCGAGACGCTGGAGCGCATCCGCCGCGAGGGCGCGCAGAAGGCGCAGGCCTATACCTCGCGCTGGGGCGGGCAGGGCTTCCTCTCCGATTTCGTCATGCCGGCCGAGGGCGTCATCACCGGGGTCTATGGTTCGCAGCGCTTCTACAACGGCGAGCCGCGCCGGCCCCATTACGGCCTGGACGTCGCCGCCGAGACCGGCACCGACGTGATCGCCCCGGCGCCGGGCGTGGTCACGCTCGCCGAACCCGACATGTATTTCGAGGGCGGGCTGATCTTCATCGATCACGGCCAGGGCTTCACCTCCGGTTTCCTGCACCTGTCCGGGGTGTCGGTGGAGGCCGGCGACATCGTCGAGCAGGGCGACGTGATCGGCGAGATCGGAGCGGGCGGGCGCGCCACCGGGGCCCATCTCGACTGGCGCATCAAGTGGCACGACCGCTATATCGATCCGGCCCTGGTGCTGCAGGTCGACCCGGAGGCGGTGCGCTAGGGCCTCGCCCTGCCAGTCCGCTTGATCCCCCGCCGCGGCGCGCCTAGGTTCGCGCCGCCTTCTCACGAGCCGGATTCCTGCCCCGATGCGAAACCCCGACGCGCCCTCCTTCCAGGATCTCATCCTCACCCTGCAGCGCTACTGGGCCGACCAGGGCTGCGCCATCCTGCAGCCCTACGACACCGAGGTCGGGGCGGGCACGCTGCATCCGGCCACGACCCTGCGCAGCCTCGGCTCGAAGCCCTGGCGCGCGGCCTATGTCCAGCCCTCGCGCCGTCCCGGCGACGGGCGCTATGGCGAGAACCCCAACCGGCTGCAGCACTATTACCAGTTCCAGGTGCTTCTGAAGCCCTCGCCGGACAATCTGCAGGACCTCTATCTCGGCTCGCTCGACGCCATCGGCATCGACCGCAGGCTCCACGACGTGCGTTTCGTCGAGGACGACTGGGAAAACCCCACCGTCGGCGCCTGGGGGCTCGGCTGGGAGGTCTGGTGCGACGGGATGGAAGTCTCCCAGTTCACCTATTTCCAGCAGGTCGGCGGGCTCGACGTGGAGCTGGTCTCCGGCGAGCTGACCTATGGCCTCGAACGCCTGGCGATGTACGTGCAGGGCGTGGAGAATGTCTACGACCTCGATTTCAACGGGAAGGGCATGAGCTATGGCGACGTCTTCAAGGAGAACGAGCGCCAGCACTCCCACTTCAATTTCGAGCATGCCGACGTGGACATGCTGATGCGCTGGTTCGCCGACGCGGAGGCCCAGTGCAAGGCGCTGCTGGCGCTGGAAAACCCGCTGCCGCTGCCGGCCTATGACTGGTGCCTGAAGGCATCCCACCTGTTCAACCTCGTCGATGCGAGGGGCGCGATCTCGGTCGCCGAACGCGCCAGCTGGATCGCCCGAGTGCGCGAACTCGCCAAGGGCTGCGCCAGCGCCTGGGTGGCGATGGAGAAGGCGGCGGCCTAGGCTCGGCCTCAAAAGGGAGAAGCACGCCATGACCGTCACCCTCTATCACTGCCCCGGAACCCGCTCCTCCGGCGCGCTCTGGCTGCTGGAGGAGCTCGGCGCGCCCTACGAGCTCGTCCATGTCGACGTGCGCAAGGGACCGGCGGAGGACTTCGTCAAGATCAACCCGTCCGGCAAGGTCCCGGCGATCCGCCACAAGGGCCAGTCGCTCGGCGAGCTCGCGGCCATCTCGCTCTATCTGTGCGACGAGTTTCCCGATGCCGGCCTCGCGCCGGAATTCGGCTCGCCGCAGCGCGCGGCGCACTATTTCTGGCATGTCTTCCGGCCGGGCGTGCTGGAACCGGCGATGATCGCCAAGAGCCAGGGCTGGATCGCCGAGCGCGGCATGCTGGGCTGGGGCGATTTCGAGAACATGATCTCCCGCATCGAGCGCGTGCTGGAAACCGGCGACTACCTGCTCGGCGACGCGTTCAGCGCCTGCGACATCCTTGTCGGCGGGGCGCTCGGCTGGGTGCGCCGCTTCGGCCTGATCGAGCAGCACGACACGATCTTCTCCTATATCGACCGGCTCGAGGACCGCGACGCCTTCCGGCGCGTGCAGGAGATCGACGCGAAGATGGCGGGGTCCTCCTGATCCACCCACCCCCCTGTCATGGCCCGGCTTGACCGGGCCACCCAGGCCTCTGCGGCGCGGAGGGGCGCGGCGGTAGAGTTGCGGCATGGGTTTTCCTGTCCTCGCTGCGCTCGGCCGGAGAATGACGGCAAGGGACGGCACGCTGGACGAAAGCGCGCTCGGGCGGTAAGCCTCGCGCCGCCCCTTCCAAGCGAGTAACGCCTCTCCATGTCCGAACTCCTGCTCGAATTCTTCTCCGAGGAAATCCCCGCCCGCATGCAGGCGCGCGCCGAGGCCGACCTGGCGCGCATGCTGGAGGAGCGGCTGGGGGAGGCCGGGCTGAAGGCGGGGACGCTGGAGGCCTTCGCCGGTCCGCGCCGTCTCGGCCTCGTCGCGACCGGCCTGCCCGAGAAGACCGCCGACGTCAGCGAGGAGCGCAAGGGCCCGCGCACCGACGCGCCGGCCAAGGCCATCGAGGGCTTCCTGCGCTCGGTCGGGCTGTCCGGCGTCGACCAGCTTGAGACCCGCGAGGACAAGAAGGGCAGCTTCTACCTCGCGCGCATCGAGAAGCCGGGCCGCAGGACCGCCGAGCTGATCGCCGAGGCGATCCCGGAGATCGTGAAGGCCTTCCCCTGGCCGAAATCGATGAAGTTCGGAGAAGGCGAGACCGCCCAGCGCTGGGTGCGTCCGCTGCACCGCATCGTGTGCCTGTTCGACGGTGAGGTCGTGCCCTTCACCGTGTTCGGCATCGAGAGCGGCAACACGACCGAGGGCCATCGCATCCACAGCAAGGGCGATCGCGTCTTCACGGTTGCGAACTATGCCGACTACGCGGCCAAGCTCGCGGACAATGGCGTGGTGCTCAGGCGCGCGGACCGGGAAAGCCGGATCCTCGACGGCGCGAAGACCGTCTGCGCCGATGCGGGACTGGAACTGGTGGAGGACGCGGGCCTTCTCTCCGAAGTGGCCGGCCTCGTCGAGCATCCCGTCCCGGTGCTGGGCGAGATGGATCCCGAATTCCTGGATCTTCCGCCCGAGGTCATTACCCTGACCATGAAGGTGCACCAGAAATATTTCGCGGTGCGCGATCCGAAAACGGGCAAGCTCGCGCCCAAATTCGTCATGATCGCCAACCAGGAGGCGCCCGACGGCGGCAAGGCCATCGCCGAGGGGGCGGCCCGCGTGCTCTCAGCGCGCCTTTCGGACGCCCGCCATTTCTGGGACATCGACCGCAAGCGCGGGCTCGAGGCGATGGCGAAGGAGCTGTCGAAAGTCACCTTCCACGAGAAGCTCGGCACGGTCGCCGACAAGGTCGAGCGCGTCGCCGCGCTCGCGCGCGAACTCGCTGAAGCAGTGGACGCCGATCCGGAGCTCGCCGAAAAGGCGGCGCGCCTGTCCAAGGCCGACCTCGTCAGCCAGATGGTCTACGAGTTTCCCGAGCTTCAGGGCGTGATGGGGCGGTATTATGCGCTGGAGGAGGGGCTCTCCCCCGAGATCGCCGACGCCATCGCCGATCACTACAAGCCGCAAGGCCCCTCCGACGCCGTGCCCACCGCCCCGGTCAGCGCCGCGGTCGCGCTCGCCGACAAGCTCGACACGCTGGTCGGCTTCTGGGCGATCAACGAAAAGCCGACAGGCTCTAAGGACCCGTTCGCGCTGCGGCGGGCTGCCTTGGGAAAAATTCGGACAGTCGAAGAAACTAATGCTCGCATCGGGCTCGTCGATGAGATCGATGCGGTCATCCGGATTCTGGCGCAAACTGATGTGAAACATGTCGAAGGCCTTGCCGCCTTATCGCCTCCCGATCAGATCGACTATGCCGAGCGGAATGGAATTCCTTATCTGCCGCGACGCCGAGGCGGAGAACAGGAGCCTGAGGCTGCAGTTTTCGGCCCTTGGTCGTTCCCGTTTCTTACTTTCTCTAAGCGATTCTTCCTGAGCGTTCCCGGCGTCGAAAAAATTGAGTTTGGTCAAACAGAGCAGATTGGACGAGAGGACTCCCTCCTCTCCTTCTTCGCCGACCGCCTGAAGGTCCATCTGAAGGACGAGGGCGTGCGCCACGACGTGATCGACGCGGTGTTCGCGCTGGGCGATGACGATCTGGTGCGCGTCACGAAGAAGGCGCGCGCGCTGCAGGACTTCCTGTCCACCGAGGACGGCGCCGCGCTGCTGGCCGGCTATCGCCGCGCAGCGAACATCCTCAAGGCCGAGGAGAAGAAGGGTTTCGACCTGACCGCGGCGCGGGCGGAAGCCCTGTCGGAAATCTCCGCCGGGGCCGGCAAGAGCGCCGCCTCGCACGGCCCCGAGACGGCATCCCAGGACGAAAAAGCCATCCTCGTCGCCGTCGCGAAGACGGCGCAGGCGCCCGAGGAGAAGGCGCTCGTCGCCGCCATCGAGGGCGCCGAAGAGGTCGCCGGGGTTGCGCTCGCCCGGGAAGACTTCGAGGGCGCGATGAAGGCGCTCGCCGGGCTGCGCGCGCCTGTCGATGCCTTCTTCGAGGCCGTTGTCGTCAATGCCGAGAACGCTATGCTGCGTCGCAACAGGCTTCTATTGCTCTCCCGGATTCGCTCCGCGGTCGGACGGGTGGCCGATTTCGATCGTCTCGAGGGCTGACGCGTTCCGAAACACGCGGGCGCGGACTGGAACAGGAATGAAGGGCACACCATGGCCAAGTGGGTTTACGCATTCGGCGGCGGCAGCGCGGAAGGCGAGAAGGGCGACAAGAACCTCCTCGGCGGCAAGGGGGCGAACCTCGCCGAGATGGCCCGGCTCGGCCTGCCCGTCCCGCCCGGCTTCACCCTGACGACCGAGGTCTGCACCGCGTTCTACAGGAACAATCGCGAATACCCCGCCGAGCTCGAGAGCCAGGTCGAGGCCGCGCTCGCCGACCTCGAGAAGAAGGTGGGCAAGCGCTTCGGCGATCCGGAGAACCCGCTCCTGGTCTCGGTGCGCTCCGGCGCGCGCGCCTCCATGCCGGGCATGATGGACACGGTCCTGAATCTCGGCCTCAACGACGAGACCGCCGAGGGGCTCGCCGAGCTCTCCGGCGACCGGCGCTTCGCGCTGGATTCCTACCGGCGCTTCATCACCATGTATTCCGACGTGGTGCTCGGCGTTTCCCACTCGACGTTCGAGGAGATTCTCGAGCGCTTCAAGGAAGACCGCGACTACACGCTCGACACCGAGATCGCGGCCGCGGAATGGGAAGAGATCATCGCCGAGTACAAGGCGGCTGTGCGGAAGGCGCTCGGCGAGCCCTTCCCGACCGATCCGCGCGACCAGCTCTGGGGCGCGATCGGGGCGGTGTTCTCCAGCTGGATGAACGACCGGGCCATCACCTACCGGCGCATGTACGACATCCCCGAGAGCTGGGGCACGGCGGTCAACGTCCAGGCCATGGTGTTCGGGAACATGGGCGAGACCTCGGCCACGGGCGTGGCCTTCACGCGCGACCCGTCCACCGGCGAGAAGGGCTATTACGGCGAGTTCCTGATCAACGCGCAGGGCGAGGACGTGGTCGCCGGCATCCGCACTCCGCAATGCCTGACGAAGGTGATGCGCGAGAAGATGGGCGATCCCCAGCCTTCCATGGAAGAGGCGATGCCGCAGGTCTATGCGCAGCTCATCGACGTGTTCGACCGGCTGGAGCGCCATTACCGCGACATGCAGGACATCGAGTTCACCGTCGAGCGCGGCACGCTGTGGATGCTGCAGACGCGGGCGGGCAAGCGCACGGCGCGCGCGGCGCTGAAGATCGCCGTCGACATGGTCGCCGACGGGCTGATCGGCGAGGAGGAGGCGGTGCTGCGCGTCGAACCGTCCGCGCTCGACCAGCTGCTCCATCCCACGATCGACGAGAGCTATGAGCGCGACGTCATCGCCAAGGGCCTGCCGGCTTCGCCCGGCGCGGCGGCGGGAAAGGTCGTGTTCGACGCCGACGAGGCCGAGCACATGGCCAAGCTCGGCGAGAAGGTGATCCTGGTGCGCGTCGAGACGAGCCCCGAGGACATTCACGGCATGCACGCCGCGCAGGCCATCGTCACCGCCCGCGGCGGCATGACGAGCCATGCCGCGGTCGTTGCGCGCGGCATGGGCCGGCCCTGCGTCTCCGGTGCGGGCGAGATCAAGATCGACGTCGCGGCCAGGACCTTCACCGCCCGCGGCCGCAAGGTCCATGAGGGCGATATGATCACCGTCGACGGCGCGACCGGCGAGGTGCTGGCGGGCGAGGCGAAGATGATCAAGCCGGAGCTGACCGGCGATTTCGCGAGCCTCATGGTCTGGGCCGACCGGGCAAGGCGCATGAAGGTGCGCACCAACGCCGAGACCCCGCTCGACGTGCAGACCGCCAAGGAATTCGGCGCGGAGGGCATCGGCCTGTGCCGCACCGAGCACATGTTCTTCGACGCCGACCGCATCGCGGCGGTGCGCGAGATGATCCTCGCCGAGGACCAGTCGGGGCGCATCAAGGCGCTGAGCAAGATCCTGCCCATGCAGCGCGACGACTTCGCCGAGATCTTCCGCATCATGGAAGATCGGCCTTGCACGATCCGGCTGCTCGACCCGCCGCTGCACGAATTCCTGCCGCACACCGACGAGGACGTGAAGGCGGTCGCCGAGGCCACCGGGCTTCCCGCTGCCGGGCTCATGGAGCGGGCGAAATCGCTCGCGGAGACCAACCCGATGCTCGGCCATCGCGGCTGCCGGCTCGGGATCACCTATCCGGAAATCTACGAGATGCAGGCGCGCGCCATCTTCGAGGCGCAGGCCATCGTGGAGAAGGAGACCGGCTTCAAGCCCGTCGCCGAGGTGATGATCCCGCTCGTCGCCGTCGCCAAGGAGCTGGAAATCCTGAAAGTCAGGATCGAGGCGATCGCGCGCAAGGTGGAGAAGGAGACGGGCACCGCCCCCGTCTACCTCATCGGCACGATGATCGAGCTGCCGCGTGCGGCGCTGCGCGCGGCCGACATCGCGGCCCATGCCGAGTTCTTCTCCTTCGGCACGAACGACCTCACCCAGACCACGTTCGGCCTGTCGCGCGACGATGCCGGCAAGTTCCTCGGCGACTATCTCGAGGCCCAGATCTTCGAGAAGGATCCCTTCGTCAGCCTCGATCAGGAGGGGGTCGGTGACCTCATCAAGATCGCGGTGGAACGCGGGCGCGGGGCGCGCGAAAACCTCAAGCTCGGCATTTGCGGCGAGCATGGCGGCGACCCGGCATCGATTCGTTTCTGCGAGGAAGCCGGGCTCGATTATGTGTCCTGTTCGCCATACCGCGTGCCCATCGCACGCCTTGCCGCGGCACAGGCGGCGCTGAAGAAGTCCGCCTGACGAGCGGATAAACCATTGAAATATCGAGGATCGCAACGCCGGCCTTGAATCCGCCGCGATCGGTCCCGATCTTGCATCTCGAACGGTGCGCGTTGACCCGGCTTGCCAGCCCGGATATCCACGCGCACCTTTTTGCGAGACGCGAAAGAACCGATCCGGGTACGGAGCCTGTCTCCACCCGGACCGCGCCAGAGAAGACCGGAACGAAGCGACCGGCCCGGCGCGTTAGGGAGACGGGTGAACATGACCGTCCGATTGAACAGACAGCGCCTCCTCGGCGCCCTGAAGGTATTCGGCACGCTGTCGGCGGCCGCGGCGATCGCCGTGGGCCTACCCTTTGCGAGCGAGCGCCTGGAGGCCCAGGAAGAGACCGCGCAGTGGCGCGCCCTCGCCGCCAAGGCGATCGAGGCGGAGACGCACGAGGTCTGGGACGGGGAGTCCCTGCTGATCCAGACCGCCGCGCTGAGCCTGGAAGCGGCCGGCGCGGAGCCGGTCCTGATTCCCACGCGCACCATCGCCGATCTGCAGACCTTCGGTGCAGACCACCTGCTGACCGCGCAGCAGGCGGCGCGCGAGCAGCGCTGCCTGGCCGAGGCGATCTATTACGAGGCGCGCTCAGAGGGCATTTACGGTCAGCTGGCGGTTGCCGAGGTCGTGCTGAACCGCGTGCGTCACCGCGCCTATCCGGACACGATCTGCGATGTCGTTTACCAGGGCAGCGAACTCGACACCGGATGCCAGTTCACCTTCACATGCGACGGGTCGATGGCCATCGCCCCGCGCGGGCGCGGCTGGGAGCGCGCGCAGCGCGTCGCCGCCCACGTGACCATGGGCTTCGCCCAGCCGATCACGCGCCGCGCCACGCACTACCACACCGTCGCGGTCGATCCCTACTGGAACGGGGGCCTCGTTCGCACCCGGACGGTCGGCGCCCACATCTTCTATCGCTTTCCGAACCGCGCCGAGCGCGGGCTGCTGGAGCGCGAGGCCTGATCTCCGGTCTTTCCGGGATCGCCCGGACCTGTAGGGCGGACCACCGCTCCGCGTCTCCGGGATTCCGGCCGGCGCCCTATCGCCAGCGCTCGTAGCTCACGCCCACGCTCTCGGCATCCTCCAGCGCGGTGAGCTTGTCGACGGCGAGCTTCAGGCGCTTCACGCGCGGGTCCTTGAACAGAACGTCGGCGATGTGCTGGACGAGATCCTCGAGCAGCTCGTGGTGCTGCGAACCGACGACCTGGCGCACGGTCTCGGCGAGCGCGGCATAGTTCACCGCATGGGTGAGATCGGCCCCCGGTGCCGTCGCCGTCTCGTCGACCTCCGCCTCCAGGCTGACCGTGACCGGCTGGGTGCGGCCGTGCTCGCTGGCATAGACCCCGACCTCGGCCATGAGGCGCAACTTCTCCACGCGCACGCACAGGCGCTCGCCCGCCATGGCTGGGGCAGGGGCTTCGGCCGGGGAAGCCGGTGAGCGCAGGGCGTCGAGTTTCATGCCTGTTCCTCTGGAGAAGCGGAAAGAGCCAGTATAAGCCGGATGGCCCGCAAAGGGTATGCGTCGAGCTGCTTTGAGGAAGATGTCATGTCGAACACACCCTCCGGCAAGGGGGCGGCCCTGGTGACCGGGGCGGCCAGGCGTATGGGGCGGGCCTTCATCACCGCCCTCGCCGAGGACGGCTATGTGCCGATCGTGCACTACAACACCTCCAGCCAGGAGGCCGACGCGCTGGTGTCGGAGTTCCGCAAGGACGGCATCGAGGCGGTCGCGATCGGCGCCGACCTCGCCGACCCGGGCGCCGCGCAAGGCCTGATCGGGCAGGCGCGCGAGAAAGCCGGCCCTCTCCGCGTACTGGTCAATTCGGCCTCGATCTTCGAGGACGACAGCTCGCAGACGCTCACCGCCGACAGCTTCCGCCGGCACATGGACGTCAACACGCTCGCCCCGGCGCTTCTTTCGCGGGAGTTCGCGAAACAGGCCGAGGCTGGGTCCATGATCTTCAACGTGCTCGACTACAAGCTCTTCAACATCAACGCCGATTTCTTCAGCTACACGCTGTCCAAGGCTGCGCTCGAAGCCATGACGCAGATGCATGCGCGCGAGTTCGCCCCGACGGTGCGCGTCAACGCGGTGGCGCCCGGCCTCACCCTGCCGAGCCCGTATCACTCGCGCGAGGAGTTCGAGCGCCTGCACGACGACAACCCGCTCAAGCGGGGTCCGACCCTCGAGGACATGGTGCGCACGCTGCGCTATTTCCTGGCGACACCCTCGGTGTCGGGACAGATCCTGGCCGTCGATGGCGGCCAGCATTTCGATCCGAGGCTGACGCGGGACGTGTTCGGGGCGCTGTGAGGGGGGGCGCTCGGGCCACCTCCCACGCTCGCGGGGGAGGACAGCGGCGTCAGGTCATCCCCGCTTGACGACCGCCTTCTCGCCCCAGCTCGGACGGCGGATCTCCACGCTGACCAGGCCGGGCAGGACCGGGTCGAGCTTCTCGAAGACCCACATCGCGATGTCTTCCAGCGAGGGGTGTTCCAGGCCCTCCACCTCGTTCAGGAGCCGGTGGTCGAGCTGGGCGGTGATCTTCTTCAGCTCCGCGTCGATCTCCCAGAAATCCTTCACCATGCCGCTGTCCTGGGCCGGGGTGCCGGCGAGTGTCACGGTGCCCTGGAAGGAATGGCCGTGCAGGCGGGAGAAGGGATGGTCCTTCTCCTTGTGCTCGAAATAGTGAGCGGCGTCGAAGGCGAAGTCCTTCGAGATTTCGAGGGAGAGCTTGGACATGGGTTCCGGCCGTCAGGCGAGGTTCACATAGGCGAGCGCGGCGATGTAGCCGATATAGCCCGCAAAGAGAACCGCCCCGGTCAGCCGCGAGATCGGCTTGCGGCGCACGATCAGCGCCAGCGCGATCACGCTCGCCGCGATCATCACCCAGTAGTCGAGCTGGAAGAATTCCGGCTCGATCGGCGCTCCGCCGCGGATGAGGCCGGCCGAGATGCCGGTGATGCCGCCCACGGCGAAGACGTTGAAGATGTTGGAGCCGATCACGTTTCCGATCGCCACCTCGCTGTGGCGCTTCAGCGCCGCGACCGCTGCGGTGGCGAGCTCGGGCAGGGAGGTGCCGAAGGCGATCACGGTGAGCCCGATGACGGCCTCGGACACGCCCATCAGGGCCGCGATGTCGCTGGCGCCCTCCACGATCAGGTTCGCGCCGACGGGCAGGAAGACGATGCCGGCGAGCACAAGCAACAGGATGCGCGCATTGGAATGGGGCAGGTGCTCGCCCGTGGCCGCCTCGGTCAGCTCCGCGATCACCGGGTCGCCCTGCGCCCGGCCGGCATTGATCGCGAGATAGAGGATGTAGGCGATGATGCCAGCGCCGAGGATCAGGCCGTCGGACAGCGAGAGCGAGCGGTCCCAGGTCAGCGCCACCAGCAGCAGCGCCGCGCCGAGCGCGATCACCGCGTTGCGCCTGATGCCCGGCGCGCTCGTGGCCATCGGCATCAGCATGGCCGGCAGGCCGAGCACCAGGAAGATGTTGGCGATGTTGGAGCCGACGATATTGCCGACCGCCAGGCCCGGCGCGTTGGAGATCGCCGCCGCCGCGCTGACCACCATTTCCGGCGCGCTGGTGCCGAAGGCGACGATGGTCAGGCCGACGAGGAGCGGGGGAATGCCCGCCTTGTTCGCCAGCGCCACCGCGCCGCGCACGAGAAAATCGCCGCCTACGAGCAGGACGGCGATTCCGGCGACGACGAATGCGATGTCGATGGCGAGCGGCATGGACAGGCCTCTTCTGGCTCCGGCGTGCGGTCGCGGCTAGGCTGGAGCGGGCTTCGCCCCGCAGCCGCGCACTAGTCGAGGCGCTTGAATTCGAGCAGGTTGAACAGAGCGAACAGTCCCACGCACATGCCGATCGCGATCAGAGCCCACATCTTGCTCTTCCTTTCCCTGTTGCTGGCCGGCCCGGCCGGCCTCTCCGGTCGAACGTCGCCGGTCTATAGCGTGCTCCGCGGCGCGGTGCCAGCGGTGAGGCCACCGGCCCCGGCGGGGGCGCGGCGATGAGCCGCGATCTCGCCCTGCGCCGGCGCGTCGGCGGCTGGATGACGCCGCTCTTCCGCTTCTGGTGGCGGCGGACCCGGGCGATGACGCTGGGCGTGCGCGGCGCGGTGTTCGACGAACACGGCCGGGTCTGCCTGGTGCGCCATTCCTACATCGAGGGCTTCCACCTGCCGGGCGGCGGGGTGGAGGCGGGCGAGGACGTCACCCTGGCGCTGGAGCGCGAACTCGCCGAGGAGGCGGGCGTCGTCCCGGTCGAACCGCCGGCCCTGGTGGGACTGTTCCGGAACCGCAAGTTCGCCGGCGACCATATCGCGCTGTTCCGCGTGGAGTCGTGGCGGGCCTGCGATCCGGCCGCCGGCGGGGAGATCACCGACATCGTCTGGGCCGCGCCGGACGCCCTGCCGCGGGAGACGACGCCGGCCACCGCCCGCCGCATCGCGGAACTGGTCGAGGGCCGGCCGCTGCCGCGCGACTGGTGATCGCCACCAAGTTTGTCATCATAAAGCCCCGGGGGCCCGAACAACGACAACCGGTCTCCGTCTCCGCTCTTCCGATCAGAGAACCGCAGCCACTTTACTATAGCTCGGCCGCGCAGGAGATGCGCTCATTGCGTAAAAGCTCTTGAATAAAGACCTCAAAAGACACGTCGACCTCTCCCGGAAGCGGGGCCGCCCTCTCCACAAACTCAAAATTACTGGAAAATATTGACAGTGAGCAAATTTCACGTTCGAGGAATGCATCCATAACGATGGAGGCACTATTCTCCCTATAATAAATCGCCGCCTTTCCCAAGAGGTACTCGAACTCTCGAGCCGGGTCAATTACGAGATCACTGTAACAACTATCACAGACGACAGAAGCAACTCTCGCAACAGCAGCAGCACCTTCAATGTGAGCCCGAAAAAGTTCGGTCGCATTAACCGCTAAACCCTGCTCCCTCGGCACCGCGCTACAACTGACTGCAACTGCAGAGAGAAGAAAGACTGACAATATTTTTAGCATTCAAGCCTCCCAGCTCCATAAAGAATACTCTCTGCCGTAATCGGCGAACCAAAGCGGTCGCAAGCTAGCTCCCAACCCAGAAACTGGGGCCCGTATAGCATCATCCGCCCCGCCTCAATAGTGGCGTCTACAGAAGACGCTATCGTGTACACCGAATATAGGGAATTCGCAGCAGATAGGATGGGGTGCGCTTCAGCCCAAGCAGCGCACAATGAGCATCCACTGGCAGCAACACCTGACATCCTCTCAAGAAACTCTTCTCGACCAACCATCTCCGCAGTAGAATAAAACTCCCGCAAGGCTCTCCGGGCATGGGCACTGTCAACAAAATCTACAGACCCAAGCAAGCTCACGGCCAGAGCAAATTCAAGCGGGTGATTTCTTTTAAACGCCGCGTACTCCGCGTAAGTGGGAACAAAATATTCAAACACTGTGCCTCGCAAATCCCCCGGGTATCGACCACCCCAAGGCCATGTACCTCCACTCGCCTTGACCAAGCACCTGTCATTGTTGAGGGGACCACTGCATGTAAATCCCTCGCTCCCTCCAGCTAACGACGAAGAGCCACCGCCGCCCGCACCCTTGGCCTGTGGGAAGTGATTAGCGTAACCGTAGTGCGCAATACAGTCAGAATCGCTTGACCGCCTGATCCTCTATCCTGTGCGTGTCTTGAGCCCCCACGGATCGGTAAAATTCACCGGATCCCCGCCCACATAGGCGTAGAGATTGATCCCGCCGGCGACGCCGATCGGGTCGGTCTGCATGAGTGAGCCGGATCGGCGATCGATCCGGGGGATCGATCGCCCGGCGAACGCCGAGGCCCGGATGGTAGGTGCGGTTCTTGTAGTGATAGAGGCCGGTGTCGTAGAGGGCGATCTGGCCGGTGTACTGGAACAGGCCCGTATTGGAGCTGCCGGGATTGCCGTATTCGTCGTAGGAGAGCGTGGCGATGCGGTTGCCCGCGCTGTCGGTGTGGGCGATGATCGAGCCGCGCTCGTCGGCGTGTAAAAAGGACCGGTTGCTCGTGCCCGAGCCGTCATAGCCGACCAGCGGTTCGTCCATGCCGGGCCCGTGCACGAAGCGGAAGCGCAGCGCGCCCGTGCTCGAATAGCCCGCGATGAGCGCCGCCCCGTCATACTGGAAGCGGGTCGTGCCCAGGCTCGAGCCGGCATATTCCCACAGCCGGCCCATCGGATCGTAGCTCAGCGTGATCCCGCCCGAGACCGAGGTCAGCCGGTTGTAATGGTCGTAGCCGTAGCTCGTGCCCGCATACGAAGTCAGATTGCCGCGCCCGTCATACGTCGGCGCGGTCTGGTTCGTCACGCTGGTGATCTGGTTGAGGCCGTTATGGCCGAACAGCGTGTCCAGATTGATGTGGTTGACCCAGGAATAGGCCGTGTTGGACCGCGTCATCGAGGTGATCTGGCCGGCCGGGTTGTAGTCCAGGCTGACCGTGAGATCGTCGGCCGTCCCGGCAAGGTTCTGGGTCAGGGAGTCCAGCCGGCTCATCGCGTCGAAGGCATAGTTCGTCACCGTGCCGTTGCCGCGCGTCAGGCTGGTGCGCCGCCCGTAGGTGTCGTACGCGAACGTCGCCAGAACCCCCACCCCGGACGTCGCCCCGTTCTCGCGGATATGGGTGAGACGGCTGGCGGTGTTCCCCGGGTCTCGCCTACGGCGAGCCCGAGGACAGGCTGCGCTGTAGGTCACGTAGAACCCGTCCGGCCAGGTCAGGCGCGCGCGCCGGTGGGCGAAAAATTAATAAAATATTATTAACATTCCAGAAAATAGAGAAAAAAACGAGAAGAAAAAAAATGGTGAAAGAATTTCACCAGTACGGTCCTCATAGATTTTTCGCCTAGCCTTTTCAAAGATAAAGCCTGCAAAAATAGATACCATAATTGCGACTAAGCCTATTAGGAATGGGTCCGCATTCTGATTGACGCTTAGGCGCAACATAATGAACGATACTGCAGATGCTGCGTATATAGCAATTGCAACCAAAATTATGTTACTATTAATCATCAACAACTCCGCATCCTACTTTCGACGTCAACGAGCGAAGCCGCTGCGCCGGTCGGGCCAAGCGCCCTCGAGAAATTCCGCAAATTCTCTGAAACTCCCGTGGCGAGGTCATGCGCGCCTTGGGTCAGCGTTTCCTTTAGAACGCCGCCCATTGCATAATTCGCGTCGCCGATGGCGTAGCCCTGTAGAAACTGACCCGCGACATCTGCGATTGTACCCGCGGCGAGCATTACTCCTCCTGATGCGGCAACCGCTCCTCCAGCCATTTCACCGACCGGTCCATCCAATGGAAAAAGTAAGGCTCCCACGGCAATTGTGCCGCCAGCAAGTGCCACCACGCCGCCAACCTGCTGCTGCTTATGACCATATGATCTCAAGAAATTTCCGGCCATCATAGCTGCGCGGTTACACGGCTTCTGGTCTTCCTGCTTCCCATCAGTATCGCTACTTCCCTTTCCGCCCGGCCCGCCGCTGCCACTGGCGCCCATTCCTAAATCAAGCAGTATACTGTCCATCAGCGATTGCCGCAGCTGATCTAACGTAGCCTGCTTCTCCGTCCAGGATTGAGGGCAAGGCACCTCGACCATCTGACCATCCGAGCCGGTCTTGCATATCCGCCTCAACCCCCACGGATCGGTAAAATTCACCGGATCCCCGCCGACATACGCATAGAGATTGATCCCGCCGGTCTGGCCGATCGGGTCGGTCTGCATGAACCGGCCGAGGCCGGGATGGTAGAACCGGTTCTTGTAGTAGTACGCGCCGATATTGGCGAGCCATATCTGGCCGGTGTACTGGAACAGGCCCGTATTGCCGCTTCCGGGATTGCCGTACTCGTCGTAGGCAAGCGTGGCGGTGCGGTTGCCCGCGCTGTCGGTGTGGGCGATGATCGAGCCGCGTTCGTCGGCGTGCAGGAAGGTGCGGTTGCTCGTGCCCGCGCCTGAATACTGCACCAGAGGTTCGTCCATGCCCGGCCCGTGCACAAAACGCTGCACCAGCGAACCGGCATTGTACATTCCGATCAACGCCGCCCCGTCATAGAGTGAGTCATAGGTTCCCGCCCCGGTCGTATAGCTGTGCAACCGGCCCAGCGGGTCGTAGGAGAGCGTGATCCCGCCCGATACCGAAGTCAGCCGGTTGTAATGATCGTACCCGTAGCTCGTGCCCGCATACGAAGTCAGATTGCCGCGCCCGTCCCAGGTGGGCGCGGTCTGGGCCACGCCGTCCTCGGTGATCGAGGTGATCTGGTTGAGGCCGTTATGACCGAACAGCGTGTCCAGATTGATGTGGTTGACCCAGGAATAGGCCGTGTTGGACCGCGTCATCGACGTGATCTGGCCGGCCGGGTTGTATTCGAAGCCGAGCGTCAGATCAGCGCGCCGGGCGCCGGTAGACGCGGCCCCGGTCGGCCAGGTGTTCGAGCGCGCTCGTCACGCCGTAGAGCGAGAAATTGGCGACCTGGGCCTGGCCGGCGGTGTCGTAGAACACGACCGCGACGCGGCCGCCCTGGCGCATCTGGCCGATCAGCGTGTCCACCGCGGGCGAGTTGTCGATCACGAAGCCGCCGCGCTCGGACGGTCCGGCGTAGCCGGGCGTGGTTCGGAAATCGAGCGTCGGGTTGGAATCCACGCGCACATTGATCGAGCGCCCGGTGTCGATGGCGTGCACGCTCGAGGCCAGCACCAGGTCGAACCCGCCATTGACGCTGCGCTCCAGGCGCAGCGTGTTGCCGCCCGTGCCGGTCTCGGCGAAATAGTTGCCGCGCGCATCGCAGCGCACGCGCCATTCTCGGAAATCGCCCTGCTCGCAGCGCACGTCCGCGATCGGGCCGTCGGTGCCCGGCGTGTCCACGATCTCGATGTCGATGTTCTGCGCCAGCGTGTCCAGCCGGTAGGCTTGGATTCGCATCATCATGATCTGGCAGGCGAGCGACTGCAGGCCGACCTCGGTATTGTCGTCGCCGAGCATCGCGCCCTCGAAATCGCAGTGATAGTCGAGATAGGCCGACCAGGTGGTGCGCGCACCGCGCAGCTTTTCCTCGTGATAGGCGCGCACGCCCTCGTCCTGGAAGGAGGAGGCGAGACGCTCGAGGCGGTCGTTGACATAGTCCAGGTCGTAGCGCGCCTCGTCGTGCAGGCGCGACAGGCAGGCGCGCAGTTCGAGCTCGCTCTGGCGGCCGCGACATTCCTGGAACGGGTCTCCGAGATAGGGCATGCGCGCCGAGCCGTAATACGGCCCCGTCGAATAGCTCTGGTTCGCCGCGATTGCCGGGGCGGCGGTGAATACCGCGGCGATCGCGAGAATGCGTGCGGTCTGACTGAGCGACATGGGTCTGTTCCCTCCACCTGCCTTCGCGAGCAGCCCTCCCCCCCGGAAAAGCCGGCGCGTTCCTGAATCGCCTTAAGCGTTAACGATACGCCCGAAATAGGGCGAAGGTCACGAGAGCCGTTAACTTTTTTCCGGTCGTGCCCGTCGGGCCACACCGCGCTGCCCGGAATGCCGGGTTGGAACAAAGCCCGGCGGGGGCGAATTGGAAAGGCGAAGCGAGCGGGCGGGGTTGATCGGGCCGGAATGCGGGCTAGGTCCCGCCGCCCGCGACAAGCTGACAGCGAGGACCGAGATGACAGTGAAGCTCGACAAGACCGAAGCCCGCCAGGGCGAGAAGCGCTTCTTCCAGCAGCGCGTGCTCTACATCTCGCTCGCGGCGGCGGCCGTGATTCTCTTCCTGGCCTTCTTCTTCATGTTCCTGGCCTGATCCGGCCCGGCGAAGCGACGTTCTTTTCAAGCAGATCCGAGGAGTCCGCCCCATGACGCGTGCGCTCGACACACAAGCGGGCAACGAGCAGAAGCCGCACATTTCCGTCGCCGACGACGTGGCGCGCAAGCGCCTGTCCGACCAGCTCGCCATGATCGTGGCCGACACCTACATGCTGCTGGTCAAGACGCAGGGTTATCACTGGAACGTGGCCGGCCCGCTCTTCGTCTCGATCCACGAGCTGACCGAGAGCCAGTACGAGGACATCTTCCGGGCCGCAGACGACCTCGCCGAACGCATCCGCGCCCTCGGGCACAAGTCGCCCGGCAGCTATCGCGAGTTCGCCGAGGTGACCGCGATCGAGGACGATGACGGCGAGCCGAAGACGGCCAAGCAGATGGTCGAGGCGCTCGCCGCCGACAACGAGCAGATCGCCCGGCGCATGATGCAGGCCTCCGACATCGCCGCCGATCTCGGCGACAAGGTCACCGAGGACATGCTCATCGGGCGCATGCACCGGCACGAGCAGAATGCCTGGATGCTGCGCGCCATCGCCGCCGACGAGTCCGCCTCGCGCTCGGTAGGCTAGACGCTGGGATTCATCGAAGCCGCAAATGGCCCCGGACCTCCGGTCCGGGGCTTTTCCGTGCGAAAAATTTCATGGCACCGCCCGATTGACTCTCGCCCGGCGGCGTTAACCATATCGCCGCCCGGCAAATGGGCCGGGACGATTTTTGGGAGGACATCATGAAGACCATTCTCACCGCTGCGGCCGCTGCCTTCGGCCTGGCTTCGCTCGCAATGGCCGATGGCCCGGCCGGCCATGTCTACGAGGTGACCGACGGGGAGAACACCTGGCAGAGCACGTTCTCCGAGGACGGGGGCTACTCCAACTCGGCCGGCAGCGAAGGCTCCTGGACCTACGAGGGCGGCGAGCTGTGCCTGCACATCGAGGCCGAGGAGGGCACCCAGTCCATGTGCAACTCCTGGGAGGAGATGGCGGTCGGCGAGAGCATGACCACGACCGACTGGTCCCAGAACGGGACCGAGCTGACGATCACCCGGATCGCGTAGCGACCGGCCTCTTCCCGGTTCTGGCGCGGTTCTTGCCGGTGAGCGATCACGCGATAAGCTGCCGCGCCATTGCCGGGGGAGGGTCCTGATGCTTCGCAGAGAATTCGTACTGGCCGGGCTTGCCGCCCTCGCCACGGCTGCCGCCGCCGCACAGGAGGCCGGTCCGGCCGGTCAGACCTGGTCGATCGAGAGCGCGCACGGGGACTTCACCGTCGATTTCGCTCCGGACGGGCGCGTGCAGGACAGCCGCGGGGGCGGCGAGACCTGGCACTTCGACGGCCGGACCCTGTGCGTGCGCACGCGCGGACAGGAGATCTGCGAGCCCTGGCGCGGCCTGTCGGTGGGCGAGTCCTATATGAGCCGGGCCTGGTCAAACACGCGCGAGCCGGTGCGCGTCACCCGGATCGCCTGAGCGGGCGCGACGCCCGGGCGCGCGCGTGCTAGACTGGAACACGAGGGGAGGGCGCGCATTGTCATGAAGGGCACTGCCGCGCTCGGTTCTACGAGGGAGACCGTCTCGCCATGGGGTTCATCTTCGGACGCGTCACGAACGCGACCTTCACCATATTCCTGTCCTTCATCCTGTCCTACGCGATGCTGATCTCGCTGGGACTGTTCCTGCCGGAGATCCTGGACGACCTGGTCCAGTCGGCGAAGACGGTCGAGACCTGGATCACCGGGACGGCCCTGCCGGCACGCTACAATGTCTGGCTCGACCTGTTCATCGAGGAGGGGGCGTTGCTCCTGCTCTTCTTCACCGTCCTCGCCCGCCTGCTCATCGCAATCGTCGGCTCGTCCTTCTCCGCCGCGGTCAGTCCGAAGCGCTGACCGGTTTCGGCGGCGCCGTGCTGCCGGCGAGGATTCCGCCGTCGATATGGATCTCCGCGCCCGTGACGTAGCGGGACTCCGCGCTGGCGAGATAGACCGCCGCCTCCGCCACGTCGGACGGCATGCCCCAGCAGCGCATCGGCACTTCGGCGATCATCTGCTCCATCACCGCCTCGCGCTCCGGCCCGGTGCCGAGCACCGCGTCCCACATCGGGGTGAGGATGGCGGCCGGCAGCAGGGCGTTGCAGCGGATGGGATAGCCCTCCTCGGCGCAGTAGAGCGCGACGGTCTTGGTGTGATTGCGCACCGCGGCCTTGCTCGCCGCATAGCCGGCCGCGCGCGCGATCCCGACCACCCCCGAGCGCGAGGAGATGTTGACGATCGATCCCGCCTCGCGGTGCTTCATGAGGACAATCGCGTACTTGCAGCCGAGCGCCACGCCGTCGCTGTTGACCGCGTGGACCGCCCGCCAGCTCGCGAGGTCGAGATGCTCGGGATCGTGGGGCCCGGGCGTTTCGGGAAAGCCGGTGATCCCGGCATTGTTCACCAGTATGTCGAGCCGCCGAAGCGCCCGGCCGCGAACGCCGCGCAGGCGCGCCACTGGTCCTCCTCGCGCACGTCGAGGGCAAAGGCGAGGGCCGCCGGCCCGAGGCGCTCGGCCTCGGCCTGCACGGCCCGGCTGTCGATGTCCGTGAGAATGACGCGCGCGCCTTCGCGCACGAAGGCCTCGGCGATGGCAAGGCCGATACCGCGTCCCGCGCCCGTGACGAGCGCGATCCTGTCCTGAAGTCTTGGCATGATGAAGTCCTGTCGCTGATCGATGCGCGCACGGCGGCGCGCGGATGCCGGCACGGCGTGCGCGGCAGCGGTGGGATCAGTCGGAACGCTTCATCGTCAGGGTCCTCGCCTCGGTCGGCGTGAGGCCGGCTGGATACGCTCGCAGGCGTATGGGGTCAAGACGCAGGACGCTCCGGCGAGCCGCGCCGCCGGCGCCGCGTCACCCGAGCCAGCGCTTGACTTCCTCGATCATGAATTCGCGGAACGCGGTGACGCGCCGCGAGCCCTTCAGCTCCTCGGGATAGACGAAATAGACCTCGAATTTCGGCCCGTCGATTTCCGGCAGGACGCGGGTGAGCTTCTCGTTCTCGCGCGCCACGTAGTCGGGCAGCCCCGACAGGCCGAGCCCGGCCTCGGTGGCCTTCATGATGCCGTTGATCGTGTTCGCCTCTATCACCGCCTCGCGCGGCTTGGCGCCCTTCTCCCGGCCCAGCACCAGATGCCAGTTGAGATTGGGGATCGGGGCGAGGTGGCGCGGCCCGTAGGCGATCATGGCGTGCCGGTCGAGATCGCCGGGCCCTTCCGGCGTGCCGCGGCGCGCCAGATAGACCGGGGAGGCGTAGAGGTGCTGGCTGACATCCATCAGCTTGCGCTGGATGAGGTCGTTCTGCGTCGCAGGCCAGGGCCGGATCGCGACATCGGCCTCGAGATTCGCGATGTCGAGCTCGTGATCGGCGAGCAGGAGACGCACCCTGATCAGCGGGAAGGCCTCATGGAAGCGGGCGAGGCGCGGCGCCAGCCAGATCGCGCCGAGCGCGGTCGGTGCGGTGACGCGCAGAACGCCGGTCGGCTCGTCGCGGCTGTCCTGCACCTGGGCCTCGGCAAACGCGATCTTGGCGGCGATCTCCTGGGTTGCCTCGAACAGCAGCCGGCCCGGCTCGGTGGTGATGAGGCCGCGCGCATGGCGGTGGAAGAGCTTGACGCCCAGCTCTGTCTCCAGCGCGCTGATCTGGCGGCTCACCGCCGACTGCGACAGGTGAAGCGCCTCGGCGGCGCGCGTCAGCGAGCCGGCCTCGGCCGCGGCGTGAAACGTCTTCAGCTTGTCCCAGTCCATGTCCGTCTCCTCCCGTCCGCGCTTATACGCCGGGACAGGCGGGGCGCATGCAAATTACTCATACCCTTATCGTCATCCCGTCGGCGAGCGAATTGCGGTAGGCCCGCCAGGCCGGGAAGGCGGCGAGCACCGCCGCGCCGAGTGTCACCGCGGCGACGATGGCCAGATCGTAGAGCCCGGGTGTCATCTGCGCGATGAGGATGCCGTAGCGCGCCTCCAGCATGGGCTGGGCGGCGGCGAGCACGCCATAGGTGAGCCCGGTGCCGAGGATCGCGCCGGCGAGCGCGATGAGCGCGGCCTCGCTGACCAGCAGCGCGAAGATGTGGTGCGGGCGCGCGCCGAGGGCCCTGAGGATCGCCATCTCGCGCCGGCGCTCGTTGAGGCTCGTCAGGATGGCGGTGAGGATGGAGACCAGCCCGGTCAGCACCACGAAGGCGGCGATGGCCGCGAGCGTGCGCTCGGCCGCGCCGACGACGCTCCACAGCTGGACCAGCGTCACGCCCGGGATGATCGCCTGCAGCGGTTCGTCGGGATAGGTATTGATCTGACGCTGCAGGCGCAGGGCGGCCGAGGGGTGCTCCAGCCCGACGAGGAAGGCCGAGACCTGGTCGGGCTGCAGCGGGTCGGAACCGGTGTCCGCTTCGACCTCGCCATCGCCCGCGTGCTCGTGATCGTGCGCATCCTCGCCCTCGTGGGCGTGTCCCTCTGAATGATCCTCGCTCGCCTCTGTCCCGTCCTCCTGCCCGTGCGCGCCGCCGCCATGGATCGCCTCGATCGCGCGCAGGCTGACGAAGACGGAGCGGTCGACCGGCGTGCCGGTCGGGGCGAGCACGCCGGTGATGGCGAAGGGGTGAGCGTCGTGCTGCACGAAGCTGAACTCGCCCCCGCCATGGGCGACGATGATCTCGGTGCCGGTCCGGTAGTCCAGCTCGCGCGCGACCGTCGCGCCGACGACGGCGCTGTGCAGATCGTCCAGCGCCCCGCCCGACGCGAAGGCGAGATCGCGCCCGCCGGCGTATTTGTAATGTTCGAAGAAGCGGTTGTCGGTGCCGACGACGCGGTATCCGCGGTGGGAGTCGCCCAGCGAGATCGGCACGGTCCAGTCCACGCCCGGGGCGCCGGCGACCGCCTGGTAGCTCTCCCAGCTGATCGCGTTCGTGGGATCGCCGATATGGAAGATGGAATAGAGCAGGAGATTGATCGGGCTCGACCGCGCGCCAACGATGAGGTCGGTGCCCGAGATGGTGTTCTCGAAGCTCGCGCGCGCGCCATGGCGGACCTTCTCCACGCCGAGGAAGAGGGTCACCGAGATCGCCACGGTCAGGGCGGTCAGGATCGCCGTGGCGCGGCGGTTCAGCACCGAACGCAGGGCGAGGCGGGGCAGGGGGAAGCGGCTCATGCCGGCTCGCCCTCCACGCTGGCGCGGTTGATGGTCTCGAGATCGAGCGCCCGGTCGAAATGGGCCGAAAGGCCCGCATCGTGGCTGACGAACAGCAGGGCCGCCCGGCTTTCCCGGCATTCCTCCAGCAGCAGCTCGATGAACCGGTCGCGCCGGTGGGTGTCGAGCGCGCTCGTGGGCTCGTCGGCAAGGATGAGGGCGGGCTTGCCGATCAGGGCGCGCGCCGCGGCGACGCGCTGCTGCTGGCCCACCGAGAGCGCGCGCGAGGGCGCGTTCCAATAGCTCCTGGCGTCCAGTCCGAGCCGCTCCAGGAGGCGGCGCGCCTCGGCCTCCGGCCCGCCCGCCGCCTTCGTCGCCGCGGCCCGTTCGGCGGAGAAGCGGCAGGGCAGCATGACGTTCTCGCCGACCGGCAGGTAGGGCAGGAGGTTGAACATCTGGAAGATGACACCGAGCCGGGCGGCCCGTGTCGCGTCGCGCGTCGCCGGATCGGCCGCGCCCATGTCGGTACCCAGCGCCTCTACCCGCCCCTCGCCGGGCTCGAGAATGCCCGCGATCAACCCCAGCAGCGTCGACTTGCCCGAGCCCGACGGTCCACGCAGGAAGACGCGCTCGCCCGCGCCGACCTCGAGGCGCTCGATGTCGAGCACCAGCGGCGCGCGCACGGCGTAGCGAAAGCGCAGGGCCTCGATCTGTACGGCGGGCGGGGCTGTGTCGGTCATGGCGCCTCGATAACCCAAGCAGGGGCCGATCTCCAGCGCCTTGCGGGAATTCAGCGCGAGCCGTCTTCTCCGCCTTGCGTTTCGGGCTCGCCGCCGTCGGAGGGGGTCTCGATATCGCGAACGAAGACCTGGCCGATCCGGCCCTCGCGCAGCATTTCGAGGCGCCGCAGCGTCACCGCGCGAAGAAGCTCGCGGGCCTGAGGGGGAACGGCTTCGCACCCGCCATTGAACTGCACATTGCCTTCCCCGCTCGTGCTGATCACGAGGGAACCCCGCCCGGCGCCGCCGCAGCGGCTGCCGTTCGTCAGGTCGGCGACATACCAGTCATAGGTCAGCGCTTCGGGGTCTCCGCCCGCGCCGTCCAGCACGGCGTAGACGTCGCCATTGGCGAAGGCATAGAGGTGGTTGCGCAGGGCCGAGGGCCAGGGCTCGAACAGCGCGCGATGCTCGAAATAGAGCTGCGAGACCTTCAAGGTGGCGGTGTCGTTCTCCACGCCGCGAAGCGCATTGACGTACTCGCGCGCGCTTCGGTCGAGCTGGGTCCAGACCCTGCGGCCATCGAATGCGCTGTCCTGCAGCGTCGGCCCGCCGACCGCGCCGGAGAAGAAACCGTAGATGATGCGCGGATCGGACCAGTTGGCCTGGACGATCTCGAAGCGGATGTCGTTCAGGCTGAGTTCGACGCCGTCCACGGTGACGACCGGATCGTTGTGGAATGCGTTGCCGGCCCGGTTCAGGCGTGTGACGGGATAGTTCCGGATGAGTTCGTCGACCACCACGACATTGTGGAGATTCAGCCAGTAGGCCAGCTGCTCGTTGCGGTTCAGCCGGGCGAGGGAAACCTGCTCGGGAAGGCGCGCAAGTTCCTCGCGGTACTGCGAGATCGCGGCAGCACGCTCGTCGTCGATGAGATGCAGCAGGAGCCGGTTGCCCTCGTAGCGGTAGCGGCTGTTGGAGCCGAGCCGGATGCGGGTTCCGGTGACGCGCGTGCCCGCTGGATCGGCCGGCTCGCGGTTGGAGAAGCCGACATCGTACACGATGTCTTCGAGCAGGATGGTCCAGGCGTCGTAGCTGACGTGGAGTGCGCTCTGCGGATCGTGGGCGGCAAACCGCGCGAAGCGGTCGTCGCGGGCCGAGGCCGCGGTGAGCGGCAGCGCGAGAACGGCCAGGATACAGACGAGAACACGGACTGGATTCGGCATGGACAGGCAGGCCCCCTGCGACCGGCGGCTCTAGGCCGGCTTGGCTCGGGATGCCTTAGCCGATAGCCAGCGCCTGACGAAGTGAAAACCCTGTAAGGTTGTCAGGCGGCATCTTCCTCGGCTCCGCCCTCCGCCTCCCTGGCCGCGAGCCAGCGCTCGGCCTCCAGCGCCGCCATGCAGCCCATGCCGGCGGCCGTGACCGCCTGGCGGTACTTGTCGTCGGTGACGTCGCCGGCGGCATAGACGCCGGGGATCGAGGTCTGCGTCGAGCCCGGCGTGGTGACGAGATAGCCGCCCTGCTTGGTCTCCAGCTGGTCCCTGAACAGCTCGGTCGCGGGCGCGTGGCCGATGGCGATGAACACGCCGTCGGCGGGGCGTTCCTCGGTTTCGCCGGTCTTAAGGTTCTTCAGCCGCACCCCGGTCACGCCCGGCATGGGCTTTTCCTGGCCGAGGATCTCGTCGAGCACGCTGTCCCAGATCACCTCGATCTTGGGATGCTTGAACAGGCGGTCCTGCATGACCTTCTCCGCGCGCAGCGAATCGCGCCGGTGCACGAGCGTCACCTTCTTCGCGAAATTGGTCAGGAACAGCGCTTCCTCCACCGCCGTGTTGCCCCCGCCGATCACGAAGACCTCCTTGTCGCGGTAGAAGAAGCCGTCGCAGGTCGCGCAGGCCGAAACCCCGAAGCCCTGGAATTTCTGCTCGCTCTCGAGGCCCAGCCACTTCGCGCTCGCCCCGGTCGCGATGATCACCGCATCGGCGGTGTAGACCGTGCCGCTATCGCCCACGAGCCGCTTCGGGGTGGCCTTCAGGTCGGCCTCGACGATGACGTCGTTGACCATCTCGGTACCCACGTGCTCGGCCTGCGCCTTCATCTGCTCCATCAGCCAGGGACCCTGGATGACGTCGGCGAAGCCGGGATAGTTCTCCACGTCCGTGGTGATGGTCAGCTGCCCGCCCGGCTGCAGGCCGGAGATCAGCATCGGCTTCAGCATCGCGCGCGCCGCATAGATCGCGGCGGTATAGCCGGCCGCGCCCGATCCGATGATGACGACTTTACCGTGGCGCGTCTCGCTCATGGCGGGGATCCTTCTCGTTGTCTGAAGCGGGCCGGCGTGAACGGATTCGCGCGCCCCTCGTCTCTCGGGGTCAGGAGTGGGCTCTCGCGTCGAGAATTTCAAGCACGCGGCGCGCCGCACGGTCGGTCTCGTGGAGCGGCGTATAGTCCCAGCGCTCCAGCCGGCCGAGGAAGGGGCGCATCGCACCGTGGGCCTCCAGCTCGCCGTAGAGCCGCTTGAACTTGCCAGCATCCCCGTCGAGCCCGAGGCGGTAGACCGGCTTTCCGGCGGTGGCCGCCTCGGTGAGCATGTTGGTGGAATCCTCGGTGACGAAAATCCAGTCGGCGTAATGGAGGAAGGCGAAATAGGGGTTCGCCCCGTCCCCGTCGTGCAGCCAGACGCCCGGATCGCGCCGGAAGCGGGCGCGCAGCACGTCGGTGAAATCTTCCGGCGTGCGCCGCGAGACGGTGACCATCAGGGCGACGCCCCGGCTCCTGACGAAGGCAAGCCGGTCCAGGAGATAGTCGCCCGCCTCCTTCGTGAAGCGGTGATGCTTGCTGTCGCCTCCGATCAGCACGGCCGCGCGGGGCGCCGGCAGGGCGTCGGCGCGCTCGGCGAACGGTGCCGCACCCTCGGCCAGGCGCGCAGGCGTGATGCGGTTGGGCGAGCCGAGGATGGGAAACACGTTCGGCCCGTCGATCCGGTCGTGGCGGGGCGGGACGATGAGGTCGAATCGCTCGAAGGCCTCGCGCGGGTGCTGGACATAGACCATCACGCAATCGGGAAAGGCCCTGCGATGCGGCCCGCTTGCGCGCACCGCGGCCCGCCCGCAGCCGATCCACAGCTCCGGGGCGATAGCGCCGGGCTCCTCGATCGGCCCCGAACGCGGCACATGGACAGGCATCAGGCGCAGCGCCGTCAGGCGGGCCACGGCTTCGGCCAGGCCCAAGGCCTGGTTCTCGATGCCGCGGCGGCCGTCGAAGACGACGAAACAGGTGCGTTCGGACGAGGTCATGCGCGCACACTCGGCGGCGCGGCGCGGGGCGTCAATTCACGGTCTCGTCGTGTGTCGTTGACAGAGGCACCAAACGTGTTACAGATGTAGCGATAGAAGGAGACATGTCATGACTTCGCCCGAACCCAGCCCGAACGAGCTCGAACTCCTCAAGGCGCTCTGGCGCGGCGGACGCGCCAGCGCCCGCGAGGTGCACGAGGCCGCGGGTGCGCCGCTCGGCTGGTCCTACTCCACCACGCGCACGGTGCTCTCGCGCATGGTGGAAAAGGGGCTCGTCACGCGCGGCGAGTTCCACGGCCTCACCCTGTTCGAGGCGAAGCCGAAGAAGGTGGAGATGATCGGTCGAATGGTGCGCGACTTCGCGCGCCGGGTGCTGGAGGTCGAAGGTCACATTCCTGCCTCCGCCTTTACCGACAGTCCCCTGCTGGATGAGGCGGAACGCGAGGAATTGCGCGCGCTTCTGGAGGAGACCGACGCGCAGGAGAAGAGCCGGTGAGCACGATCGCACCCTTGGTCATGATTGCCATGCTGTCCAGCCTCGCGCTGGCAGCGCTGGCCTATGCTGTCGCCGACAGGGCAGAGGCATTATCCGGCCAACGCTTTACCTCGGTGTCTGTCTGGCGCCTTGCGCGCCTTGCCGCGCTCCTTCCTTTGCTGGTGGCGATCGCTGCGCCCGCGCTGCCAGCCAGCGGTCTGCTGACCGCACGCTCCAGCAACTCCACGGCCCTTTCGGTCGATTCGCGCATACCCGGCACGGCAGCGGGAGAAGACGCACCGGGCTCGGCACGGTTGGATGTGCGTCCGGAAGTCTCCGCCACCTCCCAACCTGCAGCGCCATCGCCCGCCGTCCCGGGCGGCGAGGGATCCCTGCCGTCCCTGCTCGACGCGGCGCGCGCCGAATGGATCGCTGTGTTCGCCGATGCCACGAGCCTGCTCTTCCTCGTCCTGTACTGCGTCGGGCTTGCCGGAGCGCTCACGGGCTTCCTGCTGAACCGTCTCAGCATCGCCCGCCTTCTCGCTCGCAGCCGTCCGGCGGAAGGACCCATCACCGACCTCCTGGCCGACTGGGCCGGCCGGCTCGGACTTGCGGCCGGCGCAGTGCGGTTGTGGACGAGCGAGGCTGCGGGTTCGCCATTCCTGACGGGTCTCAAGCCCACGATCGTCTTTCCCCGCACGCTCGCGGAGAAGGGCCATGGCCGCACCGGCGAGTATGCATTGGTCCATGAACTCGTCCACGCAAGGCGTGGCGACGAACGCGATCGTCTGCTCGGCGAGTTCCTGGGCGTGTTTCTCTGGTTCAATCCGGTCTTCGCCCGGATCGAGCGGAGACTCTCGCTTGCCCGTGAAATGGCCTGCGATGCGGAAACGCTCGCGGTGCTGGGCAGGCGGGCCAATGCGCGGGCCTATGCCCGCGCCCTCATCGATGTCCCCTGGGTCGAGAGGCCCGGCGCTGACATCATTTCGGCCTTCGGGCTTTCGGTTGGAAAGGTAAGAAAAATGCGCATCAAAGCGATACTTGCGAACAGCGGCGAACGGGATGGTCAGGCCCTCTTCGCCGTGGCGGCCGCGGCCGCGCTGTCTATTGCCATCGTTCCGGTGGCGGCCGCCCAGGCCCTGGTTTCGGCGTCCCTTGCCGGGGAGCCGGCGGCGGTCTCCGCTCGTGCCACGGTCGCGGTTGTTCAAAGCCAGGCGGCCACGCCCGTCCGGCGCGCGATCGAGGCCTCGCCGTTCAAGGCACTCGAGCAACTCGAACGCCTTGAAGCCCTCGAGGCGCTTGATGATATCGACCCGCGCCAGGTGCTCTTGAACCCGGCGAACTGGGCCTCGATCATGGGCGTGGCCAGCGGTTCGACCGACCCGATCTCGCTCACGATCCAGGATGCCAATGGCAATCCCGTGGATATTCGTGCCGATGTGCAGGGCAGGGGCGATGCCCGCATCGAGTTCACCGACGAGACCGGTGATCGTCTGGCCATCGACGTCGTGGGAGAGACCGAGGACGGCCGTGAAGAGGTTACGATCGGTGTCGTCAACGCCGCCCATCCGCTGATTCACGTGATAAGCGCCGGCTCGGATACCGAGCTGCGCTTCCTGGATCAGCGCGAGCGTCCGGTCTTCATGAGCGTACGCGAGAGCGGCGAAGCGGCGGCGGTTCTCATCGAGGATGTCGACAGCCGCGCGCGCAGCGAGTTCGTGTTCGTCGACTCCGATCCGGAGATCTATGCTCCGGCAGCGGGGCGCGTTCGGGCGGTTGGCACCGACGCGCCGGGTCCCGACAGCGCGGGACAGTATGTGGTTCTGGATCACGCCACCGGATGGTCGACGATTTTTTACAACCTCGATGCGGTGCAGGTGGCGCGCGGCGAGACGGTTGCCCAAGGCGACCTCATCGCGCAGGGCCGCAGCCGCGGCGATGGCATCGATCTGGGGCCGCTCGGGCAGGACTCGGCGATCAACGCAAGCGACATGACGATCGTGCGCACCGCCGACCTCGATCTCTGAACTCGTCATCGCTTCAGAACGAAGGCGGCCGCCGGATCTCCGGCGGCCGTTCCTATTTCGCCCGCGTCAGCGCGAACGCGAAGTCGCGGCCCTGGCCGCGTTTGAGGGCCTGCTCGATCCAGAGCATGGCCAGGGGCTCGAGCAGGCGCGCGGTCTTGAGGGGGCCGGCGTCGATGGCCTCGAAGCCGCAGGCTTCGGCCAGATCGCGCACCTGCGCCCGCGCATCCTCGTCGTCGCCGGCGACGAACATCGCAGGGCGGGCGTCCAGCCGGCCCGGATCGGCGAGAGTCTCCGCGCCGGTCTGGTTGAAGCACTTCACGAAGCGGGCCTCGGGAAAGCGCCGCGCGAGGTCCTCCGCGCCCGAGCTGGTGTGGCCGACCGAGAGGGCGAGCCAGTCATCGGTCATCTGCAGCGGATTGGTGGCGTCGATGACGATCTTGCCCGTGAGATCGCCCGCGCCCTTCAGCGCCGCTTCGGCCTTGGGATACTGGACCGCGAGCAGCACCATGTCGGCCCTGGCGACGGCTTCCTTCGCGAGCGCGCTGTGGGGAGCGAGCTCCTCGCGCTCGGCGGTGTCGCGCGCGCCGTAGAGATAGCTCCGCCCGGCCGCCTTGAAGCGTCCGGCGAGCGCCTGGCCGACGCTGCCCGCGCCGAGGATCGCGATGGTCATGTGAGTCTCTCCCGCCTCTGCCGGACCAAATGTTCGGACAAAAGCGCGCGCGAGGCCAGACCTTCCCGGAAAAGAAACGGCCGCCGGAGGTCCGGCGGCCGCCCTTGTCCGGTCAAAGGGGGGCTACAGCCACTCCACCTTCAGGATCTCGTAGGTCTTCACCCCGCCGGGGGCGTTGACCTCGACCACGTCGCCGACCTCCTTGTTGATCAGCGCGCGCGCGATCGGGGAGGACAGCGAGATCTTGCCCGACTTCACGTCGGCCTCGTCCTCGCCGACGATCTTGTAGGTGGCTTCCTTGTCGGTGTCCTCGTCGACGACCGTGACGGTCGCGCCGAACTTCACCGTGTCGCCGCCCATCTTGGAGGTGTCGATCACCTGGGCGCGCGCGAGCTTGTCCTCGAGTTCCTGAACGCGGCCCTCGATCCAGCCCTGGCGCTCCTTGGCGGCGTGGTATTCGGCATTCTCCGAGAGGTCGCCGTGCTCGCGCGCCTCGGCGATCGCCTGGATCACGGCCGGGCGCTCGACGCTCTTGAGATGCTTCAGTTCTGCGTCGAGGGCCTGATGGCCCTCGGCCGTCATCGGAATCTTCTGCATGAAATCGTCCCGTCAGAATGCGACGTCCCGGCCTGGCGCGCGGCAATCGCGCCGTCAGGCCGAACCTTCACGATAGGATTGCAAGGCGCGCGGTTCAAGCTCTCCCGCATCGATGGCTGCGAGCGATTGCACACAGACCCGGCTCGCCGAGGCCGTGGTGTAGCACGGCACCTTCAGTTCCAGCGCGGTGCGCCGGATCGAGTAGGAGTCGATCAGCGACTGGCGCCCCTCGGTCGTGTTGAAGATCAGCTGCACCTCGCCGTTCTTGATCGCGTCGACGATGTGGGGCCGGCCCTCGAACACCTTGTTGATGCGCGTGACCGGAACATTGGCGTCCGACAACGTCTTCGCCGTGCCTCCCGTGGCGAGGATCGTGAATCCCATCTCGGTGAGCTGGCGGCAGGGCTCGATCATCATCGCCTTGTCGCCCTCTTTCAGGGAGACGAAGACGGTGCCGGTGCGCGGCAGGTTCACGCCGGCGCCGAGCTGGGCCTTGGCGAACGCGCCTTCGAACTTGGCATCAATGCCCATGACCTCCCCGGTCGAGCGCATCTCCGGGCCGAGAACCGGATCGACGCCCGGGAAGCGGGCGAACGGCATCACGGCTTCCTTCACCGCGACGTGGCCGGGATCGGACGGCCTGGTGTTGAACTCGGCGAGCCTGGCTCCCGCCATCACCTTGGCCGCGATGGCCGCGACCGGCGCGCCGATCGCCTTGGCCACGAAGGGCACGGTGCGGCTGGCGCGCGGATTGACCTCGAGCACGAAGATCTCGCCGTTCTTGACCGCGTACTGGACGTTCATCAGCCCCTTCACGCCGATCGCCCGGGCCAGCGCCTCGGTCTCGCGCTTGAGTTCCGCGACGAGTTCGTCCGACAGGGAATAGGGCGGCAGGGCGCAGGCGGAATCGCCCGAGTGCACGCCGGCCTCCTCGATATGCTCCATCACCCCGGCGACCCAGACCTCCTCGCCGTCGCAGACGGCATCGACATCGACCTCGCTCGCGTCGGTGAGATAGCGGTCGAGCAGGAGCGGCGCCTTGCCCGAGACGTGGACCGCCTCTCGGATATAGCGCTCGAAGCTCTCCTGATCGCGCACGATCTCCATCGCCCGCCCGCCGAGCACGAAGGAGGGGCGCAGCACCAGCGGGAAGCCGAGTTCCCTGGCGAGCCGGGTTGCCTGCTCCTCCGACTTGGCGATGGCGTTCGGCGGCTGGCGCAGGCCGACCCGATCGAGCAATTCCTTGAAGCGCTCGCGGTCCTCGGCAAGGTCGATCGCATCCGGCGCCGTGCCCAGGATCGGGATACCGGCCGCCTCGAGTTCCGCGGCGAGCTTCAGGGGGGTCTGCCCGCCGAACTGCACGACGACGCCGAGAAGCTCGCCCCTGGAGCGCTCGGTTTCGATGAGCTCCAGCACGTCCTCGGCGGTCAGCGGCTCGAAATAGAGCCGGTCTGCGGTGTCGTAGTCGGTGGAGACGGTTTCCGGATTGCAGTTCACCATGATGGACTCGATGCCCATCTCGGCGAACGCGAAGGCGGCGTGGCAGCAGCAATAGTCGAATTCGATGCCCTGGCCGATCCGGTTCGGACCGCCGCCCAGGATGATCGCCTTCCTGCGCTCGGTCGGATCGCTCTCGCACTCCCCGGTCTCGTAGCTCGAATACATGTAGGGCGTGGCCGCCTCGAACTCGGCCGCGCAGGTATCCACCCGCTTGAAGACGGGCCTGACGCCGAGCTTCCTGCGGTGGGCGCGCACGCTCGCCTCGTCCTGCCTGGTCAGCTGCGCGAGGCGCGCATCGGAGAAGCCGTCGGCCTTCAGCGCGCGCATCCCTTCCGCCGTCTCGGGCAGGCCGAGCGTGGACACGTCCTCCTCGGTCTGCACGATCTCCTCGATCTGGCGCAGGAACCAGGGCTCGTAGGAACAGGCATTGTTGACGTCCTCGACGCTCAGCCCCTCGCGGAACGCCTGGGCGATGACGCGCAGCCGGTCCGGGGTCGGGGTGTTCAGTGCCGCGAGTATGGCCGCGCGCCGGCTGTCCGGGCTGTCGGCGTGGTCGAGCCCCTCGATGCGGATCTCGTCGAAGCCGGACAGGCCGGTCTCCAGCGAGCGCAGCGCCTTCTGGACGCTCTCCTTGAAGGTACGTCCCATGCTCATCGCCTCGCCGACCGACTTCATCGAGGTCGTCAGCGTGTTCTTGGCGCCGGGATATTTCTCGAAGGCGAAGCGCGGGATCTTGGTGACGACGTAGTCGATCGTCGGCTCGAAGCTCGCCGGCGTCGCCCCGCCGGTGATCTCGTTGTCGATCTCGTCCAGCGTGTAGCCCACGGCCAGCTTGGCCGCGACCTTGGCGATCGGGAATCCGGTGGCCTTCGAGGCCAGGGCGGACGAGCGCGAGACGCGCGGGTTCATCTCGATGACGACCATGCGCCCGGTCTTGGGATCGACGGCGAACTGCACGTTCGAGCCGCCGGTCTCCACCCCGATCTCGCGCAGCACGGCGATCGAGGCGGTGCGCATGCGCTGGTATTCCTTGTCGGTGAGGGTCAGCGCGGGCGCGACGGTGATGGAATCGCCGGTGTGCACGCCCATCGGATCGATATTCTCGATCGAGCACACGATGATGCAGTTGTCCGCGCGGTCGCGGACCACCTCCATCTCGAACTCCTTCCAGCCGAGCACGCTCTCCTCGATGAGCACTTCCTTGACCGGCGAGGCGGCCAGGCCCGAGGCGACGATCTCGCGGAATTCCTCCACATTGTAGGCGATGCCACCCCCGGTGCCGCCGAGCGTGAAGGAGGGGCGGATGACGGCGGGAAGTCCCAGCTCGTCCATCACCGTCTCGGCCTCGATCATGGAGTGGACGGTGCGCGATTTCGGGCTTTCAAGGCCGATCTTGTCCATCGCATTGCGGAAGCGCTCGCGGTTCTCCGCCTTGTCGATGACGTCGGCCTTGGCCCCGATCATCTCCACGCCGAACAGGTCCAGCACGCCGCGCCGGTCGAGTTCGAGCGCGCAATTGAGGGCCGTCTGCCCCCCCATGGTCGGCAGCAGCGCGTCGGGGCGCTCCTTCTCGATCACCTTGGCGACCATTTCCGGCGTGATCGGCTCGATATAGGTCGCATCGGCCAGGCCCGGATCGGTCATGATCGTGGCCGGGTTGGAATTGACCAGGATGACCCGGTAGCCCTCTTCCTTGAGCGCCTTGACCGCCTGGACGCCCGAGTAGTCGAACTCGCAGGCCTGGCCGATCACGATGGGCCCGGCGCCGATGATCAGGATGGAGTCGATGTCGGTGCGCTTGGGCATGGCAGGCCTCTTCTCACGTGTCGGCGGACGCTTCGGCGGGAAACGCTCCAGCAGGGGTCTTCGTTCGCGCGCAACCCCGCCAGGCCCTCCGGTAACGGCCCGGATGGCGGCGGGGATTTCTGGCGAAATGCTGAAGCGGGGTGTTAGCGCGGAATCGCGGCGATGGCGAGGGGGGAGTCAGAGGCCGCTCAGTTCCCGGCGCAGGTTCTCGCGAGCCTGCGCGCCCAGCGCGCTCTCGTAGGTGTCGGTCAGGAAGATGCGGCGGCGCCCCAGAACGGCCTCCAGGAAGGCGCGCCGTCCCTTGCGGTAGGCCTGCGGCGGGGCCCAGAAATATTCGAGCCGCACCTGGCGCGCGTAGCGGTCGTAGACTTCCGGGGCCGCACCGAGGATCGACATGTCCATGTCGAGGAAGAGATCGTCGTCGCCGTCCCGGCCGCCCTCGCCATGGCGCGCGGTCGCTCGGATCAGCGCGCCGGTCCGGTCCGCGAGCGCGGCGTCCGCGCCCATCGCGCGCAGCGCCATCTCGGCCCAGAGCGCGCTGCGAAGCTCGTTGTCCTTGCGCCAGCTCGCATAGATCGCGTCGTGGAACCAGGCGGCGAAACGCAGGCGGGCGAGATCGCCGACGAGACCGGCCATGCGCTCGATCTCGCCCAGCAGGAAGGCGAGATGGCCCCGGCCGTGATAGACCCGGTGTGGTCGGCCGTAACGGGCAATGATCCGCCGGCCCGTCGCGGCCCCGGGATCGGTGAGGCCGGCCGCCTCCAGATGGTCCGCCCAGCGCTCGAGGAGGCGCGCGGCGCTCGCGCTCATCCCGCCAGCCCCAGATCCCGCCACAGCATCGGCTGCACCTCCCCGCGCACACCCGTCACCCGGTCCGACACCATCCAGAAGGCCCGCTCGTGCAGCAGCGGGATGATGGCCTGCTGGGCGAGCAGAAGGCGCTCGGCCTCGTGATAGAGCGTGCTGCGCATCTCCGCGTTGATCGTCGCGCGCGCCTGGTTCATCAGTGCGTCGAAGGCTTCGCGCACCGGGCCGCGCCAGCCCCCGTCGTCGGCGGAGCCTTCCGGGCCGAAGGGCTGCAGCATGAAGTTGGGATCGGACTTCAGCCCGCGGTCGAAGCGCGACAGGGCGAGGTCGAACTCGCCGGCATCGACGGCCTGGAACATGTCGACCGGATAGGTCGCCAGAAGCTCGATCTCCACCCCGATGCGCGACAGATCGTCCGCGATCGCGACCGCGAGGCGCTCGCGCCCGCCCGAGGTGGTGCGCAGCGAGAGCCGCAGCGGCGTGCCGGACTCGTACCCGGCGGCGGCGAGAAGGGTGCGCGCGGTGTCGAGATCGGCCGGCGCGGCGGGGGCCTCGGAGGGGATCACGGTTTCGGTGGGCGAGGCCTCCCCGTCGAAGAACTGGTCGGCGAGGAAGGCCCGGTCGATAGCGAGCGACAGGGCCTGGCGGACCCGCACGTCGGCAAGCGCCGGGCGGGCGTGATTGATCTTGAGATAGCTGAGGATCGGTGCCTCGAAACTCTTCATCCGTTCGCCGATCTGCTCCTTCAGGAAGCCGATCTGTTCGGGGGGCGGCTGGTCGGCGAGGTCGAGATCGCCGGCCCGGAACAGGCGCGTGCGCGTCGCCGCGTCCTCGACCACCTCGACGCGCACCGCGGGAATGGAGACCGAGCTTGCCGCATGGAAGCTCGGATTCCTCACGAGCCGGTAGGAGAGCGCGGACTGGCTCTCCAGCACGTAGGGTCCGGCGCCGACCCAGTTTTCCGCCCGCGTCCAGCGGTCCGGATTGGCTTCCACCGCGTGGCGGGGCAGGGGGTAGAACTCGCGCATGAAGACCGGGAAGAGCCCGACCGGCTGGTCGAGGCGGAAGATCACGGTATGCAGGTCGGGCGCCTCGACCCCGATCGTCTCGGGCGCGGCCTCCCCGGCGAGCGCGGCCTTTGCGTTCTCCACCGCGAAGAAGTCGCCGAGATCGGCAAAGCCGGTGCGCGGATCGACGGCCCGGCGCGCGGTCCAGACCACGTCCTGCGCGGTCAGCGGCGTGCCGTCCGACCAGACGAGGCCCGGATTGAGGCGGAAGGTCCAGACCTGCCCGTCCCGGCTGCGCCAGCCGTCGGCAAGCCCCGGCGCCAGCCCGCCGGTCGGGGAGTATTCGGTCAGCGGGGCGTGGAGCTGCTTGTAGAGGAGGGCCGATGACGCGAACTGGCCCTTGAGCGGGTCGAGGCTGTCCGGCTCGTTGGCGATGGCCACGCGCAGAAGGCCCTCGGGTGCGTCCGCCGCGCTGCGGCGGGCGCAGGATGCCAGCGCGCCCGCCGCGGTGAGGGCGAGCGCGTGGCGGCGTGTCAGCTCGAAGCGGCTCACATCCAGCCGAGCAGGGTGAAGGCGAGCACGAGCTGGCAGCCCCAGCCGACCAGGAAGGCGAGCGTCCTCACGACCGGCAGGGCGAAGAGATGGAAGCCGTAATGGGCGAGGCGCGCCCAGAAATAGACGGCCGCGGCAAGTGCCGTCGCGGCGGTCCCGGCGCCGAGCGCGTGCACCGCGAGCGCGAGCGGGGCGAAGACCACCAGGTTCTCCACCGCGTTGTAATGGGCCCGCTTGGCCCTCAGCGCCCATTGCGCCTTGTGGGGATGCTCGCCCTGCGCGTCCATGAGCGCGCCCATCACCCCCATCTGCATGATGAGCTGGAGGATATAGGGGACCCACAGAAGTGCGGTGAGCAGTGCGACGAGCGTGAGCCAGAAGAGTTCAGGCGAGGTTTGTACCGGCATGGCATGTCCTCCTGTCGAAGGATCACACTATGATCAGATTCGCCCGGGCGCGGAATTGCGCGGCGCGCGGGGTGGCGTCACTCGGGAAGGAAGATGAAGTTGTTGATATAGCCGGGCTTGCCGGCGCGCGCGCGGTGGTCCGCGTCCGGGTCGAAGCGGGACCGGGCCGAGAGCTGGCCCTCCTTCAGGACCAGGGTGCGGTAGCCGAGCGCTTCCACGAAGTCGAGCTCGCCGGAGATCTCGCGGCCGGTATGGCGTTCCTCCATCTCGACGATCATCACCGGCCGGTCGCGCGCGATGAGGCCGCGTGCGCCCTCGATGACGGCGCGCTCGTGGCCCTCGACGTCGATCTTCAGGAAACCGGTCGGCGGCGGGTCGAGATCGTCGAGGCGCGCGGCATCGACGCTGACGCTCATGTGCGCCCGGGTGCCGATCTTGTCGCGGCTGAGCGAGGCGCCCTGGTTGGAATAGCGCCCGGCCTCGCCGGGGATCATCAGCATCGCCTCGCCGGCCGCATCGGACAGCGCGATCCGGCGGCACTCGACATTGGGCGCGGCGGCGCGCTCGAGCACCGCGAACAGCTTCGGGTTCGGTTCGAAGGCCCAGACCGTCCCGCAGTGGCGGGCCATCAGCCCGGCCCAGATTCCCCGGTTCGCGCCGATATCCATCGCCGCGCGGCTGCGGTCGAGGAGATGGGGCAGGAGGCGCAGCTCCGGCTCGCCCTTCTTCAGCTCGCGCCGCGTGATGCGCGCGAGCTCCAGGCGCGGCGGCACGAGGGCGCGCTTGAGGCGCTCTTCCAGCGTCGCGGGCGGGTGATCGGATGCGCTCATGGGCGCGAGTGTCGGACGCTTCGCGCGCTTCGCCAAGCCGGCTCAGCCGCGTGCCAGCGACCCGACGAACTTCTCGAAGACCGCGAAGCTGTCCTGCGGGCCCGGGCTCGCCTCGGGATGGTGCTGGACGGAAGTGACCGGCTTGTCGGTCAGCATGAAGCCGCAATTGGTCCCGTCGAACAGCGAGACGTGGGTCTCCTTCGCGTTGTCCGGCAGGCTGTCGCGATCGACCGCGAAGCCGTGGTTCATCGACACGATCTCCACCTGGCCGGTCTCGATGTTCTTCACCGGATGGTTCGCGCCGTGATGGCCCTGCGTCATCTTCACGGTCTTCGCCCCGATCGCGAGCGCGATCATCTGGTGTCCGAGGCAGATGCCCAGAACCGGGATTCCCGCCTCGATCACGCCGCGAATGGTGGCCAGCGCGAACTTGCCGGTCTCGGCCGGATCGCCCGGCCCGTTGCTGACCACGACCCCGTCCGGCTTCTCCCGGATGACGTCCTCAGCGCTCGAGCTGCCCGGCATGACGTGCACGCGCGCGCCCGCCCCGGCGAGGCGGCGCAGGATATTCGCCTTCACCCCGTAATCGAGCACGACGACCTTGGGTCCGGACTTCGGACCCTCGGCATAGCCCTCGGGCCATTTCCAGTCGGCGCTCTGCCAGCCGCCGGCGGCCGCGCCGGTGACCTCGCGGGTGAGTTCCCGGCCCTCCATCGTGGGGGCTTCCTTCGCCAGCGCGACGAGCTTGTCCAGGTCGAGCCTGCCGTCCCGGGCATGCCCTATGGCGACCATCGGCATGCCCTCCTCGCGGATGCGCCGGGTCAGGGTGCGCGTGTCGATGCCGGTGACCGCGACGATACCGCGGCTCGCCAGCCATTCCTCGAAGCCCTGTTCGGCGCGCCAGCTCGCCGGCGGGGTGATCTTAGCGCGGCTGACCATTCCCACCGCGGCGCGCCTGGCCTGGTCGGACGCGGCTTCCTCGTCCTCCTGGTTCGCCCCGACATTGCCGATATGGGGGAAGGTGAAGCACACGACCTGGCCGGCATAGGAGGGATCGGCGAGGATTTCCTGGTGGCCGGTCATCGCCGTGTTGAAGCACAGCTCCCCGGTCGCCGTGCCCGTCGCGCCTGCGCCCTGTCCCAGGAACACGCTGCCGTCGGCAAGGACCACCGCGCCGGTGGCCGCCTCGATCTCGGCTCTGGAGAGGTCCTTCAGGAAACGTGATTTCCCGCGCACTTGATTCTCGATCGTTTCCGACATACCTGACCGCTCCTTGACGCTGCGCGGGACCCGCGACGGCGCGCTCGCCCGTGCAAAGCGCGCCCTGCGGATAAACGCGCGGACGTTATGGGAGGCACCCCTTTGCGTCAAGTCGAAGGCGGTCCTAAAAACGGTTGGTTTTACAATGGCTTGCGACTCGCGCTGTGATGCGCGCCCCGGCCGGAAGGATGTGAGATGCACATTCGCGAACGAATCCTCGCGGACCTGAAGGATGCGATGCGGGCGAAGGATTCCCTGCGCCTGAACACGCTGCGGCTCATCCAGGCCGCCATCAAGGACCGCGACATCGCCGCGCGCGCGGAGGATCGCTGCGAGGGTTGCGGCGAAGGCGAAGTCCTCTCGCTCCTCCAGAAGCTCGTCAAGCAGCGCGAGGAAAGCGCGGAGACCTACGAGAAGGCCGGCCGGCTCGACCTCGCCGAACGCGAGCGCGCCGAGGCCGACATTGTGCGCGAATACCTGCCCAGGCCCATGTGCGAGAAGGAGATCGCGAAGGCCGTCGACGAGGTGGTCGACGAGCTCGGCGCGACGGGCCTGAAGGACATGGGCAAGTGCATGGGCACGCTGAAGGACCGCTATTCGGGACGCATGGACTTCTCCAAGGCAGGCGCCGAGGTGAAGTCGCGCCTTACCGGGGCGGCTTAGGACCACCGCCGCGTACCAGTTCAGCGGCGCGGATCGGATGACTCGCCGCCTCCTCCCGGCGTAGTCTGTGCGGCCAAGCACCGAGCACTATCGCCCCATGTCCCTGCCCGACGGCTTCATCGACGAGATCAAGGCGCGTGTGCGCCCGTCCGACCTGATCGGGCGCTCGGTCGCGCTCAAGCGCCAGGGCCGCGAATGGGTCGGGCTGAGCCCGTTCAAGAAGGAGCGCACGCCCTCCTTCTTCGTCAATGACGAAAAGGGCTTCTATCACTGCTTCGCCAGCCAGAAGCACGGCGACGTCATCACCTGGCTGCAGGAAACCCAAGGGCTCTCCTTCATCGAGGCGGTCGAGCAGCTCGCGAGCGAAGCCGGGCTCGACATGCCGAGGCCCGATCCGGAGGCGGCCCGGCGCGAGGAGCGCAAGAAGTCGCTGGTGGAGTGGATGGAGGCCGCGCAGGCCTTCTTCGAGAGGAAGCTGAAGGGGTCCGAGGGGGCCGAGGCGCGCGCCTATCTCTCCCGGCGCGGCCTGTCGATGAAGGAGTGCGAGCGCTTCTCGATCGGCTACGCGCCGAACTCGCGCCGCGCGCTGAAGGATTTCCTGCTCGCCGAGGGCGCCAAAAGCGCCGAACTCCTCGAAGTGGGCCTGCTCATCGAGCCCGAGGGCGGAGGCGAGCCCTATGACCGCTTCCGCGACCGGGTGATGTTTCCGATCCACGACGCGCGCGGCCGGCTGGTGGCGTTCGGCGGGCGCGCCCTGTCCTCGGACGCGCGCGCGAAATACCTGAATTCGCCGGAGACCTCGCTCTTCCACAAGGGCTCCTGCCTCTACCGCTTCCCCGAGGCGCGCCGCTTCGCGTCCGACCCGGGCGTCAAGGCCAGGGGCCTCATCGTGGCGGAGGGCTACATGGACGTCATCGCCTTCGCCCGCGCCGGGATGGGCCATGCCGTCGCCCCGCTCGGCACGGCGTTGACCGAGGACCAGCTGCGCCTTCTGTGGCGCGCCGGCGGCGAGCCGGTGGTCTGCCTCGACGGCGACAGCGCCGGCGTGCGCGCCGCGGCGAGCGCGGCCGAGCGCGCCCTGCCGCTTCTCGAGGCGGGCAGGACGTTGCGCTTCGCCTTCCTGCCCGAAGGCCAGGATCCCGACGACATGCTGCGCGAGCGGGGCGCGCAGGCCCTGCGCGAGGCGATCGCCGAGCCGCGCCCGCTGATCGACGTGCTGTGGGAGCGCGAGAAGGCGCTCGAGCCGCTGACCGATCCCGACGCCCGCGCGAGCTTTCGAAAGCGCCTGCGCGCGCTGGTCGCGAAGATCAACGATGCCGACCTCAGGAACGAGTACACCGCCGAGTTCGACCGGCGCCTGGCCGCCGAGCTGGGCGCGGGCTTCGCCGGTCGCCGGACGCGGGGCGAACGCGGCTGGCGGCGGGACAAGGACCCCCTCGCGGGCCCGGCGACGGCCTCGCTCAAGGCCGCCCGCGCCGCGCCGCGGGCGAGCGCGCCGGCGCGTCAGCTCCTGCTCGCCGCGATCGAATGGCCGGAAATCGCGGAGAACGAGGCCGAGACCCTCGCCGAGCTTCCCCTCGGTCCGCTTGACAGCCTGCGTGACGGCGTTCTAGACGCCTGCTCTTCTGAGGACCTTGCGCGCGCCGGCGGGCTCCGCGCCGTCCTGGCCGAACGCGGGTTCTCGCAAAGTCTGAAACGTCTCGAAGCCGAGCGCGCGCCGATGCGCGCTGCCATGGGGGGTGATCAAGCTGCAATGGACGCCCGGGCGGAGGCTTGGCGCCGCCTTGCGGCTTCTTATATGGATAAGCTCAGTCAGGAAGCCCGTCAGGCTGAAGAGCGCGCACGCCTTGAGGGCGTATTCGAGGGCGGCAATTCCGATGAGCTGAAGAAAGTCGTCGCCGCGATGCGGCGCGGCAGGGTGAACAAAGGCGGCGCGCGATAGCACTTCGCGCGCGTCTGCATGGGAAGCTCGAGGAGCTCTAATCTCACATGGCGAAAACGGCGACCGAGACGACCGAGACGGCGGCACCGGAGTCCCAGGACGGCCCGCTGCTCGATCTGACCGATCAGTCCGTCAAGGCGATGATCAAGGCCGCGAAGAAGCGCGGCTACGTCACGCATGACGAACTCAACAAGGTCCTTCCTTCCGAAGAGTTTTCCTCAGAGCAGATAGAGGACATCCTCTCCCAGCTCTCCGAGATGGGGATCACCGTGGTGGACTCCGAGGAGGAGTTCGAGGAGGCCGAGCCCGACTCCGAGGGCGACTCCGAGGACGAGGAGGAGTCCGGCTCCACCGCCGTCGCGAAGAAGTCCAAGACCGCGGTTGCCGGGCAGAACACCGGCGCCGCCCAGGACCGCACCGACGATCCGGTGCGCATGTATCTGCGCGAGATGGGCAGTGTCGAACTGCTGTCCCGCGAGGGCGAGATCGCCATCGCCAAGCGCATCGAGGCGGGCCGCAACGCGATGATCCGCGGGCTGTGCGAAAGCCCGCTGACCTTCGAGGCCATCATGGTCTGGCGCGACGAGCTCCAGTCGGGTCAGGTGCTTCTGCGCGACATCATCGATCTCGACGCCACCTATGGCGGAACCAAGCCCGACCACTCCGCGACCGGCGGCCCCGGCTCGCCCGGCGCCAAGGCGGCCGAGGAAGCCAAGGCCCGCCGCGAGCAGTCCGGCGACGGCGCGGAGGAGACCGAGTCCGAAGAGGGCGAGGGCGAAGCCGTCGACGAGGACGAGGACGAGGAAGGCGCGAACCTTTCGCTTGCGGCCATGGAGGCCGAGCTGCGCGAGGGGGTGATGGAGACCCTGGACGCGGTCGCGTCCGATTTCGAGAGTTTCCGCCGGCTGCAGGACAAGCTCGTCACCCAGCGCATGGAAGGCAAGGACCTGTCGAAGAAGGACAGGGACGCCTACGAGGCGCTGTCGGAGAGCATCGTCGCCAACCTCAATTCGCTGCATCTCAACAATGCGCGTATCGAGGCCCTGGTCGAACAGCTCGACGCGATCAACAAGCGCCTGGTGGGCCTGGAGGGCAAGCTCCTGCGCATGGCCGAGGCCCACGGCGTGCCGCGCCTGGACTTCCTGAAGGAATATCACGGCCACGAGCTCGATCCGAACTGGATCGACGAGATGGCCAAGAAGTCCAAGGCCTGGGCGAAATTCGCCGATCGCGAGCGCAAGGAGGCCGAGGCCATCCGCGAGGAGATCGCGACGCTGGCCCAGGAATCCGGCGTTCCGATCGACGATTTCCGCCGCATCGTGCACACCGTCCAGAAGGGTGCGCGCGAAGCCCGCGTGGCCAAGAAGGAGATGGTCGAGGCCAATCTGCGCCTGGTGATCTCGATCGCGAAGAAATACACCAATCGCGGCCTGCAATTCCTCGATCTCATCCAGGAAGGCAACATTGGCCTCATGAAGGCGGTCGACAAGTTCGAATACCGCCGCGGCTACAAGTTCTCCACCTACGCCACCTGGTGGATCCGTCAGGCCATCACCCGCTCGATCGCCGACCAGGCGCGCACCATCCGCATCCCGGTCCACATGATCGAGACGATCAACAAGATCGTTCGCACCAGCCGCCAGATGCTGCACGAGATCGGCCGCGAGCCGACCCCGGAGGAGCTCGCCGAGAAGCTCTCCATGCCGCTGGAGAAGGTGCGCAAGGTGATGAAGATCGCCAAGGAGCCGATCTCCCTGGAAACCCCGATCGGGGACGAGGAGGACAGCCATCTCGGCGACTTCATCGAGGACAAGAACGCCGTCCTGCCCATCGATGCGGCCATCCACTCCAACCTGCGCGAGACCACCACGCTCGTGCTGGCGAGCCTCACCCCGCGCGAGGAGCGCGTGCTGCGCATGCGCTTCGGCATCGGCATGAACACCGACCACACGCTCGAAGAGGTCGGCCAGCAGTTCTCGGTCACCCGCGAACGCATCCGCCAGATCGAGGCCAAGGCGCTCAGGAAACTCAAGCACCCGAGCCGGTCGCGGAAGCTTCGCAGCTTCCTGGACAGCTAGGGGGCCGTCCGCCTTTCCGCGATTTAACCTGACGGCAATCGCCGTGACGGGGCCGGTGCGCTTGTCTGTGAAGATGACCGCCCCTCCTGCGCGACCGGCTGCAACTGCGTTCTGTGAAACCTCATTTGTCATGGCCCCTGGCGAGTGCCATGGCGGCCATGTCCATGAAAGCTGGCACTTGCTCTACGTGGCGGCGGGCGGCTTCGAAGAGGCTGGGGACTCCGGCGGATTCCATGTCCGGGCCGGGACCTGGCGACTCTCACCGGCCGGTCTCGCGCACGAAATCCGGTGCGGTGAGGATGGCGCTCGGTGCCGAAACATCCACATCACCGACCGCGCGCTGCAATCGCGTCTGTCGCACCGACTCGAGCGGCGGCACCACGTCCTCGACGGCCTGGACGCGGACCCTAACGACATCACCTCCGACCCCTTGCTGGCCGAATTGATCCTCTACGAACTCGTGGCGCGTGCGATTCTTGCCTGCTTGGGCGAGGACGGGCCGCCGGCCTGGCTTGCCGACGCGCGCGCCGAGATGATCTCCGAACCCGGGCGTATTGATGCGACGGCCCGTCGCTTCACCGTCTCGCGTGAGCACTTCTCCCGCCTCTATGCGCGCCACTATGGCTGTTCCCCCCGGCTGACGCGGCGCAATGCGGCGCTTGCCCAGGCCCTGCGGCTGCTGCGCGAGAGCGATGAACCCATCAGCGAGATCGCCGTTATGACGGGCTTCTATGATCAGGCTCATCTCACGCGTGCCGTGACCGCCAGGCTGGGCCAGACGCCGGGCGCCATCCGCGCGGTCGCGGTGTCGGGATCACGAAATTCCAATACGGCGGTTCGCGCGTCGGAGTAGGGACTCGGTCTCTTCCCCTGTCGAAGGAGACCCGACATGAAATTGCTTCACCTGATTGCCGCAGGCTGCGTGCTCTGTTCGGCCGCCTCAACCGCTTCACATGCTGGGACCACCTCCGCCGCCGTGGGCGATGGCGCGGCGATCGTCTTCGACGCCGAGGGCCGGCCTGCGATCACGGTCCGGCTCAATGACACGGCCGAGTTCATGTTCGCGATCGATACCGCTGCACAAAGCACGGCGATCGGGGCGCGCGTCATTGATGCCCTCGCGCTGCAGCCCGATCCGGAGCATCAGGCACGCCTGCATGGTGCATCGGGCGTGCGCACCGTGCCGATGTATTTGCTTGAATCGATCGAGGCAGGGGGCCAGCGCCTTGAGGACCGCCTGGTCGTCTCGCTGACCGGGGAGCACGACCAAGGGGGGCACGCCCATGACGGGATACTGGGCCAGGATGTCTTCGCCCGGGGGCGGCTGAGTTTCGATTTCGAGGCCATGACCATCGGCTTCGACGGAGCGGGCGCACGCCCGCTCGCGGGACACCTGCCGGCGGAAATCCTTCATGGCGGCTTCTTCCTGGTGCAGATCGAGATCGACGGCGTCGCGACGACGGCCGTGATCGATACCGGCGCGGCCGAGAGCTTCGCCAACCGCACCTTGATGGAAGCGCTGGCGAGCGAGAACGAGGCACTCTCGACCCGGCGCGAGGCCGCCGGGGTGAGCCAGCATGAGATGGACTTCCGGGATGGCTATACCGCGACGCTGCGCATCGGCACGGCGCGTCTGGAGGCGGTCCCGGTCGCATTCGCGGAGGCTCCGATCTTTGGTGCCTTCGGTCTGGCGGAGCGGCCCGCCATCATCCTGGGCATGAACCTGCTCTCGCGCCTGCCGCGCTTCGCACTGGACTATGACAGCAGCCATTTCCTGTTCGACCCCGCATGATGTCGACCCGCGGCGCAACCGCAGGCTCGGTAGCGCCCTGCAAGGCGAGGCTGGCCGGGAGCCGGCACGAGAAACCCCGGCGGAGACGCCGGGGTTTTTGCTTCCGTGTCCGTCTGGCACCACTTGACCGGCCCCGCAGCCGCGCGCCGGCCTGGCATGCAACCTCTCGCGCCCCGGGCCGGTTTGTCCCGGGCACCGCGTCGAGGGGAGACATGACCGTAGCTCTACCGCGCTTCATCGCGAGCTGCCTGCTCGCCCTCCTCCTCCTCGCCGCCCCCGCGCTCGCGCAGGAACCTCCCGCCGAGCCCGACGGCGAGATCGTCACCGAGGGCGAGGCTCCCGAGGATGCCGCCATCGCGCAGCGCATCAGGGCGATCTTTTCCCAGATCGAGAGCCTTGCCGGGGTGGAGGTCTCCGTCACCGCCGGCGTCGTCACGCTGACCGGCGAGACGCTGACCGCCGAGGCGGCCCAGCGCGCCGAGGCGCTCGCCGGCCGCGTGGAGGGCGTCGTCACGGTGGAGAACCGCATCGCACGCGACGTCGATGTCTCCACCCGCATCGCCCCGGCCTTCGGCGAGCTGGAGGCGCAGGTGGAGGGGGTGGTGCGCAGCGCACCGCTGCTCGCGCTCGCCCTCGCGGTCTTCCTCGCCATCGCGTTTGCAGGCTGGCTGCTGTCGCGCTGGTCCGCGCTGTGGCAGCGCCTCGCGCCGAACCGTTTCGTCGCCGATCTGCTGGCGACCTCGGTGCTGACGCTTTCCCTCGTGCTCGGCGTCATTTCCGCGCTGAGCCTCCTGGACGCCACGGCCTTCCTGGGCGCTCTGCTGGGCGCGGCGGGCGTGATCGGGCTGGCCGTCGGCTTCGCGGACAAGGACACGATCGAGAACTACATCGCCTCGATCCTGCTGTCGGTGCGCCAGCCCTTCCGGCCGAACGATCACGTGGTGATCGACGGCCATGAGGGCCGGGTGATCCGGCTCACCTCGCGCGCGACGATCCTGATGACGCTGCAGGGCAATCACCTGCGCATCCCCAATGCCGCCGTGTTCAAGGCGGTGATCCTCAACTACACGCGCAATCCGGAACGCCGTTTCGAGTTCCGCGTCGGGCTCGACCCCGACCAGGACGCGCTCGCCGCGATCGAGACCGGCGCCGCCGCGCTGCAGGCGCTCGACTTCACGCTCGCCGATCCCGGCCCGCTCGCGATCATCGAGGAGGTGGGCGAGTCCACGGTCAATCTGTTCTTCGCCGCCTGGATCGACCAGGAAGCGGCCGATTTCGCCAAGTCGCGCTCGGCGGCCATCGCGGCGGTCAAGGCCGCGCTCGAGGCGGCCGGTTTTGTCCTGCCCGACCCGACCTACCGCATCGCGATCGAGGGCGAGGCGGTGCCTGCCCTTCCCGCCGCGCCGCCCCCGGCGCGCGACGGCCCGGCCGCGGCTCCCGCCGCGCCGGCACAGCCTCCCGACACCACGCCCGACACCGCGATCGCCCGCCGCGTGGAGGAGGAGCGCCGCGAGGAGGCCGCGCCGGACCTGCTCTCGCCCGGCGCGCCGACGGAGTGACCGTCTAGGCCTTCGCGGCCTTGCGCCGGGCGAGGATCCGCCCGAGCCAGCGCGCCAGAAGCCAGACCGCCGGCACGCCGACGACCAGCCAGGGCAGGGCGGCCGCGAGGAACAGGATGAGCGCGCCGACCGCTTCGGCGAAGACGCGCGTCATGTCCTCGAACGCCCGCGCGATCGGCTCGAAATTGGAGGAGGCCGCCGGCGACACGGCGGCCTGGTAGTTCAGATTGAGCTGGGAGAAGGTCACCCGCTGGCGCAGCGCCGCGAGCACGCTCTCGCGCGCCTCGATATCGGACTGGACGTCGGCAAGCTCGCGTTCGACCGCGAGGATGTCCTCCAGATCGCCCTCGCGCGTCTCCAGCATGTCCTGCAGGCGGTCGCGCAGGGCGAGCCGGGCGCGCAGGCGGGCCTCGCCGTCCACGATCTGGGTGGTGAGATCCTCCACCGAGGTCTGTTCCGAGACGATCTCGCCGCCGGCCGCGCCGAGTTCGCTCTCCAGCCCGTTCCGGAAGGTCCCGATCCAGCCCGGTTCGGCGCGCAGGGCGAGCCAGGCGCTCGGCCTGTCGCTGCCGGGCTCGTTCAGCTGGGCATGGACGATCTGGCAGCGCGCCAGGCCGGCCGCCTGGCAGGCCGAGACATGGGCCTGGTAGAGCGCGGTCAGCTCGCCGGCCGGCAGGCGCAGGGAGAGGCTGTGGCTGTAGGCCAGATAGGCTTCGGCCGGAGCCTCGGCGGGCAGCCCGTCCGCAGGCGCCTGCATCCGGGCGCCGGTCACGGTGACACTCTCGGCCCGCTCCATGGCCACCGGCGGGGGCGGCGGGGCGGGCATGTAGCTCGCCTCCTGCCCGCACGCGCCTGCGAACAGGCTGGCAAGCACGCTCAGAAACCCGGCAAGGCGGCGGTCGGTCATCGCGAATTCTCCCGGTGAAGGCTCTCGCCGCGACTATGTGCCAGACCGGGGCGGGGCGGAAGCGGGATTGCGAAATTCGATGGCCGTATTCGGTAGCGGTCGCGAAAAGCCCCGGCGGCGGGCCGGGGCTGTGATCTTCATGCGAGACCGGGCGGGCTATTCCTTGCCGCGCGGGCCGGCGCCCTTGGCGCCGGTGCCGGCCGGCTCGGTCGGCTCGCCGGCCTTCGAGGGGCGGGCGGGGGTGCCGGCAGTCTTCGTGCGCTCGGTCTTTCGGCCGGTCACGGGCGTTCCGCCCTCGGGCGGCTGGGCGCCCTCGGGCCGGCTCTCGTGCTCGCCGGCGCGCAGATAGCGCCGCCCGCCGATCGCCACGAGGATCGCGGCCAGGCCGATCAGGACATAGATCGCGATCGTGACGGGGCTGCGGATGCCGAACATTTCCAGGATGTTGACGTCGAACAGCCCGACGATGCCCCAGGCGAGCCCGCCGATGACGAGCAGGATGATCGCGATAGCGTAGGCGATGCGCATGGGGGCCTCCGGTGTGCAAATCGGCTATGAGTTCGTGTAGAGCAACGGATCGTCCGCACCGGACGTTCCGGACACAGGCCGAGGGAGGTTTCATGAGCCCCGCCGATGTGACGATCCGCGCCGCGCGCCCGAAGGATGCGGCCGCCATTGCCCGCCTGTCGCGCGAGCTCAACGAGGTGGTCGGCGATTCCACGGCGCACTGCACGCCGGAGAACATCAGGAAGACGCTGTTCTCCGCCGATGCGAGCTTCCACGTGCTCGTGGCCGAGCGCGCCGACGGCGAGCCGATCGGCTATGCGGTCTGGCACGCCTATTACGACAGCGGCCACGGGGGTGCCGGGGCCTGGCTCGCCGAGGTCTGCGTCGGCAGGGAAGGGCGCGGGGAGGGCGCGGGCCGTGCCCTGTTCGAGGCGGTCGTGGAAGACGTGCGCGAGAGCCCGGCGACCTTCCTGATGTGGACGAGTTCCGAAACCGAGGCCGCCGAGGCGCTCTACGAGAGCTCCGGCGGCTTCGCCAAGCCGGTGCGGCGCTGGGAGCTCAACGGGCTGGACGCATGACGCAGACCCGCATCCGCATCGAGACCGCCGGCCCCGGCCTCTACGACTTCACCGAAGCCGCACGATCGTTCGTTCGCGATTGCGGGGCTGAGGAGGGCCTGCTGACCTGCTTCGTGCGCCACACCTCGGCCTCTCTGGTGATCCAGGAGAATGCCGATCCGGACGTGCGCCGCGACCTGCAGGAGTTCTTCGCCCGTCTCGTCCCGCGCGGGGACGATCCCTCCATGGCCTGGCTCAGGCACACCACCGAGGGGGCCGACGACATGCCCGCCCACATCAGGAGCGCGCTGACCGCGGTCTCGCTGTCGGTTCCGGTCGGCGGGGGCCGGCTCGCGCTGGGCACCTGGCAGGGGCTCTATCTCTTCGAGCACCGCGACGCGCCCCATACCCGCGAGATCGTGCTGCATCTCTCGCGATGAGGGGCGCGCGAGGCGGCGGTCAGCGGTTGGGCCGGGCCCGCCGCGGCGGATCGGTGCGCGCCGGCGGGGCGCCTTGCGTACCGCGCGCCGGGGCCAGCGTGGCCCGCGCCCGGTCTGCCGGCTGCGCGGCGACCTGGTTCGCGCCGCCGACCGTCACGATCGGGTCGGCGATGTCCGGGTCGCCCTGATAGAAGATCCGCACCGGAATCTCGCGCTTGCGCACGCCCATGTATTCCTGGCCGGCCTCGTACTCGTCCCAGCGGCACCAGCCGATGACGGAGAGAGGGACCGACGTCTCGAACACGTCGGTGGTCCGCAGGAAGTCGGCCGCGCTGCCCGCCCCGTTCTGCACGAAGGTCGCGAGGCGGTCCTCGACGATCTCCACCGGATTCATCCTCAGCTCCACCAGGGTCTCGGGATCCCAGCTCTCGGGAACCTCGTAGGTGAAGTCGAGATCGAAATTTGCGATCTCCGGATTGCCCGGGAAGGTCTGGATGTGGGACTGGCCGGCATTGCCGACATCGAAGATGTCGTCGTTCGCCCACAGCGTGACGTTGGCGATCATCGCCTGGACGCGCGTGGCGTAGGCCTGCGTGCCCAGCGCGGTCTTGCACCACACCTGGCCGGTGACCTCGATCTGGGGGTCGGCAGAGACGACGCGCAGCTCGCGCTCGGCCGGATCGGTGCTGGCGGAGATGTTGCGCACCGTGATCTGGATCGGTGCGTGATGGGACGTGATGACGATGTCCTGCATCGCCATGGGGAAGTCGGTCTCGTCACCCTGTGCGGGCGAGGCAGCGGCGGCGGTCAGGCAGGCCGCGGCGAGAAGCAGGCGGTGGCGCATGGGATCCTCCAGCGTGAATGCGGCGTCTAGTCGTTCGGCGCGGGCGGCGCCTTCAGCGTGATCTCCGCCTCGCCGGGGGCGCGGCTTTCCTCGCCCTCGTCCTCGTCGCTGCCGCCGGACTGGGACGTGCCGTCCAGAAGCACGCCGAAATTCGTCGCCTGGGGCTGACAGGGCTCGGGGGCGGGCGCGCGGGGCGCCAGGTCGGCCGGCGCGGCCCGTGCGGGCCTGCCAGCGGCCCCGGCCGTTTCGCCGTCGACGCCGTCGATATGGATATAGCCGGCCGCCGGGCAGGGCTCGCCGTCCGCGCCGGTGTATTTCTGGACGGCCGGCAGGAGCAGGCCGGCGCGCTCATCCTGGGCGCGCGCATCGATCTCGTCGGGTTCGACCCCGATAGTCTCCTGCGGCGTCTCGGGGGCGGCCACCGCGCCGCGCTCGGCCCGGCCGGCCCGCTCCTGCTGGGCATAAGCGGGGACGAACGCACCCAGCGCGAGCGCGCTCGACAGGCTCAGGGCAAGCAGGGTCTTCATCGTCGGATCTCCTTGAAAGCGCAGCCGGGCCGGTGGCGCGGCTGCAGTCGATGCCAATCTCGCCCCTGGAGGGGGCGTCGGGAAGTTGCAGCAGCGCGCGTCACCGGTTGCGCAACCGGCAAGGGCGCCGGGCGGGGAGGGTCCGCCCGGCGCCTTCGCGAGGCGTCACTCCGGCCGGGCGCGCACCGGCCTTGCCCGGGCCGGGCGGGTGTCGCTCGCGGGCGGCCTCGCCGAGCCATCGCGCGTGGACACCTGCGGGCGCGCCCGTGACGGTTCGGCAGCGGCCACCGTTCCGGGCGTATCCATGGCGGTGACGCGGTCGCGGGCGTCGGGATCGCGCCGGTAGAAGATGTGAACCGGGATCTCGATCTTGCGCAGGCCGCCGTATTCCTTGTTGGGTTCGAACTCGCTCCACCGGCACCAGCCGGCGACGCTCAGCGTGATCGAGGTTTCGAACACGTCATCGGTACGCAGGAAGTCGGCCGGCGTGCCCGCACCGTTCCCGACGAAGCTTTCCAGGCGCTCCTCCACGACCCTCACCGGATTGAAGGTGAGCGTGGCGCCGGAGTCCCAGCTTCTCGGAATGTCGTAATCGATCTGCAGCTCGAAATTCTCCAGCGCGTGCGTGCCGGAGAAGTTCTGCGGCGCCGAGGCCCCGCTCGCGGCCAGCACGAACACCTCGCTGCTCTGCAGCACGGCGTTGGCCAGATAGGCCCGGGCCCGGACCGCGTAGGCCTGGGTGCCGAGGGCGTGCTCGCACCAGACCTGGCCGTCGATCGCGATCTGGGGATCCGCGCTGGTGACGCGAAGCTCGCGCTCTTCGGCCCACGGGCTCTGGGAGACGTTCGTCACCGAGACCTGGATGGCGGGAATGTAGTTGGTGACGATGATGTCGTGCACCGGGGTGGGCAGGTGGGTCTCGTCGGCCAAGGCCGGGGCGGCCAGCGCGATCGCGATCGCGCCGGCGGGAATGAGGCGGGTCATCTCGGTTCTCCTGGATCGAGGGAAGGGCTGCCGGCGCGCCGGGGGACGGGACGCGCCGGCACCCGGTCAGTCGCGGATTTTCTGCACCGCGGGCAGGAGCAGGCCGAGCTGCTCGCCGCAGCCACTCAGGTCCTCGCCGGACTCGCCCTTGATGCGCTCGATCTCGAGCAGATAGTCGAACGCGGCCTGCTCGAGGCCCTCCGGGTTGCGCAGGGCGAGTTCGCAGTCGGCAAGGCCCACGACGCCGTCGCCGTCGAGATCACCCGCGGCGCGCTCCCTGTCGCCGTCACGGCGGCCGGACGCACGCAGCTGCTGGACGGCGGGCAGCAGGAGGGCGGCGGCTTCGGCCTCCTCCTCGCTGGCGCCGAGGGCCCGGGCGGCGAACCGCGCGAGGCCGTTGCCGCGGCGCTCCTCGCGTTCCACGCGGGGCTCGTCGCGGTCGGAGCGCGACTGGGCTTCAAGCGGGCCGGTGACCAGCAGCAGGACGCCGGCGGCCACGCTCAGGGGGGAAAGGATTTTCATACCTGTTCTCCATTTGCGTTGCGCGCCGGACCACCCGGCGCTTCGAACGGGGCGGGTTCTGGTCGAATGCGGGGGGAGCGTGCAGATGCATCGGCGTCCGCCGGCGCGCGCATCGCCTGGAACCACGGTTGCGCAAGGGTTGAATAGGAGTTGCAAGGCCGCGCATCCTGCGGCAGGGTTGTCGAATGAAGATCGCGGACTTCTCCGACAAGCTCGGGCTCGTTCTCAAGGCGCTGGTGATGAGCCGCACCGCGCTCGCCTCCGCGCTCAATGTCGACAAGTCCCTGGTCGGGCGCTGGGTGGCCGGCTCGGTCCATCCCTCCGAGCACAATCTCGCGCTCCTGAGCCGCTATGTCGGCGAGCGGATCGAGGGGTTCACCCTGATCGACTGGGAGCGCACCCTGCCGGACTTCGCCGAGCGGCTCGGGGTGGACCTGCCCGACATCGCCGGTCCGGCGGGCCGGCCGGGAGACTGGCTGCCCGAGAGCATCTACGAGGAATCGGTGCGCAACACCCGGCAGCGCGGCTCGGCCTACGAGGGGATCTGGCGCTCGACGCGCGCCTCCCACGACCTGCCGGGGCGCTTCATTCACGACATCACCATGATCGAATGGCGCGGCCGCTCGCGCCTGCACTTCACCGCCGGCGTGGAGGGCGTGCGCTATCACGGCCGCGCCCTGCTGCTCGGTCACCAGATCTTCACCAGCGCGGCCGATGCCGAGCACGGCTCGATGATGTTCGGCATCTATAACGGCGTGGCGCGCCAGCGCGCCCAGGTCCTGGACGGCATGTCGCTGACGACGCTGCGCGACGCGGGCGCCTCGCCGGCCTGCTCGGTCGTGGTGCTCGAGCGCATCGCCGATCTCACAGGAGACGAGGCCGTCGACCGTGGGCGGTTCGAGCAGGCGGTGGCCGATCTCGTGCCCCTTGCCCCCGAGGGCTCGATTGCGCCGGACCTTGCCGCCCATCTCACACGCGTTCCCTTCGAGGGAGCTCCCGGCGTGATGCGCCTGTTCTTCGGGCAGTCCATGGCGCGCGGCGCCAGCGTGGAGGCGCTGCTCGGCCGGCCGGCCTAGCCTTGCGCCGCAGGCCTGCGGCGCAACGCCTCTGCCCCCGCGACAAGCAGGTCCCGGCCCGGCTAGTCTGTCGCCCGATCCATCCGATTCTCTCGAAGGGAGGCTTTCCATGTCCGCGTCCGGCGATCATTCCGGCCCGCCGCTCGGCTCTAGGGCCAATCCGAGCAAGTATGACTGCCTGCCCGATCTCGCCGAGGACGAGCCCTATTTCGTCATCCGCGCCGACGACCCGCTGTCTGATTCCCTCGTCGAACTGCATGCCTATATCGGCGCCGGCCAGGCCGGCGCGGCCCATAACAAGCTCGCCGAGATCATGGCGCTGACGAGCGTGCGCCCGCCGCGCCCCTCCGACAGCCCGAAATACCGCGAGACCTTCGCGATCTCCCAGTCCATGGAGCGCTGGCGCGAGGGCAAGAAGAGCCTGTAGTCGCCACCCCGCCCGCCCTCGACGGGCGGTTTCAGGCGAGGCAGGTCGCCGGGCCGGCGGGGTTTCCTCGCCAAGCTGTGGATAACTCTCCGCCCCGCGCCGACCGGACCCGTGCGTGGGGTATCCTGTGCCTCGGCACGCATCGATTCGCGCGCCTTGGCGGGGAGGTCGGCATGGCGGCTCTCAGAGTGTTGGGAACGGCGCTCGTGCTGACCGGCGCGGCCGGCGCCCAGTTCATGATCTTCGACGACCCCGCGCACGATCCGCTCGTCCTGTCAGGCCTGCTGCTCGCCTCGCTCGGTTTCATGACGCTGTCCTGGGCCGAGCACATCGCCGATCTCGAGAACCGCCGGATCCGCCGCGAGCGGTGGCGCAGGCAGATGGCCCGCCACTGGCTCCCCGGCGTCTGAGGCGGCCGGTCCTTGCGGACCCGGTGCACCCGCCTTCGCGAGACGCTTTCCTTAGCCGCGCGAACATGCTCCCATGAACGCCGTTCGAGAAAACGGGGAGGACGATGATGGGCGGACGGCTCGACGGCAAGGTGGCGGTCATTACCGGCGGCGCGAGCGGGATCGGCCGCGCGACGGTCGAACTTTTCGAGGCCGAGGGCGCCAAGGTGGTCCTCGCCGACATCCAGGCCGATCGCGGCGAGGCGATCGCGCAGGGCTCTCCCGATATCCGCTTCGTCAGGACCGACGTCACGCGCGAGGACGACATCAAGGCGATGATCGACGTGGCGGTCGAGGAGTTCGGCAGGCTCGACATCCTGTTCAACAATGCCGGAACGGCCGAGCCCGACGCGGAGATGGAATACATCAGGGCCGACGCCTTCGACCGGGTGATGAGCCTGCACGTGCGCGCCGCGCTGCTGGGGATCAAGCACGCCATCCCCGTGATGCGGAAGCAGGGTGGCGGAGCGATCGTGTCGACGAGCTCGGTGGCCGGGATCGGGACCAATTACGGGCCGGTGAACTATTCCATCGCCAAGGCCGCGATCATTCATCTGACCAAGCTCGCCGCGGTACGGCTCGCCTCCGACAGGATCCGGGTCAACTGCGTCAATCCGGGCATGATCACGACCGCGGTGTTCGGCCGCGCGATGGGCCTCACCCAGGACGAGGCGGAGGAGAAGTACGAGACGCTGCGCCAGCTCGCCCCGTTCGCCCAGCCGCTGCCGGTGGGCGGGGAGGGTCGCGACATCGCCGAGGCCGTGCTCTATCTCGCCAGCGACGCGGCGCGCTTCGTGACCGGCCAGGCCCTGGTCGTCGATGGCGGGCTCACCGCCGGCCAGGTTCCCGATCCCGAGGGCGGCAACCAGAAGATCCTCGCCGAGATGTTCGGGGTGGATTTCGAGGCGCTGAAGGACAAGGCGCGGGGGCGGACGGTTTGAGGCGCGCGCTCCCCTGCGCCCTGGCGCCGCTCGCCCTGCTGGCCTGCGCGCCCGAGCCAGCGGCGCAGGACGATCTCTTTTCCCGCCTGCAGTCCCTGTGCGGCGCGGCCTTCCAGGGCTCGGTCGTGTCCGATGATCCGCGCGACGCGGACTGGGCGGGCGAGACCCTGACGGTCCATGTGCGCGAATGCGATGCCGCCACCGTGCGCATGCCGCTCCATGTCGGCGACGATCGCTCGCGCACCTGGGTCGTGACCCGGCTCGAGGACGGGCGGCTGCGCCTGAAGCACGACCACCGCCACGAGGACGGCAGCGAGGACGTGCTGACGCAGTATGGCGGCGAGACCGAGGCGCCCGTTACCGGGCTCACCGCGCGGTTTCCGGCCGACGCGGAGTCCCGGGCCCTGTTCGAGCGCGAGGCGATTGCCGCCTCGATGGACAATGTCTGGACACTCGCGCTCGACCCGCAGGCGCAGACGCTGACCTATGCCCTCGACCGGCCGGACCGCCATTTCGCGGCCCGCTTCGACCTGGCCGGCCCGGTCGAGGCGCCGCCTCCGCCCTGGGGCGCGCGTTAACGAATTGGCCCGTGTCTTGCAGCGCTGTCTCCGGGGGCCGGAAAGGTGATGCAAAATGACGCGCAAGACCTGGTCGAACGTCCTGATCTCCTACGCGATCCAGTTCGCGGCTTTCGCTGCGGGCCTCGTCGTCTTCATGGCAGGCGAGAGCCCGATACGCGATCTGGTTACGAACCTTGCCACCGGCGCGGCCGTGGTCGCTGCGGCGGGCCTTGTCGCCGCGCTCGCGGTGCGCGCTCCGCGCCCGGTCAGCCGGCCGGCGTGATCCGCAGGACCGCACCCTCGTAATCGTCCACCAGCACGTAGAGCGCACCGTCCGGGCCGACCTTGACGTCGCGGAAGCGCAGGCCCGCGTCGGCGAGCAGCGGCTCGACCCCGATGACGCGATCGCCGTCCATCTCGAGGCGCTGGAGCTGGCTGCCGGCAAGCGCCGCGACGAACAGATCGCCCTGCCAGTGCTCGAACGCCTCCCCGTCATAGAAGGCGATGCCCGCCGGAGCGATGGACGGGTTCCAGTACCAGACCGGCTGGGCGAGGCCCTCGCGCTCGCGCTCCTCGGTGACGATCGTCCCGTCGTAATTGATGCCGTAGGTGATTTCCGGCCAGCCGTAATTCGTCCCCGCTTCGAGGATGTTCAGCTCGTCGCCGCCGCGCGGCCCGTGTTCGACCGTCCAGATCGAGCCGGTGGACGGATTGACGTCGATGCCCTGGACGTTCCGGTGGCCGTAGGTGAACAGGCCCGGGGCGCCGTTGCCGATATCCGCGCCGGCCGGGGTGCCGTCGAGTTCGAGCCGCACCACGCCGCCCAGATGGTTTTCCGGGTTCTGGCTCTCCTCCTCGTAGCGCCCGCCTTCGCCGAGGGTCAGATAGAGGTGATCGCCCTGGAACAGGATGCGCCCGCCGAAATGAAAGCCCGCGGCCTTGTCGAAATTGACGCGGAAGATGTCCTCTCCCTGCTCCAGGCGGGAGAGATCCTCCGACAGGCGGGCCCGGTAGAGGGCGGTGCGGTTGGCGTCCTCGCTGCCCTCGGCATAGCTCAGATAGACGATGCGATTGTCCTCGAAGTCGGGATGCAGGGCGATCTCCATCAGGCCGCCCTGGCGCAGCACGAGGACATCGTCGGGAAGTCCGGCCACGGGCGCCTCGCGCAGCGTGCCGTCGGCCTCGATGACGCGCAGCCCGCCTTCGCGCTCGCTCACCAGCATCGCGCCGCCGGGCAGGAAGGCGATCGACCAGGGATAGTCGAGCCCCTCCGCGACCGTCTCCACGAGGAAGGTGGCCTGTTCGCTCTCGTAGGGCTCGGTCTGGACCTGGCCGAGGGCCGGGGCGGCAAGGACGAGGCAGGCAGCGAGCGAAGCGCTGGGGCGCAGCATGGGCAGTCTCCGGGAAAACCGATGTGAATCGGTCCCGAGAATAGGGCGCGAGGCGAGCCTGAAAAGCCCGCTCACAAGGAATTGACGCGTGCCGAGGTCTCAGGCGCGCCGGGTCGCGCCGAGCTGGTCCCCGACGGCTTGGCGCATCAGCATGAGCCGGCGGCGCAGGTCGGGTTCGAAGGCGCTGGTCTGCGCCCAGCGCCGCCGCAGGCGGGCAGGCGCGTCGGCGAGCGGGCGCGGCAGGCGCGCCGCGATCGATTCGGCGAAATCCCAGCCGGCGATCCCGGCCGCGGCGAGGGAGCTTGCGAGCACGCGGCCCTGGCTCAACGGCACCTCGTAGTCGCCATAGTACTTCTTGTAATGACTTTCGCCCTTGCCGAGATCGATCCGGGAGATGGACAGGCGCGGTGCGGCCTCGACCAATCCGTGGAGCAGCTGCAGCCCCGGCGAGACCGGCGCGAAGGCCGGGTCGTAGGCGGGGAACCAGGAATGATAGACCCCGCCCGCGGCGAGACCGAATTCCACCGCCGCGAGCCGGTCGCCGTAGTAGAGCGCGCTGGTCAGTCCGCGCAGCGGGCCGAAGCGGCGTGCGGCCAGGCCGGCGAGCACGGTCGCGACCCAGGGGATCGCGAACAGGTCGAGCTTGCCCGTCTCGCGGTACTGCGCCGCCTTCCAGGCCTTCAGCATCTCGAAGTGGGCGCCGGCCGCGTCGCCGATCACGATGCGCGCGGGACCATACTCGCGCTCGGCCCGCCTCGCGCGCTGCGCGATCTTCCTGAAATGGTTCCGGTGCAGGGCGTGGCGGCGCTGGAGCCACTCCTGTACGCCGCCTTCGAGATCGATGATGACGGAGCCCTCGCGCTGGCGCACCCGGCCGGGGGCGGGCGTGCCTGCCCAGTTCTCGTAGACGAGCGCGCCGGCCTTCATGGCGGTCAGCAGGGCGTCCGGCTCGATCGCTGTCCCGCTTCGGGCCACGACGCCCTGATAGTCCGACATCGGCGCACCCACGGGGCGCGCGACCGGGCCGGCATGATAGGCGAAGAAGGCGCACGGCGCGCCGTTCTCCTCGGCGACGAGGACACGCACATCCTCGCGGGCCTGCGCGACGGCCTGCGCGAACTCGGGCAGCAGATACGGGCTCGACAGCCGCCCCCCCGGCGCCGCGAAGGCGCGCCACGCGGCGAGGTCGCGTTCGCCGAGGTCGTGAATGTCGAGGTCGAAATAGCGCATGAGGCCGGTCCGTTCCTGTCCCTGAACGGGATGGATGCAAGCGCCTTGCCGCTCGCGCCCGGGCGTGGCGTGTTCACTTGATCGAAACCGGGCACGCGCTTATTTCAGGGCCATGGCCGTACGCGACATCATCACTGTTCCCGACCCGCGCCTGAAGCAGGTCTCCAAGCCCGTCGAACGGGTGGACGACGATCTGCGCGCGCTGATCGACGACATGATCGAGACCATGTACGCCGCCGAAGGCATCGGGCTCGCCGCCATCCAGGTCGGCGTGGACAAGCGCGTCATCGTCATGGACCTGTCCGAGCAGCGCAACGCGCCGCGCGTCTTCGTCAATCCGGTGATCACCCCGCTGTGCGAGGAAAAGAAGCCCTATACCGAGGGCTGCCTCTCCGTCCCGGACGTGTTCGACGAGGTCGAACGCCCGGCGCGCTGCAAGGTCGAGTATCTCGACTATGACGGCAACGCGAAGGAGGAGATCGCCGAGGACCTGTTCGCGGTCTGCATCCAGCACGAGATGGACCATCTCGAGGGCATCGTCTTCATCGATTACCTCTCCCGCCTGAAGCGCGAGCGCGCGGTGAAGAAGGTGCAGAAGATGATGAAGATGCGTAGCCAGGTCGCGGCCGAGTAGCGGGCGGGTAGCGGGCGGGTAACGCCCGATAGTCTCATCCGGGCGCCTGTTTCCCGCCCGCCAGCGCCTTCGCCCGCTTCAACAGCGCGGGAGACTTCAGCACCGCCATCCGCTCGGCCGGCGTGAGCCAGCCTGTCGCCGCGGCAAGGCTCGTCGAGCGCTTTAGCTTTTCACCCGCAAGCACTTCCGCTTCGTCGAACCCGCCCGCCGGGAGCGGCGGAAGCTGGGCGAGGTGGAAGGCGAGCAGGGCCTCGTCGGCGACCAGCGCCTCGATATCGCCGGCAGGGCGGGGCTCGCGCCAGTGCGCGAGCCGGGCCTCCATCGCCGCGATCGCCGGCTCGCCGCCCTTGCGCTCCTCCGGCGTGCGCAGGATGGCGACGCGGCGCAGGGCGAGCCCGATCGAGCGCATGCCGCTGGTCCAGGACAGGAGCGGGGCAAGCACCAGGCCGGCCGTCACCGGCAGGGTCCAGAAGAACAGCCCGATATTGATCAGTGCGGTCACCGCGGCCAGCACCAGCCCGAAGATGAAGTGCCAGGCATGGGCCCTGAGCGCCCCGGCGAACGCGATCGCCCCGTCCTCGCGGCGCTGCGGGCGCCAGCCGGCATCGCGGCCGAGCACGATGTCGAGGATGATGTTGGCCTGGGCGAGCATCATCACCGGGGCGTAGAGCGCGGACAGCAGCGCCTCGATCAGCACCGACAGGGTGAAGGCGAGCGGCCCGCCGTATTCCATCAGCCGCTTCGGTCGCAGCATGACCGAGAGCCAGCCGAGCAGCTTCGGGGTCACGACCACCAGCATGGCGATGACGAAGAGCCGGATCGCTCGCTCCGCGTCGAAGACCGGCCAGGTCGGGAACAGGCCCGGCTCTGCGAAGTAGTCCGGCTCGGTCAGCCCCGCCTGCACGGCGAGAACCAGACCGGTGACGATCAGGGCGAGCCAGAACAGCGCGCTCGCATAGCTCATGATGCCCATGGCGAGGTGCATGCGGCTGACCAGCGTCAGTCCGCGGGCGGGCAGGAAGCGGGCATGCTGCAGATTGCCCTGGCACCAGCGCCGGTCGCGCACGATGACGTCGGAGAGCGCGGGCGGGGCTTCCTCGAACGAGGTCGTCAGGTCGGTCGCGAGCTCCACCCTCCAGCCGGCGCGCCGCATCAGCGCGGCCTCGATGAAGTCGTGGCTCATGACGGGCCCGCCGAAGGGGGGCTTGCCGGAGAGGACGGGCAGCTTGGCCGCCTCGGCGAAGGCGCGGGTGCGCAGGATCGCGTTGTGTCCCCAGTAATTGGCCTCGCGTCCGTGCCAGAAGGCGAGCCCGGCGGCGAAGACCGGGCCGTAGCAGCGATTGGCGAATTGCTGCAGCCGGCCGAACAGGGTCTTCGCCCGCACGATGCGCGGAATGGTCTGGAGAAGGCCGAGGCCGGGATCGCCTTCCATGCGCCGGGCGAGCTGGAGGATGGTGTCCGCGCCCATGATGGAGTCCGCGTCCAGCACCAGCATCGCTTCCCAGGCCGCGCCCCAGCGCTCCACCCAGTCCGCGATATTGCCCGCCTTGCGTTCGTGATTGGTCGTGCGGCGCCGGTAATGGACCGGGCAGCTCCCGGGCGCGGACGCGATCAGGCGCGAGAAGACGGCCTCCTCCTCGATCCAGGCCTCCGGCCGGTTGGTGTCGGAGAGCAGGAAGACCGCGAAGCGGCCCGGAGCGGCCTCGGCGAGGTCGCCTGCCATCGCCTCGACCGCCGCGGCGATGCGGGTGGGCTCCTCGTTGTAGACCGGGATGAGGATGGCGGTCCGTGCCGGCGCCTCGGCGACGCGGTGCTGGCGGCGCGGCTTCAGCACCGCGCCGGGGAAACCGAGCACGGACTGCGCGGCGGCAAAGCCGACCCAGCCGAAGCTGATCGCGAACAGGACGAGGAAGACCCACTGCAGCACGGTGAGCCCGCCGCCGACATTCATCACCTCGTACATCTCGCGCACGCCGAAGCCGGTGACGAGCACCGTCACGGCGGCGAGCGCGAAGCGGGAAAGGTAGTGCTCGATGCGCCGGTCGAGCCGCATCGGGCGGGCACGCCGGCGCGGTGCGTGCACGCGCGCGCGCGGCATGGCCAGCGGGGATTCCGGCGGCAGGGCGCGCTCAGCGGTCACTGCCGCGCGTCCAGCGATAGAGCCAGGTTTCACCGATCGGGGCTCCCGAGGCGAAGGGGCGCAGGCGCATCTCCAAGAGACTGGCGTTCTGCGGATCGAAGGTGAGATAGGCGCGATAGCCGCCGGTGACCGGGTTCGGCGCCACGGTGCGTCCCAGGAGGAGGCCGGCCGAGACCGAGGCCTCGACGCTGATGTCCTCGATGCGCGCACCGGCCGGGTTCGTCCAGTCGACGACCATCTGCGGCCTGTTGTCGGTCAGGCGGCGGCCGAACGCGCTGCGAGCGACCTGACCAAGCCTTCCCGCCGGAACGAGGTCGTCCGGCCAGGACAGCCGGTAGGCGAAGGCGTGAGGTTCGCCCGCCTGCAGGCCGCCCTCGGGACGCCAGTAGGCGACGATATTGTCGTTGCCCTCGAAATCGGACGGAATCTCGACGAGCTGGACATGGCCGGCGCCCCAGTCGCCCTGCGGGCTGACCCAGGCCGAGGGCCGTGTGTCGTAGCGGGCCTCGAGATCCTGGTAGTCATCGAAGGCGCGCGGGCGCTGGGCCAGGCCGAAACCCCTCGGGTTGCGGTCGAGGAAGGCGCTGACCTGCAGCGTGCGCGGGTTGGACAGCGGCCGCCACAGCCGCTCGCCCGTCCCGGTCTGCACCGCAAGGCCCATGGAATCGTGAACGCGCGGGCGGAAGTCGGGCGCTTCGGGCGGATCGACCGGCCCGTGCATGTACATCGAGGTCAGGCACCCCAGGCCGACATGGGACAGGCGCTCGCGAGGGAAGAGCGTGGCGGAGACATCCATCACGGTCGGCGCGCCGGGATAGATGCCGAAGCGGTAGGCTCCGGTCACGCGCCGGCTGTCCAGGAGGGCGTGCACGACGATGGCGTCCATGCGGGGCGAGGGGCGCTCGATCCAGAAGCGGCGGAAGATCGGGAATTCCTCCCCGCCCGGCTCCGCGGTGTCGATGGCGAGCCCGCGCGCCGACAGGCCATAGGTCTGGCCCCGGCTCACGGCGCGGAAATAGCTCGCGCCCTGGAACACCACGAACTCGTCGGCATAGCCGGGCGTGTTGATCGGGTAGTGCAGGCGGAAGCCGGCGAGCCGGCTGACCTCGGCGAGCAGCTCCCCGATCGCCGGTGTCGGCGTCTCGAAGGCGTCGGCGGAGATCTCCACCGGCCGGGCGCGCCCGCTCTCGACGAGCAGGACGTCGACCGGATCGCCGTAGAGCGAGCCCGGCGCGAACATCTGCACGGAGAATTTCGACCCCGAATGGGCCCACACGGCCGCCTCGCGCCGGAAGCGGATGGCGCGGTAGGTCTCGTAGTCGAGCGCGCGCAGGGCCTCGGGCAGCGGCGGCGGCGCAGTGAAGGGCTGCTGCGACAGGGCGCGCGCCTGCTCGAGAACGTCGTCGTGCGAGAAGCGCTCGGCGGTGCCCTGTGCCCGCGCGAAGGCCGGCGTCAGCGCGCCGGCGGCGAGCGCACCGAGCCCGCCGGCGATGAGGGTGCGCCGCGAGAAAGGCTTCATGCGTGCAGTCTCCAAGACGCGAAAGGCCGCAGCGCGACCGCGCCCGGCCTGGAACCGAGAATGGACAGGGTAGAGCCCTCCAGAACGCCCGCGCCCGCCAGATCTGACGGCGGGCACTCGCGCTCCATTCTATAGCCGATTCCGGCAGGCTTGCGGCAGAGCTGCTATTTGCTCGCGCCGATCATCCACAGCCGGTCCTCGCGGCGCAGCAGGAACAGTGCGATCAGCGCGCCGAGCGTCGGGACCGCGGCCCAGAACAGGTGGTTCGGCCCCTCGTACGGGTTGATCAGCTGCTGCCAGGTCGACAGCGTGGAGCCGGCGTGCATCAGCAGCAGAAGGCCGACGCTGACCGTCCTGAATTTCGCCCAGAGCAGGAAGGCGAGGATCAGCACGGCCTGTACGGCGCCGATGGCGTAGCTGCCCCATTCGGGCAGACCGCCAATCCCGTAGAAATGATCGAAGATCGCGATCGTGCTTTCCGGCTCGAGGAACTTCTCCAGCGCCCATACCGCGAAGAAGGCCGCGAGCGTGACGCGCAGGATGAAGAGCGAGAGCGTGAGATTCGTCATGGAAGTCTCCCCGTTTTGCCCGGAGCGATGATGCGCCTGCCGGTCCGGGGAGAAAAGAGGCCTCGCGAGGGTGTGAAGGGAGCCTACGTCTTTCGCGCGAAACGGCCGAACAGGGCGGAGAGCAGGCCGGGGGCCTGGCGGACGAGGCCCTGCCGGTCTGGGCGGCGAAGAAGGCGTCCGCTTCCTCTTCGCTCGCCACCGTGGCGATCTTGCGCCCCGCACCGCGGATCACGTCGAAGAACGCCTCGATGAAGCGCGAGCCGCTTTCGTTGGCCGGCTTGATAACGGCGACAACGAGCCGGTCGGGAGTGGAACGCAGGAACATGCCCGCCAGGTCGCGCGCATCGCCGCCGGGAATCGTCACCTCGGCCTCCGACATGTTCATCAGGAGCTGGCTCGCGCCGGTATCCTCGATCAGGGCGGAATACATCCCGAAGGATTCCATCGCGTCCTGCCAGTCGACGCTGCCGACCCGGCGCGACACGATGCGCCCGTTCATGACCTCGAGTGTACGGCCCATTTTCCCCTCCCCAGGTGCCGCGCAGCCTGACGGCGGGCCGGCGCGGATGTCAATCGCGCGGGAGGCTGTCCGTGAACTCCTTACAAAGTCTGAATGGAGATATTCTTTTTTGTATCGCAAGTTAGCTCGTCCCGGCCTTCGCGGCGGCGCGCGGCGCGGCTGCGGCCTCGGCGCTTTCCGCCTGGCGCCGCCACATGGCGGCGTACAGCCCGTCGCGCGCCAGCAGCGCCTCGTGCCGGCCCGATTCGACGATGCGGCCGTCCTCCATCACATGGATCCGGTCGGCTCCGGCGATCGTCGACAGCCGGTGCGCGACCGCGATCGTGGTCCGGCCGCGCGCCGCTTCGGCGAGCGCCGCCTGGACCTCGGCCTCGGTACGCGAATCGAGCGCGCTCGTGGCCTCGTCGAGGATCAGGATGGGCGGATCCTTCAGGATGGCGCGGGCCACCCCGACGCGCTGCTTTTCCCCGCCCGACAGCCTGAGGCCACGCTCGCCGACGCGGGTATCGAGTCCGGCCGGCAGGGACTCCACGAACTCCTTCAGCTTCGCGCGCTCCACGGCATCCATCAGCGCGACCTCGTCGGCTTCGGGCCGGCCGTAGAGGATGTTCTCGCGCAGGGTGTCGTTGAACAGCACGACCTCCTGGGGGACGAGGCCGAGCGCGTCGCGCAGCGAGCGCTGGCTGACCGTCGCGATGTCCTGGCCGTCGATCAGCACCCGGCCGGTATCGGGATCGAAAAAGCGGAAGATCAGGCGCAGCAGCGTCGACTTGCCCGCCCCCGAGGGGCCGCAGAAGCCCACGAAGCTGCCTGGCGCGATCTCGAGATCGACATGCTCGACCGAGCGCGAGCGGCCCTCGTGGGAGAAGCTGACATCCTCGAAGCGCACCGCCCCGCCGGACACCTTCAGATCGCGCGCATCGGGGGCATCGGCGACCTCGGCCTCCAGCCTCAGGGTCTGGAACAGGCGCTCGAGATCGACCGTGGCCTGCTTGATCTCGCGATAGGCCCAGCCGAGGATGTTGAGCGGCTGGTAGACATTCATCAGCATGAGGGTGAGCGCCGCGATGTCGCCGGGCTCGAGCTCCCCTCTCACGGCCATGACCCCGCCGATCAGCGCGACGGCGAGCAGGCCGCCATTCATGATCGCGGCCTGGGCGGCGTTGAGGCCGGCGAGGCTCTGCTGGCTCGCCGAGGCCGCCTCGGCATAGCGCGCCTTGGCGGCATCGAAGCGGGCGACCTCGCGCTCCTCGGCGGCGAAGGCCTTCACGGTCTCGAAATTGGACAGCGTGTCGACGGCGCGGGCGTTGACCTCGGTATCGGCCTCGTTCATGCGCCGGCGCAGCTTCACGCGCCATTCCGTCATCGCCCAGGTCACGACCGCGTAGGCCAGCACGGCCACCACGATGATCACCGCGAAGATCGGCCCGTAGAGCACCGCCGCGACGGTCGCCGCGAGCGCCAGCTCGACGAGCGCCGGCAGGATGTTGAACACCAGGAAGCGCAGCAGGAAGTCGACCGCGTTCGCGCCGCGGTCGATGATCCGGTTGACCGCGCCGGTGCGCTTCATCTGGTGGTATCTCAGCGACAGGGACTGTACGTGGGCGAAGCCCTGCACCGCGACGAGACGCTGGGCGTCGTTGGACACCGGCGCGAAGAGCGCATCGCGAAGCTGCGGCGCGGCGGTCGAGGCGAAACGGGCGAGCCCGTAGGCGAGGAACGCCCCGCCGAAGGCCCAGAAGGCGAGGGTGGAGGCGGTCTCGGCCGCGAGGGCGCGCGTGAGCACGTTGACGCCTTCGCCGAACAGGACCGGCGCAGCGACGGAGAACAGCTTCGCCACGAGGGTGAGCGCGAAGGCGATGCCCATGCGCACGCGCCACTTCGCCATCTCCGGCGAGGCAAGAATCCTCAGTAGCCGGGCGACCGCCTCGCCAAGCCGGCCCTCGGGGGCCGGGCCTTCGCCTTCGGATGGGGAATTCATGCCGCGCATGGCGGCTTAGTTAGGACGTAACCGCATGAGCCGCCACCCCGGCCTCAGCCCTCGTCGGCCCCGTCCTCACCGTCCTGGGGCACGTCGAAGACCTGGCCGGGATAGATCAGGTCGGGATCGCGGATCTGGGCGCGGTTGGCCTCGTAGATCACGGTGTACTGGATGCCTTCCCCGTACAGCCGGCGCGCAATGCGCCACAGCGAGTTGCCCGGCTGGACCACGACGCGCTCCCCGCCCATCGCCAGGGCCTCGGCCGAGACCCGCTCGAAGGGCAGCACGATCACCGCGGTGACGCGCCCGTCCTCGTCGAGCTGGTCGATCTGCAGGTCGTACACCCCCGGCGCGAAGGTCTCGCTCGCCTGGACCGTCCAGCGCCCGGCGGCATCGGCGACCGTCCTGCCGACGATCTCGCCGTCGGCGAGAATGCGCACCCGCGCGCCCGGCTCGGCACGGCCGGAGAAGATGACGGCTCCGGCCTCGTCGTAATCGACCGTCTCCAGCGTGAGGGTGCCCATGGACACGCCCTCGAACGGACCCTGCAGCACGCGGCTCGCCTCGCCCGGGCGGCCGAGCACGACCAGCGGCGTCGCATCGCGCGTCTCGGGCACGGAAACCACCACGACCTGGTCGGAGCGCACCTCCTGGCCGGCGGGCGTGCGCATCAGCAGGCTCAGCTCCACCGATCCGGAGGGGAGGGGTTCCTCGATGATCATCACCCATTCGCCGGCCGCGTCGATCTCGGCCTCGGCGATCTCGCGCTCGCCCGCGATGAGGCTGACGCTCGCGCCCGGCATGCCGCGCCCGGCGACGACCGCGGTTCCGCGCGGATCGACGCGCACGACGTCGAAGCTGGGCGGGGCGACCGCCAGGACCGGTTCCTCGACCACGCCCTCGCGGGCCGGCCGCGGCTCGGCCGGCGGCGGCGGGGCCTCGCCGCCGCGTGTGAACACGTAGGCGAGCGCCGCGGCGACGGCGACGATCAGGAGGGCGGCGGCGATGAGAAACGACCGGGTGGCCGTCATGGGTGTCTCCTCGGCAGATCCGGGGCGGGCTCGGGCCTCTGACTGATGCAAGGCTCGCGCCATGCTTTACATAGGCTTAAGGTCTCAGGCGCGCGCCGTCGAGTCGGCGGCTTCATCCCCATATGAAGCAGGGACATGGCAAGAATGCGAAGCGTCTGCGTTTACTGTGGCACCCGCGCGGGCAACGAGCCGCGGTTCGAGGCCGTGGCCGAGGCGGCCGGACGCGCCGTCGCCCGGGCGGGATACCGCCTTGTATTCGGCGGCGGGACGGCGGGGTTGACCGGCATCGTCGCCCGCGCCGCACAGGCGGAAGGTGGCCGCGTGCTAGGCGTCATTCCCGAGTTCCTGATCCCCAGCGAAGGCGCGCTCGACGGGATCGAGCTGAGGAAGGTCGCCACGCTCGGCGCGAGGAAGTCGATGATGATCGCCGAATCCGACGCCTTTCTCGCCCTGCCAGGCGGGACGGGCACGCTGGAGGAGGTGTTCGACCTGCTCACGCGGCGCAACCTGGGCCTGGAGAACAAGCCGGTCGCCTTCGTGGACACCGAGTTCTGGGCCCCGTTCTCCACCCTGCTCGACCATGTCGTGCGCTATGCCTTCACCGATGCGGCGCTCGTGGACGGCCTGAGCTTCGAGCCGGATGTCGACGCGGCGCTCGCGGCGCTGGAAATGGCGATCAAGACGAGAGGCTGACCGCCTCAGCCCTCCGGGACGATCAGGTCCGGGCCGTCATTCCTGACATTGTTGACCTTTTTCGACACCCTTCGGGCCGCGAGCGTGGCGTCCGGCGGCGGTGTCAGCAAGGGCCCGGGATCGGTTTCTGGATCGAGCCAGCGGGTGAAATCCTCGGGCCCGACAAGGACGGGGCAGCGGTGATGGATCGCGCGGATGTCCGCGTTGGCCTCGGTGGTCAGGATCGCGAAGCTGTCGAGCGCCGCATCCCCTTCGCCCCAGCGTTCCCACAGGCCGGCGAACACCAGCGGCGCGCCGTCGGTGCGGGTGATGTACCAGGGCTCCTTCGCCTCGCCCTCCTTCCTCCATTCGTAGAAGCCGTTCGCCGGGACGAGCGCGCGCCGGCGCGACAGCGCCTGTCTGAACATCGGCTTCTCCGCCGCCGTCTCGGCGCGTGCGTTGATCGGGTCCTTGTAGGACGGTCCATCCGCCTTCCAGTGCGGCACCAGGCCCCATCGCACCAGGGACAGGTGCGGCTCGGCGTCCTTTCCGCGGCGCACGACCGGCAGGGCATCGGTCGGGGCGGCATTCCAGGTCGGCTCGAAATTCGGCCGGTCTTCTGTCCCGAAGATTTGCCGCAATTCGTCGAGCGTGTAGGTGATGACGTATCGTCCGCACATGGGGGGATGCCTCCACGGGCTGCGGCGTGCGTCAAGTCGCGGGAGATATCATGAGCCAGCAGCGCCCCATCGCCTCGGCCGGCCTCGTCGTCTGGCGCGGCGGCGAGGTCCTGCTCATCCGCCGGTCGAAGCCGCCCTACCAGGGCGAATGGTCGATCCCCGGCGGCAAGATCGGCTTCGGGGAGACCAGCGAGGAGGCCGCCCTGCGAGAGGTGCGCGAGGAGACCGGCATCGAGGCGGAGATCGCCGGGCTCGTCGGGGTCTACGAATCCATTACCGAGCACGGCCATTTCATCATGATCGACTATGCCGCGCGCTGGCGCTCCGGCGAGCCGGAAGCCGGCGACGACGCGCTGGAGGCCGAGTTCGTGCCGCTCGCAACGGCCCTCGACCGCGTGTCGTGGGACAAGACGCGCACCGCGATCGAGGACAGCCTGTCCCGTCTCGGCGCCCTCAAAGCGCCGGATTCCTGAGCGAGGACGCGGATCGACATGATGCGACCTGCCGCCCTCCTCCTCGCCCTCGCGCTTGCCGCGCCCGCCTTCGCTCAAGCGGGGCCTGAGGCGCGCCGCAGCTACGAGGCGCAGGCCTCCTACCCGGTCGAGGCGCTCTCCGGCGTGCTGGGGGAGTTGCATTTTCTCGCCTTCCGCTGCCAGGGCGAGGATGCGCAGGACTGGCGCGCGACCATGCTGGAACTGCTCGAGCTCGAAGCGCCCACGCGCGGTCCCTACCGCGAGCGCCTGATCGAGGCCTTCAACGACGGGTTCCGCTATCACGAGCGGCGCGGAACGCGCTGCGGCGCGGAAGCCGAGATCGAACGGCGCCGCCTCGCCATGCAGGGCCGGGCGCTGTCTGAGACGCTGAGGCGGGAATATATTGACTAAAATATTCCGATGACGAGACCGGATGTTTCCACATTTTTCCACAGGGCATATCCAGAATGATCTTACCGTTGAGAACGATAATCGAAGCCCCTAGTTATTTAGCGGATTACCTTTCAGGCAATGTCCTTTCCCGACTATGGTTTTGAGTTAACGGCAGGGTAACCCTGCCACCACCTGTCATGCTCCTGCGAGCGGGTAGTGCGAAGCCCCGGTACGCTCAGCTGGAGAATGACAATGAAGCTCACCCTGCGCCATCAACTCCTCGCCGCGTTCTGCGTGCTGGCGGGACTTTCCATTCTCATCGGTCTGGCCGGCTTTGCCGGGACGCGGAACCTGGCCGGTGTCTTCGGCGAATACCGCGCGACGTCGAGCCAGAGCCTGGTGGTGAACGAAGCCAAGCTCGACCTCACCCTGGCGCGGATGGCCGCTCTGAAATGGCGCACGGTCGACAGCGAGGAGAGCGCCGCGGAGGTCGAGGCGGCGCTGGACCGGCTCGGCGGCGAACTCGCCCATGCGGGTCTGGAAGAGGCCGGCGGGCAGGCCGAGGACTATCGCGCGGCATTCCTTGCCGCCGTCGGCGCGCAGCGGGCTGGCGACGGCGCGGCCGACACCATGGCTGCCGCCGGGCGCGCCGCGCGGCAGGCGCTGAGCGACGTCGTCGGCTCGGCTTACCGGGATGGCGACACGGCAGCGGCCTTCTATGGCGCCAGCGCCCAGGAGCATCTGCTGCTGGCGCGCCTCTATGCCGAGCGTTTCCTGGTTGCCAATGACCCCGGCACGGCCGAACGCGCCAGAGCCGAGATCGACGCGGCCGCGCAGGCTCTCGCCACCCTCCGGCCGCTCCTGCAGGACGCCACGCGGCTGCAGCTAACCGACCAGACCCGGGCAAGCCTGGAGCAGTTCGCCGGCGCGTTCGAAGGCGCATTCGATGCGATCGTCGAGCGCAATGGACACTTCGCGCGGATGGACGACATCGGGCCGGAGATCTCCGCCGCGGCCGATCAGGTCCGCAGCGACATCGTCGCGCGTCAGAACGAGCTCGGCCCGCGCGCCGACCGTCAGGTCGCGACCACGCAGCTCATCGTCCTCGTCGCCGTCCTGATCGGCGCGGCCATCGCGATCGTCATGGGCTGGGTCTTCTCCACGCGGATCAGCGGTGCCATCCGGCGCTCGGTCGGTGAAATGACGGCACTCGCCGAGGGCGACAGTGATCTGGAGGTCAGCGGCCTGGAGCGGGGCGACGAGATCGGGGACATGGCCCGGGCGCTCGCCGTGTTCCGAGACAATGCACGCGAGATGGAACGGGTGCGCACCGAGCAGGCCCAGGCCAAGGCCCGCGAGGAGGAACGCCGTCGCGAGGACATGGTGCGCATGGCAGATCGCTTCGAGAACGAAGTCGGCAGCGTGATCAAGGCCCTGGCGGCGGCTTCCGAACAGCTGCAGCAGAATGCGCGGGAGCTGGCCCAGTCGGTGGAAGCCAGCGACATGCGCTCCAGCTCGGTGGCTGCCGCCTCGACCCAGGCCTCCAGCGCGGTGGAAGCGGTGGCGTCTGCGGCAGAGGAACTCACCGCGTCGATCCAGGAGGTCGCCACGCAGGTTTCCGCGTCCGCCAATGCGGCACGCGCCTCCACGCAGCAGGCTCAGGCCAGCACACGCGAACTCGACCGGCTCAACGAGGCGGTCGCGGGCGTGGACGAGATCATCCGCTCGATCAGCGATGTCGCCGAGCAGACGAACCTGCTCGCGCTGAATGCCACGATCGAGGCGGCCCGGGCCGGGGACGCCGGCAAGGGGTTCGCGGTCGTGGCGAGCGAGGTCAAGACGCTTGCCAACCAGACCCAGAAGCTGACCTCGGAGATCGACGAGCGGCTCAAGCGGATCGGAGCGAGCGCGTCCGACGCGATCGCCGCGACGCGCAAGATCATCGAGCAGATCACCGAGATCGACTCCACCTCGGCGGCACTTGCCGCGGCCGTGGAGGAGCAGACCTCGGCGACCGGGGAAATCTCCGGGGCTGCCCAGCAGGCGGCCATGGGGGCCCGCACGGTTTCGGCGGACATCGACGAGGTCAAGACCTCGGTCTCCCGCTCCGCCAACGTCGCGGAAACCGTCGGCGAGGCCGCCGAGCGCTTGAAAGCCCATTCCGATACCCTGCAGGCCGGCGTGCGCGAATTCCTCGCCACCGTCCGGGCCGCGTGAGCGGAGGCACGGACAAATGGACATCCGTCTGATCCTCCTCGCGGCCGGCGGGGCAGCCACGGTCACTCCGAGCGCCCAGGCCGGCGAGGAGAAGAAGGGTGTGACCCCCTACATGCTGGTGTTCGCCGATTCCGCCTGGTTCGACGGGTCTGCGCGGCCGGGGGGCGAAGACAGTGCCCGCGACGTCACGCTTGCGGAAATTGGCCTGAAATTCGAGACGCGCGCCATCAAGGGCAGGCTCGCCTACGATTTCAGCGGCGATGGACAATGGCAAGACGCTGCACTGAGCCATGCCTCGGGCGATTTCACCTTCGAGATCGGCCAGTTCAAGGAACCGGCCTCGCTCGACAAGCTGACGCCGCCCGGCGACACGCTCTTCCTCGAGACGGCGCGATTCACGAAGGCGTTCGGGATCGGCCGCAGGCTGGGTGTTGCGGTTCGCTACAGCAACGATTTCCTGAGCCTGTCGGGTGCGGTGACGAGCGGTTCCCTCGACGACGAGCCCGAGTCCGGCTTCGGGGTGGGCCAGACGGCGTTTTCGGCCCGCCTCACGGCGACACCGATCCGTTCGGACCTGACCGTCCACTTCGGAGCCTACGCCCGTACGCTCGATTATGACGGCCATGGCGCCGTGTTCGGCGGTACCCCGGGCACGGTCCTTGCCGGCAAGTCGCACTATGTGAAGCTCGACGTGCTCAAGGGGCCGGAGGCGGAGCGTTCGCACCTTGCCGGCCTGGAGGCCGCGCTCTCACGCGGCCCGCTCTTCGTATCGGCGGAGTATGCCCGTCTCGATGTCGAGACGCCGGCTGGCGACGGCGTGCTTTCGGGCGGTTACGTCCAGGCCTCGCTCGCCCTGACCGGAGAGACCCGGCCCTATTCCCCCGGATACGGGGCGTTTCAGGCCATCAGCCCGGCCCGGCCCGTGTCCGAGGGCGGCCCGGGTGCCGTGGAACTCAGCCTTCGGGCCGACCAGCTGGACTTCTCCGAGTTCGCAGCGGGCCGGACCACGGCAGTGACTGCGGGTGTGACGTGGACGCCGGCGGACAATGTCCGCGTCATGGTGAACCGCACGGAGGAGTTTCACGACGGCACCGGTCGCAGCGACGGATCGAGCTGGGCGTTTCGCGTGCAGGCGAGCTTCTAGGCAGTTCCAGCCCTCGTCCGGTGCCGGATCGGAGGCCGGCCTTCAGCGGACGTACCGGGCGATGAGGCTTTCGGCGGCGGTCAGGACGGGTTCGAGTGCGAGCTCGCCCATGAGGCTCTGTTGGGCAAATCTCAGCTTGCCGCGCTCGCGTTCCTCGGCGGGGCCGCCGGCGCGGATGGCTCGGGTCTTCTCGCCCCAGGGGCCGTAGAGGCGCTCGTCGGTCGGGCCGAACAGGCCGAGCGTCGGCGTGCCCGCCGCGGCGGCGAGATGCATCAGCCCCGAATCGTTGCCGACGAAGACCGATGCGCGGGCGAGGCAGGCCGCCGCCTCGTCGATGGCGAGCCTGCCGGTGAGGTCGATGACGCGGTCGGCATCGATGCCGTCGACCGCCGCCTTCGCTGCCGCCTCGTCGCCCGGCCCGCCGAACACGGCAACGACCGCGCCTTCGAGGGCGCCGCCTTCGCCGGTCAGCGCCCGGGCGAGCGCCGCGAACCGCTCGCGCGGCCATTCCTTGAACGGCGCGGCGGCCGCCGGTGCGATCGCGAGGACAGGACCGTCCGGCAGCAGGGACGCGGCCTTCGCCTTCGCCTCCTGCGACAGCCAGAGGCGGGGGGCGGGAGGCGGGGAGAGGGCGAGCACGTCACCGGCCTCCTCCACCTTGTGGCGCGGCGCATGCCCGTTCACCAGGCCCTTGCGCTTCACATGGCGTTGCCTGGCCAGCAGGAACCAGCTCGTCGCCGAGCCGCGAAGATCGATCACCAGGTCCCATCGCGTCGTGACGGTACGCCGCCACAGATCGATCCAGTGCCCGCCGCCCTTGCGCTTGGCCATGACGATGACGGCCTCCACTTGCGGCACGGCGCGGAAGAGCGGGGCGGCGAGCGGCCCGCACGCGACGGTCACGCGGGCGCCGGGATGGGTCCCGATCAGGTGATCGAGCAGCCCGGAGGACAACACCGCGTCGCCGATGCGCGTTGAGCTTATGAACAGGATGCGTGTCATGACTGGAGCGGGGGCTTAGCCCAACGCCCGCCAACTTGCCAGAGCCTCTGGCGAGGGACATGTAGGCAGGAAGCCGGAGGACCAGGAGACCATGAGCGAAGCCGGATTTCTCACCAGCCTGCCCGAACGCGCCGTGATCGAGATCACCGGCGAGGAGGCGAAGGACTTCCTGCAGCGCGTGATCACGCAGGGCCCGCAGGGCGTCGAGCCGGGCAAGGCGCTCGCCTCCGCGCTCCTGACCCCGCAAGGCAAGGTGATCGCCGACCTGATCCTGTTCGACAACGGGCAGGGCGGCCTCTTCGTCGACATTCCCGGCGCTCAGGCCGAGGACCTGCTGAAGCGCTTCAAGCTCTACAAGCTGCGCGCCAGGGCCGGGATCGGCCTGCGCGCCGACCTCGCCGTCGCCCAGGCGCGCGGGGATGAGCAAGAGCAGGATCTCGCCGCCGTCGCGCACGCCATCGCGCCCGATCCCAGGCATGCGGCGATGGGCCGTCGCGCCATCGTCAACGCGGGCGGGCCGGTGGACCGGGAGGCCTACGACGCGGCGCGCATCGCGGCGGGCCTGCCCGAATGCGGCAAGGATTACGGGCCGGCGGAGGTCTTCTCCACCGACGTCAATCACGATCTCGTCGGCGCGATCAACTACCGCAAGGGCTGTTTCGTCGGCCAGGAGGTGGCAAGCCGCATGCACCGCAAGGGCGGGGTGAGAAAGCGCACGATCCGCCTTGCCGCGGACATGGTCCTGGAGCCGGGAACGCCCGTGAGCGTCGGGGAGACGCCGGTCGGCGAGATCAGCTCGGCCCGGGCCGGCCGAGCCCTGGCGCGGGTGCGCATCGACCGCCTGAAGGCGGGGCTGGAGGAGAACAACCTGCCCCATGCCGACGGGGTCCGGCTGGAGGTGCTGGAGGACCTGGAGACGATCTAGTCTCGTACCACTTCCCTTCGTTCCCGTTTTGATCTAGCGATGTCGCAGCAACGGGAGCCTTCCATGATCCAGCGCTGTCCCTGGCCGGGTACCGACCCGCTTTACGTGCACTATCACGACACCGAATGGGGCGTGCCCGAGTACGACGACCGGGCGCTCTACGAGAAGCTCGTTCTGGACGGCTTCCAGGCCGGGCTCGCCTGGATCACCATCCTGAGGAAGCGCGAGAATTTCCGCGCCGCCTTCGACGGGTTCGACCCTGAGAAGATCGCCCGCTACGGCGAGGCCGACATCGCCCGCCTGCTCGGCGATCCCGGCATCGTGCGCTCGCGCGCCAAGATCGAGGCGGCGATCAGGGGGGCGCAGGTCTGGTGCGACATCCAGCAGAGCGCCCGCCCGTTCTCGCAGCGCCTGTGGGACTTCGTCGACGGCAGGCCGGTCGTGAACCGCCATGGCGCGATGAAGGAGGTGCCGGCCAGCACGCCGGTCAGCGAGGCGATGAGCAGGGAACTCAAATCGCTCGGCTTCAAGTTCTGCGGGCCCGTGATCGTCTATGCTTTCATGCAGGCGGTGGGTATGGTGAACGACCATCTCGTCACCTGCTTCCGCCATGGCGAGGTTCTGGAGGAGGGATCATGAAAGCGCTCTTTGCAGGCCTGCTCGTCCTGCCCGCGCTCGCCGCCTGCGGCCATGGCGAACCGCCGCCGTCGAACGCGCTCGACGTCGCCTGCGCGCCGGGCGGCCGGCATGGCCCCACCGGCGTGATGGACTGGACCTGCATCGACGGGGACGGCGAGCAGCGCCTGCGCCCGCGAAGCCTGCACGAGGTGATCGAGGGCGACGAGCTGCCCGCCGAGCGCGAGGCGCGGGAGGACGGCTAGCCGCCCGGCTGCAGGCGCGTCGCCGCGGACAGCACCTGCGCCGTCTTCAGCTCGGCCCGCCAGGTCTCCAGCATCTTCGCCACGCCCGCCTCGCCTGCTGCGGCGAGCGCGAAGGCCCAGGGCCGGCCGATGAGGCAGGCGCGCGCGCCGTGCCGGACCGCCTTGAGCACGTCGAGGCCCGAGCGGACCCCGCCATCGACGAGCACCTCGAGCCGGCCGTCCACCGCCTCGGCGATGCCGGGCAGCACCGAGAGGGTCGCCGGCGCGCCGTCGAGCTGGCGCCCGCCATGGTTGGACACGACGATCGCGTCGAGCTCGTGCTCTACGGCGAGACGGGCATCCTCGCGCGTCATCACCCCCTTCAGGACGATCGGGCCTTTCCAGTGCTCGCGCACGAAGGCGAGATCGTCCCAGTTCAGGGACGGGTCGAAATTCTCCGCGATGAAGCGCCAGGCCTCGGGAAAGCTCGTCCCGCGCGCCAGCACGCCGTCGAGATTGCCGAAGCTGTGCGGCCGGCCGCGGGCGAATACGTCGAGGCTCCAGCCCGCCTTGCGCACGCCCTCGCCGAGCCGGGCGAGGTGCTCGGCCGGGCCGAGCGTCCGCATCATGCCCGAGCGCACGTCGCGATAGCGCGCTCCGGGCGCCTGCAGGTCGGCGGTGAGGACGAGGACCCTGCATCCCGCCTCGCGGGCGCGGGCCAGCATCTCGGCGCACCAGGCCCGGTCGCGGATCATGTAGAGCTGGAACCAGGGCGGCGTCCCGGCGCCGCGCGCGACCTCGTCAATGGAACAGATGCCGACGGTGGACAGGCAGAAGGGGATGCTGGCGCGTGCGGCGGCGCGTGCGGCCTGCACCTCGCCGCGGCGCGCATACATGCCGGCAAAGCCGACCGGGGCGAGGACCAGCGGCATCGACAGAGTCTCGCCGAACGGGGTGATGGCGCTGTCGATACCGGAGACGTCGACCATGACGCGCTGGACGAGCTCGGCGGCGCGGAAGGCGGCGGTGTTGCGCGCCAGCGTCACCTCGTCATAGGAGCCGCCGTCGATATAGTCGAACAGGATGCGCGGCAGGCGCGCGCGTGCCGCGCGGCGGTAATCCTCGTAGGACACGATGCGATCGAGCTTCGCCATGAGGCGAGGCTAGCCGGATTTGCGTCGCGCTTCGAAGGGAAATATTGCGAGAGAAAGTGGCTCCCCGGGACGGGCTCGAACCGCCGACCCGGTGATTAACAGTCACCTGCTCTACCAACTGAGCTACCGGGGAATGACCACTCTCATCTAGTGGAGGAGGCGGTCTTTAGCAATGCCGGTCCGGCGGGGCAAGACGGCTCTTCACCCCCGCCGGGCGCGAATGGCAGTGCAAGTGTGCGCCCATAAAAAACGGGAGCCGCGAACGGCTCCCGAAAAGGCATGGGTGGATGGTGGGGTGTCTTCCGGGGAAGACGAGTATCTGTTTAACGAATCATCGGTTAACAACGTCCTAATCTTAACGCGGCGCGGGCAGAAACCGGTGAGGAGTCTTCCCGCATGCTTAAGCCACAGGCGCTTTCGCGGACCCGGTGGAAACGTGTTAGGATTCACCATGACGACGCGAAAAAACCGCTCCAGCCGGGAGGAGACCATGGCCTCGAATCGCTGCCAGACCTATTCCGAATTCTGGCCCTTCTACCTGCGCGAACACGCCGTGCCGGCGACGCGAACCTGGCATTTCGTCGGATCGACGGCGGCCCCGGTCGTGCTGGTCTGGGCGCTGCTGACCCAGACCTGGTGGGGGCTCCTCCTGGTGCCGGTCGCGGGGTATTTCTTCGCCTGGGTCGCTCACGCCTTCGTGGAGCGCAACAGGCCGGCGACCTTCACCCACCCCTGGTGGTCGCTGATCAGCGATTACCGCATGTTCTTCCTGTTCCTCACCGGGCGGCTGAAGGACGAGCTGGTCAGGGCCGGCGTGGAGGATCATCCCCACGCGCGGGCGACCTGAGCGCCGCGCCCGTTATCGCGCCGGGCACCCCGCAGGCAGCTCGAGATCGGCTCTGTGCACCCCGACGCGATCGTACAGGTTCAATATTGCAGGCACATTCCAGTTGGTGGGCGCGAGCTCGACGACGCAGCGAAGCGCGCTCAGGCCCTCCTGCTCCATGCCGGAGGCCCGCAGCGTGAGACCGAGATTGTACCAGGTGTTCCAGATGTACGGGTGAATCTCGGAGTTCAGGCGGCATGTCTCGACCGCATCGGCGAACCGCTCCTGGCGGAGCAGGCGGTCGCACACGCGCCTCAACACGATCTCCTCCGGCGGGGCCCACCAGTCTAGCGAGCGCGCCTCATCCAGGCGGGCAAGATAGGCCCGCCGCGCGGCCTCGCCGCCTTCCTCGAGAGCAATGTTCGCGATGGACCGCATGTCCCGGCCTTCCAGGATCGGGTCGAGCGCCGGGTCACGCCCTGCGAGGTAATCGGAGAACCGCCAGACTGCCGGAACGTCGACCGGCGTGAAGGCGCTGCGGTCGTTCGACCGTGACAGCTGGTGGCGCACCTCGGAAACGCTGAGCGAGGCTCCGATCCCGGGCAGGGGATGAGCCTCGGCGTCTCCGTAGGAATTCCAGGCGGCGCCGGCGGGTTCGCCAATGAAGCTCGCGTCCGTGTGCTCGGCGAACTGAGCGAGGATCGCCATCGCGGCGCTGAACGTCTTGGGCCCGGTAACGACGTACAGGTTTTCCCAGGGCGTTTCGGGGCCGCGGCGGATGAACTCGCGGATCATTTCTCCGGCGATGCTTCCATCGCCGCCGAAATTGTTTCGCATGTCGATGACGAAATGGGCCGGTCGCTCCCGATCCGCGATCTCGAGTGCCTCGCGGATATACGCCACGAAAGTGGTGTCGTCGGTCTGGTTGAGTTGCAAGTAGAGCGTGTCGTGTTCGGGTATGTAGCGACGATAGTAGCGAGCCCGATGACCCCAGAATGGCGGACGGGTTTCGTCCGCCGTTAAGAACGCTTCTGACGGGGTGGTCCCGAAAGCCGCGACCCAGTCCTCGTGCGACCCGATCGGCAGGCCGTAAACCTCGGCATAATAGTGCCAGTCGAAGACCGGCGCGCCTTCGCCGTATCGCGCCTCGCCCGCATGCGGCTCGAGCGCGCGATCGACCACCCGCCCTCCGCGCAGCCGGAGCCGGAACCTCAGGGCTTCACCCGGCACGGCTACGCCAAGGCCTTCCATCAGAAAGGCATTGTGCACCGCGTACATGCGCTCGGTTTCGTCCATCGCGTTGTCCGCGCCCATGAGCGAGCGGGCGAGGTCGATCACCTCGCCCGCAGGGCGGTCGCCAATCTCGAGGACCTCCGCTCCCGCGAGCTCGGCGACGCTTTCGTGCGCAGAGGTGATGAAATACCCGTCGGCGTATTCGCGGATGCGGATCGGATACCATCGCGCGTAGGCCGGATCGATCAGCTCGAGACGGGTATGCCCGTCCGCGAGCATCGCGACGAGCTGCATGAGACGCACTGCGCGCTCTTCGGGCGAAAGCCGGGGAATGTCGTGAAGAAGGCGATCGGCGGCGCGCATGAAAGTGAGCTCCCCGACCTTCGAAAAGGGATCGGGATGCCGGCTGCGGATGGTGTCCACGGTCTGCCGGACCGTGGCGATCCAGACCTCGCTGTCGGCCGTGAGCACTCCCTGGGAAGGCGAGCTGTCGTCGGCATTGGCCAGGGGCGTGCAGGCGAGCGCGCCGGCCAGCACGGCACTTGCGAGATTTTTCATGGTACCGTCCCACCCTGCGGAAAGGGTGGCATTTGGCCGAGAGCGCGCTAGGTAATCAAATGAAAATTAGTTTAGCGGCCCGATCACCGGAATGGCTGCGCCAGCGCGGCACAAAGGACCAGGAAGAGAAAGGAGATTTGGAGGCGCCACCCGGAATCGAACCGGGGTACACGGATTTGCAGTCCGCTGCGTCACCACTCCGCCATGGCGCCTCACGCAGGAGGGGAAGATATAGCCAAGGCCTTCTCCCCCTGCAACGCGCGCGGCTCAGTGACGCTGCGTTCCTTTCGACGGCTGCGTTGTCAGCCTGACGTTTCAGACGATATAAGCCGCTGCGACTTGCCCCCGGAGTTCGGAAAAAGAATCCCATGACCGATTTCGCCCAAGCCCGCCGTGCCATGGTCAACAGCCAGGTCCGCATCAACGACGTCACGGACTACCGCATCCAGGACGCGATGGCCGAGCTTCCGCGCGAGAAGTTCGTCCCGCGCTCCAAGCAGGCCAAGGCCTATGGCGATGCCGAGGTCGAGATCGGCGAGGGCCGCTTCCTGCTGTGCCCGCGCGATCTCGCCAAGCTCGTCCAGGCCGCCGACATCAAGTCCACCGACCTGGTGCTCGATATCGCCTGCGGCCGGGGGTACACGACCGCCCTGCTGGCCCGTCTCGCCGAGACGGTGGTCGGCATCGATGCCGACGCGGAGATGGTGGCGCGTGCGAGCGAGCGCCTGAACGAGGTCCGCGCCGACAATGCCGTGGTGCTGGAAGGCGATCCGCGCGCCGGCGTGCCCGACCAGGGTCCGTTCGACGTGATCGTGATCGCCGGCGCGGTCGACGAGGTGCCGCAGGCGCTGTTCGACCAGCTCGCCGAAGGCGGCCGGCTCGTTACCTTCGTGCGCAACGGACCGGTGGGCCGTGCCACGGTGTTCACCAAGGGCCAGGGCAGCGCGATCGGGGAGCGCGTGGTGTTCGACGGAACGCCGACGCTCGTCCCGGGCTTCGAGAAGGAGCGCGACTTCGTCTTCTGAACCCGGCTGGCCTTCGGCGAGTAAACGCTGTTCACTTTCTGAACGCGGCGGGCTATAGGAGAGCGGAGCGCGAACGACGAGGGATGCTGATGAAGAGGGTTCTCCTGTGCGCGGCGGCGATGATCTCGCTGACCGTTTCCGCCCCGGCCGCGGCCCAGACGCTGGAGGAAAGCCTCGCGGCCGCCTATCAGTCCAACCCCGTCCTGGCGGCAGAGCGCGCCCAGCTGCGCCAGACCGACGAAGGGTATTACCAGGCCCGCTCCGCGGCGCTGCCGAGCCTGTCGGCGTCGGCCTCGGTGTCGGAGACCGAGCGCTGGGGCGGCGGGACCAATCCGTTCTTCCAGAACCAGGACGGCACGGCCGGCTACCAGGTCAATGCCAGCCAGGCGCTTTATCGCGGCGGGCGCACGTCGGGGGCCGTCGACGCCGCGCTCGCCCGCATCGAGGCCGGGCGCATGCAGTTGCGCGCCACAGAGCAGGACATACTCGTCGATGCGGTGACCGCGCACACCACGGTGATCCGCGACCAGGAGATCGTCGCGATCCGGCGCAACAATGTCGAGGTGCTCGCCCGCCAGCTCGACGCGGCGCGCGACCGCTTCGAGGTCGGCGAGATCACCCGCACCGACGTGGCCCAGGCCGAGGCGCGCCTGTCGGGTGCCCAGGCCCAGCTCTCCGCCGCCCAGGCCCAGCTGGCCGCCTCGCGCGCCAATTACGAGCGCGTGGTGGGCATCGCGCCGCAGACGCTGGTCGCGCCCGGCGGCCTGCCCGAATTGCCCCAGACCCTCGCCGATGCGGCCGAGATCGCCCTCGCGGCCAACCCCCAGCTGCTCGCCGCGCAATATGCCGAGATCGCCGCCGCCGAGCAGGTCCAGGTCGCACGCGGCAGCCGCCTGCCCGAGGTCTCGCTGTCGGCCACGGCCTCCGACAGCCGGCGCTCGGATTTCAGCGGCGATGTCGATGGTACCGCGACGGTGCGCGCCCAGGTCTCGGTGCCGCTCTTCACCGGCGGTCTGAACGCGAGCCGCGTGCGCGAGGCCCTCGCGGCCGAGGACCAGGCCCGCCTGCGGGTCGTCGAAGCCCGCCGCCAGGTCGTGGAAGGCATCACCACAACCTGGAACAACCTGCTCGCCGCCCGTGCCGTGATCGAATCAAGCCGCGAGGCGGTGCGCGCCAACGAGATCGCCTTCGAGGGCGTGGAGCAGGAGGCCTTCGTCGGGCTTCGCACGACGCTCGACGTGCTCAACGCCGAGCAGGAACTCCTGAACTCGCGTCTGGAACTCGTGCGGGCCGAGCGCGACCTCTTCGTGGCGAGCTATAACCTGTTGCAGGCCATGGGGGTTTTGGACGTCGAACGGCTTGGCCTGCCGGTCGAACCCTATGCACCCGGCACTCCCGAGCGGGGCCGGGTTCCTAACCTGGATTTAACGCCCTGGAACTAGCCTTCCCTGCGATGGGTATGGCGTGCTGGACACACCCCTTGCTGCGCGCATAGTTTCGAGGGTGCCGGTACCCCCTCTTGAGCGACGGACGAAGGACGCGACTTCCATGGCCAACGCCGAACAAGAACCGACGATGGAGGAGATTCTCGCCTCCATCCGCAGGATCATCAACGAAGATGAAGACGAGGCGAAGCCCGCAGAGGCCGAGGCCGCGCCGGAGCCCGTCGAGGAGCCCGAACCCGAGTCCGAAGACGAGGTCGAGTTCGACGCCGAGCCCGAGTTCGCCGAGGACGAATCGGAGCCCGCAGAGGACGACGTGCTCGAACTCACCGACCGGGTCGAGGACGAGACGGCCGGCACCGATCCGATCTCCATCGCCGACGACCTCATGATCGTCGACCGCGAGGAGGAGGAAATGCAGGCCGAGCCCGAGGAAGAGCCCGAGCCCGAGCCCGAACCCGCCCCGCGCCCGCAGGCGAAGCCCGCCGCGTCCGCCCCGGCCGAGGAAGAGGAACTGCTCGGAGAGGTCCAGGCCTCCGCCGCCTCCAGCGCGTTCGCCGCGCTGTCCGGCGCGCTGAAGGTCTCCTCCGACCAGGGCCTGACGCTGGAAGGCATCGTGCGCGAGCTTCTGCGTCCGATGCTCAAGCAGTGGCTCGACGAGAACCTGCCCGCGATCGTCGAGGAGAAGGTCGAGGCCGAGATCGAGCGCGTCGCCCGCCGCCGCCGCTAGACCGTCCAGGCCGATTTGCTTACCCGAACGGGCGCCCGCTATCGTGGCGCCCGTTCTTGCGTCCGGGGGGACGGCAATGCGCTCGCCCGATGAAGCCTATCACGCGCTTGAGCCCTGGCTCGAGGAGCGCGAGGCGCGCCGCAAGGCGGCGGTGCGCCGATTCGTCCTCGGCGCGGTCGTCGCGCTCGTCGCGGCGGTCGCGCTCGGCGGGGGGCTGGCGCTTCTGGCCATGCCGGATGCGGTCGTGGCCATCGCCGCGATCGCCGGCGCCCTCCTCGCCATGGGGTGGGGTTCCGCGCCGCTGCGCGCGCTCCACAGGGAGATCAAGCACGGCCTCAACACCCGCCTGGCGGCCGCCTTCGGGCTGAGCTACGCGCCGGAACCGGCCTCGCCGGCGCGCTTCGACAGCTTCCGCGAGCACGGGCTCGTTCCCGCTTGCGACCGGCGCAGCTTCGAGGACCATTTCGCCGGACACGCGCACGGCGCGCGCTTCGAACTCTACGAGGCGCACCTGAAGCAGAAGCGGCGCTCGAAGAACCGGACCTATTACGTCACGGTGTTTCGCGGCGTCCTGATCCGCATCGCCTTCCCCCGCACCATCGAGGGGGTGACGCTGGTGACGCGCGACAAGGGGATATTCAACGCGCTCGAGGGCTGGACGAAGAAGACCTTCTCAGGCCGCGGCCTGGAGCGCGTCGGCCTCGTCGATCCGGACTTCGAGAGGTATTTCGAGGTCTATGCCACCGACCAGGTGATGAGCCGCTACCTGCTCACGCCTAGCTTCATGGAGCGCCTCCTGAAGCTGGAGGCGACGCTCCAGGGCAAGAAGATCCGCTGCGTGTTCGACGAGGCGCTGGGAGCGGGCGATGGCGAGGGCGAACTCCTGATCGCGGCGGAGACCGGCGACCGCTTCGAGCCGGGCTCGATGTTCTCGCCCCTGGCCGACCGGGCCCGCGTGGATACCCTGCACGCTGAAATCGCCGAGATCGACGCGATCATCGCGACCGTACTGGAACCGGCGAAGCTGGACGAGCGCCCCTCTTGACACGAAGCCGCGAGGATCATGCGCGCGCTTCAAGCAGATCCCAGCGATTGGCGTACAGGTCCTCGAAGACGGCGACCCAGCCGTAACTCTCATGGCGCGGCGCTTCCAGGAAGCGCACGCCTTCGGACGTCATGCGCGCATGGTCGCCGTGAAAGTCTTGTGTTTCCAGGAAGAAGGCAACACGGCCCCCGGCGGCTCTTCCGATCTGGACCTCCTGCCCGGGACCCGAGGCGCGGGCGAGCAGGAGCTGGGCGCCGCCGCCCGGCGGACCGATGCGGACCCAGCGCTTCGTCGGCGAACGGACCTCATCCTCGAGAAGCACGAAGCCGAGCTTCCCGGTGAACCATGCGATCGCCTCGTCATAGTCGCGAACCAGATAGCTGACGAGAGTGAGGCGTCCGGTCCCTGTCACAGCTCGAACGTCGCCGTGATCGGGGCGTGGTCGGAGGCCTTCTCCTTGCCGCGGGCGGCCTTGTCGATCTCCACGCCTTCGAGCGCGTCGGCCGCCTTCGGGCTCAGGAGCAGGTGGTCGATGCGGATGCCGTGACCGCGCGCCCAGGCCCCGCCCTGATAGTCCCAGAACGTGTACTGGTGGGCGCGTCCGTCGGCCTGTTCGAACGCATCGGCATAGCCGAGCCAGCGGATCGCGTAGAGCGCGTCGCGGCTTTCTGGCAGGAAGAGCGCGTCCTCCTTCCACTTCTCCGGCTCGTGCACGTCCACATCGCGCGGGATGACGTTGTAGTCGCCGGCCAGGATCACGGGCTCCTCGAGCTTCAGGAGCTTCGCGGCGTGCGCGTTCAGGCGCTTCAGCCAGGCGAGCTTGTAGTCGAACTTCGGTCCCGGCGCCGGATTGCCGTTGGGCGCGTAGAGGCAGGCCACGCGCACCGGCCCCGTCCCGGCGGCCACCACCGCCTCGATGTATCGCGCCTGATCGTCGTCCTCGCCGAGGCCGTCGAGCGCGGGCAGGGCGCGCAGCGCGACCTCCTCGATGGCGAAGCGCGAGAGCAGCGCGACGCCATTGTAGGACTTCTGGCCCACCGTCTCCACGTTATAGCCCAAATCTTCGAGTTCCATGCGCGGGACGTTCTCGTCCTGGCACTTTAATTCCTGGAGGCAGGCCACATCGGGCTTGTTCTCCTTCAGCCACTCCAGCACGTTGGGCAGGCGGGCCTTGATCGAGTTGACGTTCCACGAGGTGACGGTGAGGCTCATGACAGGGAGATCCGGTAATGGCTGAGATCAGGCAGGAACGGCGCTACACCCTTCTAACGGTATTCTCCATGGTGCTGGCAAGCGCGGCCGCTGTGCTGGTAGGCGTCTTCGCCTTCGGGCTGCAGGTGCCGTTCGTTATGAGCTTCGCCGGGCCGGGCGCAACCGGGGGCGACCCGCGCGTGATCGAGGCGATCCTCTACGCCTATACCGCGGGTCCGTGGATCGCGGCCGGCGCACTCGTTTTGGGCTGGCTGGTCTTCATCGCGGGCCGGCCGGGGGCAGGGGTGCGCCTGGCCTTCTTCCCGCCGGTCGTCTGGGCGGTCGCGGTGCTCGCCTATCTCGCGATCGTCTCGGCGGTGTGCGGGGGCGATCCGACCTGCGGGCTTTGAGGATCAGGCCTCGCCGTCCTCGCGATCCCTGGGCTCGACGAGCTTCACCGCGACGATGGAGAGCCCGTACAGGCCCAGCATCGCCGCGCCGAGGAAGAGCTGGCTGATCGGGTCGGGCGGGGTGACGAAGGCGGCAAACGCCGCGATGCCGACGACCGCGAAGCGCCACCAGGACACGAGCTGCTTCGAGGTGAGGATGCCCACCTTGCCGAGCAGGGAGAGCAGGACGGGCAGCTGGAAGCTCACCCCGAAGGCGAGGATCAGCGTGGTGACGAGATTGAGATACTCGCTCACGCGGGTGAGCAGCTGGATCTGCGCGCGCCCGTCGCCGCCCGGCTGTTCCTGGCCGAGCGCGAAGCCCATGATGAAGGGCAGGATGACGTAATAGACGAACGCCATGCCGGCCGCGAACAGGACCGGGGAGGCGATGAGGAAGGGCGCGAAGGCGAGGCGTTCGTTCTTGTACAGGCCCGGACGCACGAAGGCCCAGACCTGGTAGGCGATGACCGGGAAGGCCACGATGATCGCGCCGAACAGGGCGAGCTTCAGCTTCACGAAGAAGAATTCGAGCGGCGCGGTGAAGATGAGCTGGAGTTCCAGATCGTCCCCGCGCAGCCGCCGCGAGGCGTCCTCGAAGGGCACCAGCAGGATGTTGTAGATCGTCTCGGCGAAGACGAAGCAGACCGCGAAGCCGAGCGCGATCGCGATCAGCGCCACGATCAGCCGGCCGCGCAGCTCGATGAGGTGGTCCATCAGCGGCGCGCGGCTCGCCTCGATCTCGTCTTCGGTCGTTTCGCTCATGAGGATTTCGCGCGGCTGTCTTCGGTCTCGCGCGGCAGCATGCGCGCGGTCTCCTCGGCCACGGCGCGCTCTTCCCGGTCGCCGGCCTCGGCCTTGGCGGTGGCCTCCTTCGCGGCGCGCTGCTTGGCCTCGATGATCTTGCGGTCGGCATCCGACAGCGTGCCGGCGCGCGGATGCGGGCGGTCATGGGAGAGGTCGCGCAGCTCGGCTTCGGCGGCCTTGATCTCGCGCGTCACGTCGCCGACCGGATTGGCGCTCTTCAGCGCCTGGATCTCGCGCTTGAGCTCCTCCATCTCCGCCTCGCGGCCGAGTTCGTCGAAACTGCGCTGGAAGTCGCGCGCCATCGCCCGGGCCTGGCCGACGAAGCGGCCGAGCTTGCGCATCATCAGCGGCAGCTCCTTCGGCCCCACGACGACGAGGGCGAGGATGGCGATGATGATGAGCTCGGGAATGCCGATGCCCGGATTCATGGCCGCTCCTTACTGAGGCGGGACGGCGATCAGGAGTTCGAGCCCGTGCGCTCGCCGGCGGCCTTGCTCGTGCGCTCGCTCTCGCCGGTGGCGCTATCGCGCGACAGGCGGCCGGACTCCTCGGCGGACTTCTCCTTGTCGGCGTCCTCGTCCTTCAGCCCCTTGCGGAAGGCCGTGATGCCCTTGGCGAAATCGCCCATGAGGGAGGAAATCTTGCCGCGCCCGCCGAACAGCAGGAGCAGCAGGATCGCCACGATCAGCAAACCGGTCCAGTGCGGCGCCATGAGCGCTCTCCCCTGACAATACCAAGCCTATCCAGACTGTTTAGATGATATCGCGGGTCCGGTCCAACAAGGCGGGCAGGCCGTCGCGATCAGAAGAATGCAGACGCGATGCGCCCGGCGAGGGGCGCTTTCTCGCCCATGCGCTCCAGCCAGGACAGGCCTCGCGCGATCTCGGTCCCGTGCGCGGCGCGCGCGGCATCGAGGCGCTCGGCGCGCACCCGGGCCGAGTAGCTCTGGCCCGGCGCCTTGGAATAGCGGCTCATGACGGGGCCCGTGACGGCGCGCCGGACCGCCGCCGCGTCCGCGCCGAGCTCGAAATGGGCCGCGACCCGTGCGAGGGTTTCCTCCGGACCGGCGAGCAGGGTCTCGAAATCGAGATCGAGCACGCGGGCGGCGAGGGCCTCGCCGTCGAGCATCGCGCGCTGGCTCGCCCGCTCCACCAGCCAGGCCATCGCGGCAAGCTCGCCGGTCGACAGCGCGTGCAGGGGCTCGCTCACCTCGCCGAACATCGCGACCAGCCGGCGCATGCGCTCGCGCGCGAAGCCTAGGAGGTCGGCATGCACATTGGCCCGCGCGAGCGTCGTGGCGAGATAGGGCTCGGGCGGCAGATGCAGCGTGACGGCGCGCGCGTCCGGCGCCGCGGCAAGGAGATCGGCCCCGATCCGCTCGCCATGGCTGGACGCCTTGACCACGGCCGTCTGCCCGGGCCGGAAGCTGCGCGACCAGAGTGCCAGCAGCGCGTCGCGCAGGCGCGCATAGGCGTCCGGCGAGAGCACGGCCTCCGGCGTGTCCAGCACATCGTGATGCTCGGCAAGGGTGAGCAGCGGCCAGGGCTCGCGCAGGCCGAGCGTGCTGCCCGTCGCGTCCAGCAGGCGCGAGAGCAGGGTCGAGCCGGTATGGCCTTGGTGGAAGATGAAGTGCACGGGCCGCGTCCGCGGGGCGGCTTCGGCCGCCTCGATGACGCGAAACAGCGGAACGCGTGCACCCAGCGTCTGCGCGGTCAGGATGCCCGGATTGAGAAAGCTCGCCCGGGCGTAGTCCGCCTCGTCCATGACGATGAGATCGGCCGTCCCGGTGATCGGCTCGAAGGCGTAGAGATAGAGGTCCGGCCGCTCGTGCAGCCGGGGAAACAGCCGCGCGATCGCGGCCTCGCTCTCTGTTCCGGCAGCCTGCATCTGGTCCTCCCCGCTAGCGGTCGCGGCGCAAGGTGGCGCGGGCGGGACGACGAGGCAAGCGCGCGGGTGCGCAGGGGGCTCAACGCCCTCTCGGGGTAAGCGATTGGAGGCGGCTACGGTTTCCCGCACTGTCCTGGTGCGCGCCGCCGGCTTCAGGCCCTAAGGCGCGTCGCCCACGAAGCTGTCGACGACCTTCTTCGTCCCGGCCTTGTCGAAGGCGACGGTGAGCTTGGCGCCGTCGGCCTGCCTGACCGTGCCGTAGCCGAATTTCTGGTGGAAGACGCGGTCGCCGGGGCGGTACTTGCCGCCCGGCCCGTGCATGCCGCCGCTCTCGATGAGCTGGGCCTTGCCCTCGATGACGCCCGGATCGCGCCGGCTCCCGGAGGCCTGGGCCGCCTGGAAGCGCTTCCAGCCCGGGCTCTCGTAGGTGGAGCGGAAGGCGTCGGCCGGCTCCGACACGCCCTCGAAGCCGGGGCCGGCATCGTAATAGCCGGTCTCCGATTTCGCCTCGACATGGGCGGGGGGAAGCTCGTCGATGAAGCGGGAGGGGATCACCGCCTGCCAGCGTCCGAAGATCATCCGGTTGGCGGTGAAGCTGATCACCGCGCGCTCGCGCGCCCGCGTGATGCCGACATAGGCCAGGCGCCGCTCTTCCTCCAGGCTCGCCGTGCCGCCCTCGTCGAGCGAGCGCTGGGAGGGGAACACCGTCTCCTCCCACCCGGGCAGGAAGACCAGCGGGAATTCCAGCCCCTTGGCGGCGTGCAGCGTCATCAGCGAGACCTCGTCGCCCTCCTCGGCGCGGTCGAGATCGGTGACGAGGGCGACGTGCTCGAGATAGGATTCCAGCGTGTCGAACTCGCCCATGGAGCGGACGAGCTCCTTCAGGTTGTCGAGGCGTCCGGCCGCCTGCGGGCTCTTGTCCTCGCGCCACATGGCCGTGTAGCCGCTCTCGTCGAGCACGATCTCGGCGAGCTCGTCGTGGCGCATCTCTTCGGACAGCTCGCGCCAGCGGTCGAGATCGCGCAGGAATTGCTGCAGGCCCGTCCTCGCCTTGCCGCGGATCTCGTCGGTGGTGACCATCAGCCGGGCCGCCTCCACCATCGGCACGCGCGCCGAGCGGGCAGCCTGGGCGAGCTTCTGGATCGAGGTGTCGCCGATGCCGCGCTTGGGGGTGTTGACCACCCGCTCGAAGGCGAGATCGTCCTCCGGCGAGCGCACCAGGCGCATGTAGGCGTGGGCGTCGCGCACCTCGGCGCGCTCGAAGAAGCGCGGGCCGCCGATCACCTTGTAAGGCAGGCCCAGCATGATGAAGCGGTCCTCGAAGGCGCGCATCTGCCAGGAGGCGCGCACCAGCACCGCGATGTCGGCATGCGACCCGCCGGCGCGCACATGGGACTCGATCTCGTCGGCGACGAAGCGGGCCTCGGCCTCTCCGTCCCACAGGCCGCGCACCTGAACTCTGTCCCCGCCGGTGTCCTCGGTCCACAGCGTCTTGCCGAGGCGCGACTTGTTGGCGGCGATGAGGCCCGACGCGGCGCCGAGAATGTGCTCGGTCGAGCGGTAATTGCGTTCGAGCCGGATCACCGTGGCGCCGGGAAAATCGGTCTCGAAGCGCAGGATGTTGTCGACCTCCGCCCCGCGCCAGCCATAGATGGACTGGTCGTCATCGCCCACACAGCAGATGTTCTTCGAACCCTGGGCCAAGAGGCGCAGCCAGAGATACTGCGCGACATTGGTGTCCTGGTACTCGTCCACCAGCAGGTATTTGAACCGGCGGTGATAGTCCTTCAGCACGTCCGGGTTCTGCTTGAAGATCGTCAGGTTGTGTAGGAGCAGGTCGCCGAAATCGCAGGCGTTCAGCACCTGCAGGCGCTCCTGGTAGAGGCGGTAGAGGTCCTGCGCCTTGCCGTCGGCGAAGGCCCACTTGTCCTCTTCCGGGATCCGTTCCGGGGTCAGCCCCTTGTTTTTCCAGCCGTCCAGCAGCGAGCCGAAATGGCGCGGCGTCCAGCGCTTCTCGTCGATGCCCTCGGCCTGGAGGATCTGCTTGATGAGGCGCAGCTGGTCGTCGGTGTCCAGGATGGTGAAGCTCGATTTCAGCTCCACCAGCTCGGCGTGGCGGCGCAGGATCTGCGCGGCGACGGAGTGGAAGGTGCCGAGCCAGGGCACGCCCTCGACCGCCTCGCCGATCAGCTGGCCCACGCGGTGCTTCATCTCGCGCGCGGCCTTGTTGGTGAAGGTCACCGCCAGCAATTCGAACGGCCGGGCGCGGCCGGTGGCGAGGATGTGCGCCAGGCGCGTCGTCAGAACGCGCGTCTTGCCCGTACCCGCGCCGGCGAGCACCAGCACCGGGCCCTCGGTCGCCTCGACCGCCGCGCGCTGCTCTGGATTGAGCCCTTCGAGATAGCGGGCGCGCCCACCCGGCGGGGTCGGCCGGGCCTGCTCGGAAATGGACAGGGACATGGGGCGAGGGGCCCTCTTTCTCTCGATTCGGAACGGGAACGAAACTAGCACACCCGAGCGAGCTGGGCAGGGGGCCCGGTGTGATTGGGAGTCTTTCGCGAATGTAACTGGCGAGCCCGGCCGCCCCTTGTAATCTGACGCTCACCAATGGGCGAGGAGGCTGCCATGAGTCACGACTGGGTCAAGCTCGACAAGACGGTCCGTACCCGTCTGGCGGAGACGACGGAGGCCGACTCGCCCATCCCGGCGCGGATCGTCTCCAACGGAGAGTACACGCCACCGCCCCAAAGCCGGCAGCAGGCTGCGGTCCAGGTCGAACTCGGCCGCCTCGCCGAGATCTTCGCTCCGCAGCTCGGCCTCGGCCGGCGCGACTTCCTGCGCTCATCGCTGGGGATGGCCGCGGCCTTCGCCGCGCTCAACTCCGTCTTCGGGTCGAATTATGCCGTCGCCCAGGACGAGTACGCCGACCCCGACTCCGCCGCGGAGCGAGCGCTGCTCTACCGGGACCAGTACATCTTCGACGGCCATCTGCACTTCGTCCACGACGACTACGCCTGGCCGGGCATCCTCGGCTTCCGCAATGCCGCGCGCGCGATGGGTGCACTTGCGGCCGATGCCCGCCCGCCCACCTTCGAGGACGTCAAGTTCGGGAACTTCATCAAGGAGGTCTTCTTTGACTCCGACACCACGGCGGGGATCGTGACCACTGCGACCTCGGACGATCCCTCCAAGGTATTTCTCTCCAACGCCCAGATTTCCACCGATGTCGACCGCTTCAATGCGGCGACCGGGAGCCAGCGGTTGTTCAAGCAGTGTGCCTTCCATCCCGGAGCCCCGGGATGGCGGGACCAGATCGAGGAGGCGATCGCGATTCACCGGCCGCTGTCGTGGAAGGGCTACACGATCGGCGATCCGCTCACGCCGCACTCCAGGCACCCCTGGCGGCTCGATGACGAGGACCTCGTCTATCCCGCTTTTGAGCGGTTCGCGCAGGCCGGCATCACGACGGTGTGCATCCACAAGGGCCTGGTTCCGGGCAATTACGCCGACGTGATCCCCGATCTCTGGCGCCACGCCATCGTAGACGACGTCGGCAAGGCCGCCCGCGACTGGCAGCAGCTGAACTTCGTGATCTATCACGCCGCGCTCCAGCCGGTCGTGTTGTTTGATCCCGCCTTCAAGCAGCGCTTCGAGGAGACGGGCCGGATGAACTGGGTGTCCGATCTCGCCGACATCCCGGCCCGCTTCGGCGTATCGAACGTCTATGCCGACGTGGGCACGTCCTTCGGTCAGGGCGCGATTACCGAGCCGCGCCTCGCCGCCGCGCTGATGGCGATCCTGGTCAAGGGGCTCGGGGAGGACAGGGTGCTCTGGGGCAGCGACTCGGTCTGGTGGGGCTCGCCGCAGTGGCAGATCGAGGCGTTCCGGCGAATCGAGGTCGCCGAGGACCTGCAGGAGCGCTTCAGCCTGCCGGCACTGGGCTCGGGCCAGGGGGCGCTAAAGACCAGGATATTCGGTGAGAACAGCGCGGCCCTCTACCGTCTGCCGGATTCGCAGCGGACGGTGGCGGGTTTCGCGGGCGACGGCCTGGCGCAGGCGAAGGCCGCCTATGTCGAGGCCGGGCCGGAGCGATCGAACGCTGTTTACGGCTTCGTCCGGGAGATGGACGGGCAGTGATCCTGCGCGCTCCTAGCGATGCTCCTCCTCGTGCGCGGTCTGCAGCGCGCGCGCATAGGCGGCATGTGCGTCCGCCTTCGAGATATAGCCCACGATCGGCTGCTCGCCCGAGCGGGTGCGCACCGGGGCGCCGTCCAGTTTTTCCGCCGAGAAGAAGCCCATGACGCGGCCGAGATAGTCGTCCTCGTAGACATGGGGCTCGTCCATCTCGCCGAGGCGCTCGTTTTTGCCCACCGGGGTCATGATGTCGCGCGCTCGGATGGTCTGGAGGATGACCCGGGCATTGCCCTTGGTGAGGTCATAGCCGTGGCGCTCCACCTGCTTGTGGAAGAAGCTGCCCTTGGTCACCGTCGTGGTGATCACGGTGGCGAGCGAGACCGCGACGAGGAGCGCGATCGAGGCCTCGTAGCTCGCCGTCAGCTCGAACACGATCAGCGTGGTGGACAACGGCGCGCCGAGCACCGCGCCGGAGACCGCGCCCATGCCCACCACGGCGAAGAAGGCGACACCGGAACTGTCCTCGCCGAGCAGGCCCACCACCAGAGCGCCATAGGCCGCGCCGAGCATGGCGCCGAGATAGAGCGAGGGTGAGAACACGCCGCCCCCGAAGCGGAAGGAGAGGGTGATCACGGTGGCCGCGATCTTCACCAGGATCAGCCCGACGAGGAGGCCGACGCCATAGCCCCCGGCGAGCGCCTTGGCCGTCGCCTCGTAGCCGACGCCGAGGATTTCCGGCACGAAGGCGCCGATCAGCCCGACCACCAGCCCGCCGATCGGAGGCAGGGCCCAGAGCGGCCAGCTCAGCCGCCCGGCCTGGTCCGCGACGAGGCGCGTGCCGCGCACCGTGCCGATCACGAAGGGGATCGCCACGCCGGCGGCGAGCACGCCGAGCGGGACCACGGCGATCATGTCGGGGATCGAGGCCGGGGCGATCTCGGGGATGGCGAAGGCGGGCGTCGCGCCGAAGTGGATGCGCGAGATCACCGCGCCGGTCACGCTCGCAGCCGCGATCGGCGCGATCGAGCGCAGGGCGTAGTGGCCGAGAATGACCTCGAAGGCGAACAGCGCGCCGGCGACCGGGGCGTTGAAGCTCGCCGCCACCGCCGCCGCCGCGCCGCATCCCAGCATGATGCGCGCCGCACGCGCGGGCAGGCCGAGCGGGCGGCAAAGGAGGGTGGCGAGCGTGGCGCCGAGATGGACGGCAGGGCCCTCGCGGCCCGCCGACACGCCCGAGCCGAGCGAAACCGCGGAGATGACGCTGGACAGAAGGCCCGGCATGGCTTGCATCTTCCCGGCGCGCACGGCGCGCGCCTCCATCACGTCGGCGATGCCGAGCGCGCGCGTCTCGGTCAGCCATTTCGCCTTCTCGCCGACATAGAGCAGCAGTCCGACGATGCAGCCGCCGGCCAGGGGGGCGAGGATGATCGCCATCGGATCGAGTTCGACCGCCGCGGTGGAGATGTGCGGGGCGAGATCGGCGAGCGCGATGAACTCCACCCCCTGGATCGCCAGGCGCAGGCCGATCGCGCCGTAGCCGGCGACGATCCCGACGAGGATTCCGAGCAGCCACAGCGCCGGCGTGCGCCCGTCATGGAAGCTGTTGGCGATGAAGCGGCCCGCGCGCCGCAATGCGTCCGGCGCAGGCTCGCCGCTGACTTCGTTGGGGGTGGAGGGGCTGGTTTCGCTCATCTTTCCCCTTGAACGACGCCGCGAGGGGAGGGTCAAGGCCGCCGGCTTGACAAAATATGTAAGTCATAGCTTAAATGATGGCATGAGCCATGACGCCGCCTTCATCGCCCTCGCCGATCCGACCCGGCGCGCCGTGTTCGAGCGCCTGCGGGCGGGACCGAGGCGTGCCGGCGACCTGGGTGCGGGACTTCCCGTCAGCCGGCCGGCGGTCTCCCAGCACCTCAAGGTGCTGCGCGAGGCCGGGCTGGTGCGCGTGGAGCGGCGGGGCCGGGCGCGCATCTACGCGATCGAGCCCTCCGGCATGGCGGCGCTGCGCGAGTATTTCGACGCGATGTGGGATGCGGCGCTCGCCGCCTACAAGGAGGCCGTTGAGGATGACGACGAGAACTGATCCGGCGCTGGCGCCGATCGTGAAGACGCTGAGCGTGAAGGCGAACCCCGAGCGCGCCTTCGACGTGTTCGCCCGGCAGATGGGCGACTGGTGGCCGGTCCATCGCATGGCGGTCTCGCCCGGGGCGAAGGGCGCGCCGCCGCGTGCGGTGACGGTCGAGCCGTTCGCCGGCGGGCGGATCTACGAGACCGCGCCGGACGGGGAGGAATTCGACTGGGGCGTGATCGCCGTCTTCGAGCCCGGCCGGCGGCTCGAATTCTCTTGGTATCCGGGCCTTCCTCCGGAAAAGGCGACGCGCGTCGGCGTCCGTTTCGAGGCCGAGGGGCAGGGTTGCCGCGTCACCCTGGTCCATGACGGATGGGAGGGACGTCCCGGCGGACGCGAGGCGCGCCCCGACTACGTGACCGGCTGGGACTACGTGTTCGGGCAGTGCTATGGCGGCTATCTCGAACCGGCCTGAGAGCGCGTGACAGCCCAGGCGAGCCTGCTAGACTGGCTCGGGCAGGGCCGGGAAGGCGGGGGCGACAATGACGATACATTCGGGCTGCGCCGCGGCCGCACTTGCGGCTGCGAGCCTTTCAGGGGCCCTGCAGGAGCCGGGCGCAGCGGCCGAAAGCGTCTATACGCGCATCCACGATTGCCTGCTGATCGAGGAGCCGCTGGATATTCCCGTCGCGATCTCGGCCTGTCCGGGACATGACGGTACGGCGGTGCTGCTCGCCGGGGGCGATCACGGCTCGGCCGTCGCCTTCGGGACCCGCGGGCACGAGGCTCAGTTCGCCGAGGCGCCGCCGCGTACCGGGCCGCTGCTCGGGCCCGGCGAGGTGATCGAATGGCGCGTCGCGGACGGCGCGGCCTACGCCACGATCCTTCGCTGGTTGGCCAGCGATTACGAGAACGAGACTGTCGGCAATTGGCTCGTGGTCACGGCTTTGAGGCCCGAAGGCGAAGTGACCGCCTGTCAGGTCGCCTATGTCGACGCCCTTTCCCTGGCCGAGGCCAATGCACTCGCCCGGGAGGTCGCCGACAGGATCGCGCCGCGATTTTCCTGCGGTGAGGATCTTCCCGTCAGGTTCGATGCCGGCTCGCCGGACCTGGAGACCGTTCTGGCCGGCTGGCAGGCGCGTCCGCGCTAGCCTGTACCCGTTTCAGCGCCCACACCCGGCACGCGCTCGACAGGGGCGGGGCGGGATCTGCCTTCAGGCGCTGCTCGTCGATGCGGCGCACGAGGCTGGCGAGCGAGCGCCGGTCCCCGGCCGCCGCGGCGTCGAGCACGGCCCAGAATTCCGGCTCGAGCGCCAGGCTCGTGGCATGGCCGGAGAGGGTGAGGGAGCGTTTTTCCAGCATCTCTACCGCTTGATGAAGATGACCGCGGCGCCTGCCGCGATGAGGGCGAATCCCAGGAGATGGCGCACCGTCACCGGCTCCTTCAGATAAAGAGCCGAAAAGCCGACGAACACCGCCAGCGTGATCACTTCCTGCATCGTCTTCAGCTGCGCCGCGGAATACACCGCATGGCCCCAGCGATTGGCCGGCACGGCCAGGCAGTATTCCACCAGCGCGATGGTCCAGCTCGCGAAGATCACCGCGAACAGCGGCGCGCTCTTGTACTTGAGATGCCCGTACCAGGCGATCGTCATGAAGACGTTCGAGGCGATCAGCATCAGGACGGGCAGGATATGGGGCAGGGACAGGGGCATGGCGCGATCGGCATCCACACGGGGGCAAGGAGCCAGAAGACCCCGGGCGCAGCGCGTCTGTCCAGCCCGAGTTCGCTACTGCGCCATCCAGCCGCCCTCGACCAGGATCGAGGAGCCGTTGGTGGACGCGCCCTGGTCGGAGACGAGATAGAGCAGGGCGCCCATCAGCTCGTCATAGGTGACGAATTTCTTCGTCGGCTGGGCGGCGAGCATGACGGTGCGGACCACCTCCTCCTCGCTGATCCCCCGTGCGCGGGCGGTATCGCCGATCTGGTTCTCCACAAGCGGAGTCTTCACATAGCCCGGACAGATGGCGTTGCACGTGATGCCGGCCTCGGCGAGTTCGAGGGCCACGGTCTTGGTGAGCCCGATGACGCCATGCTTGGCCGCGACATAGGCCGACTTGAAGGGCGAGGCGGCATGGCCGTGGGCAGAGGCGATGTTGACGATGCGCCCGCGCCCGGCCCTGCGCATCACGGGGACGGCGTGGCGGATGGTGTGGAAGCAGGAGGTCAGGTTGACTGCGATGATGCGGTCCCAGCTCGCCGCCGGCAGGTCCTCGATCCTCGCGACATGCTGGATGCCGGCATTGTTGACGAGGATGTCGAGCCGGCCGAACCGCTGCGCCGTGGAGGTGACGAGATCCTCGATCTCTGCCGGCTCGAGCATGTTGGCCGGGTGGTAGACCGCGGTCACGCCATGATCGGTCTCGAGGCGCTTGCGCAGGGCCTCGATCTCGCCTTCATCGCCGAGCCCGTTCAGGACGATGTCCGCCCCGCTCTTCGCGAGCCCCTCGGCGAGCGCGGCGCCGATCCCGGAGGTCGATCCGGTGATCACGGCCACCTGGCCGGACAGGTCGAGCTTGAGCGCGCTCATCGGCGAGAAACTCCACAAGCGTTGAAAACTGCTGCTGCACTGCAAAAAGAGGCCGGAAGCCGGCGTTCGTCAAGCGCGACGGTGCGGCGCTAGCGCTTCTTCTCCGGCTGCGGCCGGGTGAAGAGCAGCTTGTCCCGGCCCGAACCCTGCGGGTCGTGGCGATAGCCGTCCAGGTCGAACGCCTCGAGCCGGTCCGGGTCGGTCACGCGGTTCTCGATGATCCAGCGGGCCATAAGGCCGCGCGCCTTCTTGGCGTAGACCATGAGCGCGCGCAGCTGTCCGTCCTTCTCCTCCTTGAAGTCGACATCGATGACGCGCGCGTCGATCTCCTTCAGCCGGGCCGCCCTGGCGTATTCGTTGGAGGCGAGATTGACGACGACCCTCTGGCCGGAGGCGTCCATCACGCGCTCGAGCTCTTCGCGGATGTCGGTGCCCCAGAAATCGTAGAGGCTCGCGCCCTTCCCGGTCTTCAGCCGGGTACCCATTTCCAGGCGGTAGGGCTGGATCGCGTCGAGCGGGCGCAGCGCGCCGTAGAGCCCGGACAGGATGCGGACATGGTCCTGCGCCCAGACCAGGTCCTCCTTGGAGAGCGTGGCCGCGTCGAGCCCGCGATAGACCTCTCCGTTGAAGGCGAGCGCGGCGGGCTTTCCCTCTTCGCTGTGCGGATCGAAGGCGCGGAAGCGCTCCCGGTTGAGCTCGGCGAGATCGTCGGAAATGTCCATCAGCGCCTTGAGCTGGCCGGCCGAGAGCTTCGCCGTGGTCTGCGCCAGCTCCGCCGTGCGGGACATGAGCGCCGGGCGCGTGGCGAACAGCTCCGGGCGTTCTTCCTTGAAGTCGAGCTGCTTGGCCGGGGAGAGGAGGACGAGCATGGGCTGGGCTCCGCGTCTGTCTGGCGTTCGCGAAGGGAGATACGCGCCGGGGCGCGAAGTTTCCAGTGCCGATGATGCCCCCGCGCGCTTGCTAAGGCGCGGCCGGGCGCGCAGTCTGACCGTCTAGACGGTTCTGCCGCCTGGAAGACCGGACGGTCCGCCTGCACCATTCCGTGGATAAATTGTCACAAGGGGTGGACGTTTGCGCGCTCTTAACCACTATATATAGACACTGCCCGGGCCGATCCCGTGCCACCGATTCCAGCCTCGAACGAGACCTGAGCCATGACCACGCCCGTTTCCGACCGCCCCGGCCTGCTCACCCCCTCGCTGAGCTACAAGCCCTTCCGCTATCCTTGGGCCTACGAGTTCTGGAAGAAGCAGCAGCAGGTCCACTGGATGCCCGAGGAGGTGCCGCTGGGCGAGGACTGCAAGGACTGGGCGACGAAGCTGACCGAGGAGGAGCGCAATCTGCTCACGCAGATCTTCCGCTTCTTCACGCAGTCCGACGTCGAGGTCGGCGCGAACTACATGGAAAACTACATGCCGCTCTTCAAGCCGGTTGAAGTGCGCATGATGATGGCCGCCTTCTCCAACATGGAGACGATCCACATCGCGGCCTACGCCCTGCTTCTGGAAACCATCGGCATGCCCGATTCCGAGTTCTCCGCCTTCATGGAGTACGAGGAGATGGCGGCCAAGCACGACTATCTCGGCCGCTTCGGCGTCGATACCGACGAGGACCTCCTGACCTCGATGGCCGTGTTCGGCGCGTTCACCGAGGGCCTGCAGCTCTTCGCCAGCTTCGCGATGCTGATGAACTTCCCGCGCTTCAACAAGATGAAGGGCATGGGCCAGATCGTGACCTGGTCGATCCGCGACGAGTCCCTGCACTGCGAGGGCATGATCAAGACCTTCCACACCTTCGCCGAGGAGAGCGGCGCGCTGACCCAGCGGGTCAAGGACCGCATCCGCGAATGCTGCGAGACGGTGGTGGCGCTGGAAGACAAGTTCATCGATCTCGCCTTCGAGATGGGCCCGGTGGAAGGCATGACCCCGGCCGACATCAAGGCCTATATCCGCTACATCGCCGACTGGCGCATGGGCCAGCTCAAGCTCGACCCGATCTACGGCATCAAGGAGCACCCGCTGCCCTGGCTGACCGAGATCCTCAACGGCGTCGAGCACGCCAATTTCTTCGAGGCGCGCGCCACCGAATACTCCAAGGGCGCGACCAAGGGCGACTGGCACGGCGATGACGGCGTCTGGTCGCAGTTCGACGTCTGGAAGACGAAGAAGACCGCGAACGAGCTGCCGGCGGAGTAGGACGGCTCAGCCATCTCCGGCTCTGCAGAACCCCGGCGCCAGACGCCGGGGTTTTTGTCGAGTGATGGGCTTGGCACGCACGCCGATCGCTCCCCGGCGAAAGCCGCGGCCCGGGAGAAGCCGCGCGCGGCATCGCGCGTTGCGCCCTTCGATCCCTGGGTCCCGCCTTTCGCCGGGAAACGAGAGCGCGCAATTCCGCACCCCGCCCTTGCGCCAATGCGCGCACCGGGAAACTTGAACCGCGCCGGAGAAGTGCGTACGCCGGGCCCGCCGCGGCATCTCGCGGTGCGAAACGGGCCGGGGGCGGCGCGATGGACATCGAATTCTTCACCCGCTTCCTGGCGGCCTTCTTCGCGATGCTGAACCCGCTCGCGGCGATGCCCGTCTTCCTCTCCCTCACGGAGGGCGAGAGCGAGGCGAGCCGGCGCCGGACCGCGATCACCGCGGTCGTCGCCACGATCGTCGCGTGTTTCGCCATCGCCCTGATCGGCCGGCAGGTCCTCGCCCTGTTCGGCATCGCGATCGACAGCTTCCGCATCGCGGGCGGCATCCTCCTGTTCCAGATCGCGCTGACGATGATTTCCGGCGCGCGTCACACCTCGAGCGCGGGCACCGAGCGCGAGCGCGGCCAGATGGAGCGCATCGACAATCCGGGCATCTACCCGTTCACGATCCCGATGACGGTGGGCCCCGGCACGATCGCCACGCTGATCATCTTCTCCGAGCAGGTCGATTCCCCGATGCGCGCAGGCCTGTTCGCCGCGGTGATCCTCATCGTCGTCGCGCTGCTGTTCGCCGCGCTGATCATCGCCCCGCTGCTCGACCGCGTGGTCAGCCAGACCGCCCGCACGGTCTCCATCCGCATCATGGGCATCATCCTGGCGGCCCTGGCGGTCGAGTTCGTGATCGTGGGCCTGAGGGGGTCCGGCCTGATCGGGGCCGGGGTGGGGGGATTGTAGCCCTCTCCCGGTCCCCTCACTCGTCTTCCCGACAACACCGCTTGCCGCCAACGAGGGGCGCCGGACATGCCTGCCGCCGGACGAAGCCGGGTCAGGGGCTGACTTCGCCCTGCAGGAACAGCAGGTAGATCCTGCCCTGCTCATCCTGGCGTATCTCGGCGATCACATTCACAGTCTCGCCCACGCGGCTGGTGTCCAGAGGCGCGATCCCGGATGGCCGCCCCCCTGTCACATAAACGCATACATCCTCCTGACGCAGCAGCCAGTCGCTCCGGGTCAGGCTGGTGGGTCTCACCTCTTCGGGAAACCGGCAGGGTCTGACCATGAATCCCTGATAGACGCCCTGCACATGGACGCGCTCGCCGATCTGACCGGCCAGGCCGTTGGCGATCGTCGCCGGGCTGGCCTGTGAAGGTTGCGAGGCTGCCGACTGGACATCCCCGGGCGAACCTGCGCGCTCGTCGGCGCAGGCGGCTGTCAGAGCGGCTGCCAGCAGTGCCATCCAAGCGCGCGCGGGTCGATCGGACTTCATGGGTGATATCCTGGGCCGGCTCATATCGAAGAGAAAGGGCCGCCTGCGAGCGGCCCTTTCCATGTCTCCCCCTGGCCGGGTTCAGGTCCCGGACCACACCATGGTGCGCCGCTGGCCGGGCTTGGTCACGTCGGCGCAGACAGTGCCTTGCCCGTGAATATTCTCGTTGAGCGGGCAGTCATCGCCGTCATGCGCGTACATCGCCACGACGCGGATCGTCGGCCCATTGGGCGGCGACCAGCTGTTGGTGGAGGGCTGTATTTCCTGGGCCGTGCGGAACCAGGCATCGATCACGTCCCAGCCATTGCGCGTCAGTTCCATGAAGCGCCCGCCTTCCTCGGTATTGTCGAACGTGACGGCACCATAGCCCAGGAAGGTGTGCATCCCGTCGAAAATGTCGCGCCAGCGATCGAAGGCGTTGTTCACGTTCGACTGGAAGTGATCGCTCTGAAGCGGCCCGCACGCGGCAATGATGAGCCATTCGAGGTCCTGGTTTCCGTACAGGTCGCGGCCGCCTCGCACCTCGCGGAAATTGATCCCGCCATCGTCCGGCGGGTTCATCGTCCAGCCGTTCGGGCTGGCATGGCCGGTGAAGAATACGAGGTCCGCGCTGTCGATATAGCTGTCGTCGTGGGCGTGGAAATCGCTTTCCCATGCCCATTCATCGCCCCAGTCGAAATTCACCGACCAGTTTTCGTCTCGACAGCCGTCGATGAAGCCCTGCCGGTTGGCGGAGCTGCCGCCGAGGCCCTGGCTTTCGCCGATCCAGTCGGTGCCGCATTCCTTCCAGCTCGACTGGGCGTGCGCGGTGGGAATGAGCCATTCCAGGAAGCCCTGACGCTGGGGTCCCCCCTCACGCTCTTCCATCTCGTCGCCCTCGGCCGGCGGCGCGAGCCGATCGGGGTCGCGTTCGGGGGCGGGGAACTGCTCCCAGACCGGGCCGAACTGCTCGGTCGCCGCGACGATCTGGGGGCGCAGCGGGCTTTCCTGGCCATGCACGTTGACCATCCCGGTCACCACCCAGACCGGAGTGAGGTAAGCCTGCTCCTTGAAAGCGGGCGCCGCGTAGTAGGCGAGCTCGGCGTCGAGACCGGAATATTCCACCCCGTTGCCGCGGCGCGCCACCGCTTCCAGGGCGGCTTCGCGCGGAAGGATCTCGGCCCGGGTGGCGACACCTTCGATCTCCCGCCAGCCGCCCTGGGCGCCGACGATCTGGCCGTTGGGCCCGACCGATATCTGGAAGTCTCCGCCACCGCCGACGACCGGGAAGGATTGCCCGTCGACACGAACGCGGGCGACGTAGTTGGCCTGCCGGTTCAGCACACGCTTGTTGGGCCGGCCGGTATCCTCGGATGTTGCCGTCTCGGTCATGTGCGAGAACCGCACCTCCAGGTATTCGTCCGGACGCGGCAGGAATTCGCTCTGTTCGGCGAATCTTTGCGCGAGTTCCCGAGCCTGATCCTCATCGGGAATTTGCCCGTCCGCAAGCCCGGAAGGGTCCCAGAGCTGGGACATGTCGCCCAGGAAAACGTGGCCGCTGCGCCGGTCGATCTCGACGAGGCGTTCGCCGGAGCGAAGGACCACGGCGGTGTCGGTCTCCCGGACTTCGGGCTGCCTGAGATCGGGGTCGATTTGGGGGCGCTGCAGCACCTCGGGATCGATCGGCTGGCGCTGCAACGTGCCCGGATCGATTTGTTGGGGTCGGGGTCTTTCCACCTGCTGCTTGTCGAGGTTCGGCCTGTCGGGCCCCTGAAGATCCTGCGGCTGGAATTCGGGCCGGCGTGGCAGCTGCGTCGGGTCGATCTGGCGGAGAGACCGCTGTGCGTTCTGCCTTCCGAAGGCCGCCTCGTAGAATTGACGTGCCTGTTGCGGATCTGCCGAGGCATCGCCGAGTTCGAATACAGGCATGCTCTGCCCGATTGCCGGCGCCGACACGCCCAGGACAAGGGCGGTCGCTATCCCCACACCGCTCAATTGCGAAACGCCTCGTGCGTCGTCTCGATGCGTCATCATTTCCTCCTTAGCCGATTCAGCGATCCGGACGGAGGTGACGAACCGGAGCCGTCCGGTGCTGCCCGGAAAGGCCCCCAGCGTTCAAAGAGTGACCTAACGGGCTAGTTATGGTTAACGAGCCAGGCAGGCGGTTGTTTCACTCGAAGTCGAAAAAAATCGATGGTCGCAGATGCGGCACTCTACGCCAATGCGGTCTCCCCCGCCGGTTCGCGCCGGTTGTAGAAGCTGCTCATGACCCGCCCGTAGGCGCCCGCCGTCGCGATCAGCATGACGTCGCCCTCCTCCGTCTCAGGGAGCAGCCGCTCGGCGCCCAGGAGGTCCGCGCTCTCGCAGATGGGCCCGACGATGGAGGCGAGCCCGGCCGGGGCCTCGCCGAGCCTCGAGAGGTTCACGATCTCGTGGCGCGCGCCGTAGAGGGCCGGGCGGATCAGCGAGTTCATGCCCGTGGCGACCCCCACGAAGCGCGTGCCGAAGCTGTGCTTGATCTGCGTGACGCGGGTGAGCAGCACGCCGGCTTCGGCCACCAGATAGCGCCCCGGCTCCATCCACAGCTCGAAGCCGGGCGCGCCCTTCTTCAGGGCCTTCAGGTTCTGCTCGACGCCGGCGAGATCGAGCGCCTTCGCGTCGGGCGCCTCGGGCACGCCGAGCCCGCCGCCGAGATTGAGGAGGCGCACGTGCTCGAAGCGCGCGGCGGCTTCGGCCAGGATCGCCCCGATCTCGCGCCAGTGCTCGGGCTCGGTGACGCCGGAGCCGGCATGGGCGTGCAGCCCGACCACCCGCGCCCCGGCTGCCTCGGCCGCGGCCTTCGCGGCGGGAAGGGCGTCGAGCGCAATGCCGAACTTGGCCTTCGGGCCGGCCGTCTTCACGTGGGCGTGGTGGCCGCGCGGACGGTCGGGATTGACGCGCAGGATGATCTCGGCGCCGTCGAACAGCTCCGGCCACTCGGTCAGGGGGTGCAGGCCGTCGATCGTCAGGTGGACGCCGAGCCTGAGCGCGGCCTCGTACTCCTCGCGCGGCGCGAAATTGGGGGTGAAGAGGATGTCGCCCGGCGCAAGGTCCAGCACCTCGCGCGCGTGCTCGACCTCGCCCATCGACACGCATTCCATGCCGACGCCGGCCGCCTGGATCGCCTTCAGCACGTGCGGGTTGGCGTTCGCCTTCATCGCGTAGAACGCCCGGTCGATGGAGGCGAGCGAGTTCACCGCCTTGGCCCGGGCGGTGACCGTGGGCAGGTCGTAGACATAGAGCCCGCCGGTCTTCGGCGCGAGATCGAGGAGCTCCTTTCGCCGCTCCTGCCACCAGGGCCGGGCGCGCTCGGTGCGCGCACCGGACGGCGCGGCGATCTCCGCCCAGCTCGGCCCGAACACGCTGGTTTCGGGCGAGGGCCCGATCAGGCTCTCGTGCAGGCGCACGGCGAGTGCGCGGCCTTCGGGCGCATCCACGACGACGGTGAAGTTGAGATCGTTCGCGGCCTGGCTGACCAGGCGGATCGGCTTGTCCTGGAAGGCTTCGAGCGCCGGGGCGAGCTGGTGCAGGATGCGCCGGATGCCGTAGCCGACCATGGAGACCGCCGCGGCATCCTCCAGGATGCGCACGCGGCACAGCGGCTCGAGCTCGCGCTTGAGCCGGTCGAGCCGGGCGGCATCGAGCCCCGGATCCGGATCGAGGCTCACCGTGACGTTGGTCTCCGAGGTCGAGACGAGGTCAACCGAGACGCCGCAATTCTTGAACACCGCAAACACGTCGGCCAGGAAGCCCGCCTGACGCCACATGCCGGCGCCCTCCATCACCACGAGGCGGATGCCGGGCTTCACCGACACCGCCTTCAGGCGCGGCGCGTCGTCGCCGGGCGCGGCGGAGATGCGCGTGCCGGGAAGGTCGGGCCGGAAGGTGTCCTTCACCTCCATTGCGATGCCCGCGCGCCGGGCCGGCCCGACGCAGCGCGGATGGATGACCTTTCCGCCCATGGTGGCGATTTCCTGGGCCTCCTCGTAGGACAGCGCCTTCAGGAGTCGCGCGCCCGAGGTCAGGCGCGGATCGGCCGAGAAGAGCCCCGGCACGTCGGTCCAGATCTCGAGCTTTTCCGCCTCGAGCTTGGCGGCGAAATAGGCCGCCGAGGTGTCCGAGCCGCCGCGGCCGAGCACCACGGTTTCGCCGCGCGAATTGCGCGCGATGAAGCCCTGCGTGAGAACGAGGTCGAGCCCCTTCAGCTTGTCCTGCAAAGCCGGATCGGGGTCCTCGCAGACCGTGTTGTCGAGATAGGCACGCGCATCGGCCCCGTCATTGACCGCCTGGAAGACTTCGCGCGCGTCGAGACCGGTGACGGCGAGACCGGCCTTCTCCAGCGCCTGCAGGCCGAGCGCGGAGGCCATCAGCTCGCCCATCGCCATCAGCTCGGCGCGCACGCGCGCGCTCGCCTCGCCGATGAGCGCGATGCCGGCGGTCAGCGCGTCGAGCCGGTCGAACAGGGCCTGCAGGGCCGGGCCGACGGCAAGGCCCGCCTCCGCGGCGAAGCTGCGATGGCGGTCCTTGATCGCTTCCGCGGCCGCCTCGCCCTCGCCCTGGAGTGCGGCGCGGGGCAGGGCCTCGAGGGCATTCGATACGCCCGCGATGGCGGAATGCACGATGAGCACGCGCTTTCCGGCCTCGCGGTGCTTTCGCGCCAGCCGGGCGATGATGTCCCAGTTGGCCGGCTCGGCGACCGATGTGCCGCCGAACTTCATCACGATCCAGGGCCGCGTCATGCGCGTGTCTCCGCTGTCAGCTGTTCAGAGGCTTGGTTTAGTCGGCCGACGCGGCGAGGCAAGGGATTGCTGCGCCGGGCAGGGTTCGGCCTGCCAAAACTGCGGTCCGCCGGGGCGGGATTTCTTGGTTTTGGGCGCGCGAACGGCTAGTGGATAGGAGACGAGCGAAGCGACGGAGACACGAGCCATGGCCGACCAACCCCACCGCATCACCTTCCTGGCGAAAACCTTCTCCGCCGCGGCGCTGGAATTCCATCGCGGCCGCATGGCCGAGAAGGGCTACCGGATGGAAGGCCGCATCGAATCCACCGTCTTCCACATGATCGATGCCGAGGGCAGGACCGATCCCGCCTTCGAGGGCGAGCCCCTGTTCGCCGTCACCTTCGTCAAGCGCGAAGACTGACCATGCAGCCGAGCCTGGTCGCGGCCGGAGAGGTTGCCGGCACGTTCGAGACGGCACCGGACGCGAAAGCGGCCGTCGACCGGCTGTGCACGCTCTACGCAGCATCGATCGGTTCGCTGCGCGAGGCGCTGAAGACCTATCTCGAGGGCGGCCCGCCGCCCTCGCAAGCCGAGCGGCGATCCGGGGCGTTCGCCTATCCCGAGCTGAGGATCACCTATCTTCCCGAGGGGCCCGTGCCGCCGGTGAGCCGGGCCTTCGGCAAGTTCTCCGAGTCAGGGGTCTACGCCCAGTCGATCACCAATCCGGAGCTGTTCCGCGCCTATCTCACCGACCAGATCGAGCTCCTCGCCGGGGAGTACGAGATCACGATCGAGACCGGACTGTCGACGCAGGAGATTCCCTTCCCCTACGTGCTCGACGCGGGCGGGGAATTCAGCCTCGACGAGGTCAGGCCCGCCGAGCTGGTGCGCCACTTCCCCTATGCCGACCTGTCGCGCATCGACGATGCGCTGCCCAATGGCGAACGCGTGCTGGACGCCGGCGGGCCGCGCCCGCTCTCCCTGTTCGACGCGCTGCGCACCGACTACTCGCTGCAGCGCGTGCGCCACTATACCGGCACGCCCTACGAGGACGTGCAGCAATTCATCCTGTTCACCAACTATCACCGCTATATGGACGCCTTCGTGGAGTGGGCGATCGGACAGGTCCAGTCGCCGGACTCCGAGTACGAGGCGCTGTCGGCGGCCGGCTTCGTGCGCATCGACGCGACCACGCAAAATCCCCACAAGGTGATCGAGGAGGCGCCCTGGCGGCGCTTCCAGATGCCGAGCTACCATCTCGTCGCGCCGAACGGGCGCGGGATCAGCCTCGTCAATATCGGGGTGGGTCCGTCCAACGCGAAGACCGCGACCGACCATCTCGCCGTGCTGCGTCCGGAGTGCTGGCTGATGATCGGCCATTGCGGCGGACTGAGGCACTCCCAGCGCCTGGGCGATTACGTCCTCGCCCACGCATACCTGCGCTATGACAGCGTGCTCGACCGCGTGCTGCCGCGCGAGATCCCCATTCCGCCGATCGCCGAGATCCAGATCGCGCTCGCGGAGGCCGTGGCGAACGTCTCCGGGGACAAGGGCCAGGCGCTCAAGCGGCGCCTCAGGACCGGCACGGTGGTGACCTATGACGACCGCAACTGGGAACTGCGCTACGCCCAGGAAGCCCGCCGCATCAACCAGTCACGCTCCATCGCGGTGGACATGGAAAGCGCCACCATCGCGGCCAACGGCTTCCGGCTGAGGGTGCCCTACGGCACCTTGCTGTGCGTTTCCGACAAGCCGCTGCACGGCGAGCTGAAACTGCCCGGCGCCGCGAACGTCTTCTACCAGCGCTCGGTCAGCGAACACCTGCGGGCCGGCATCGAGACGGTGGAGATATTGAAGCGCGAGGGCTCGGCGGCGCTGCATTCGAGAAAGCTCAGGAGCTTCGACGAACCGCCGTTCAGGTGAGGATAGCTTTCCCGCTTGCCCTCGCGTGCGCGACGCCATACCTCCTGCCCCATGAAAGACCGCGTCTTCCCCCTCGAAGGGGTCCACAATTTCCGGCGCTTCGGCGGTTTCGACACCGCGGGCAAGGCGAAGGTGTCCGACCGGCTCTACCGGTCGGGCCAGTTCTCGCGCGCGACCGGGAAGGACCGCGAGACCCTGGCCGGGCTCGGCGTGCGCCTTGTCGCCGACCTGCGCCGTCCGCGCGAGCGCCAGGCCGAGCCGAGCTTCTGGGGCGAGCACACCGGTGTGCGCGTGCTCGAGAGCGACCATGCCGGCCATGACGAGGCGCCCCACCTCGTCTTCCTGCGCGAGAGCGACCTGTCGCTCGACTCCATCCGCGAGTTCATGATCGAGACCTACAGGCGCCTGCCCTTCGACGCGGGCAACAAGTGGGTGTTCGAGCAGGGCTTGCGCCATCTCGCCGAGGCCGGGCCGGAAGACGGCTTCGTCGTGCACTGCGCGGCCGGCAAGGACCGAACCGGCCTGTTCTGCGCGCTCCTGCTGACCGAGCTCGGCGTCGAGCAGGAGACGGTGCGCGCCGACTACCTCTTCACCAACGAGGCGGTGGATTTCGACCGCATCGTGCCGGCCATGACGCGGCGCATCGAGACCGAGATGGGCCGCTCCATCGGAACGGACGAGCTGCGCGCCTTCCTCGGCGTCGACGCGGCCTATCTGGACGCGGCCATGGACGCCATCGGCGAGCCGCGCGAGTATCTGCGCGGCGAGCTGGGCCTTGAAGAGTCCGTGCTCGATGCGTTGAAAGAGCGCCTGCTCGCCTGAAACCGCCCGGCAGAAAGGACCCGCCCCGTGGCCGAGCTGGCTGTGGACAGCCCCGCAAGGCTCGACTGGATCGCGCCCGAGGACGCGCTCGGAGCCCTTCAGGCCGAGCCCTACACCCTGCTGCTGCATGGCGGCGGGGCGGGTGCGCGCGGACGCTACTCCTATCTCCTGGCCTTTCCCGAGTTCACGATCGAGGGACGCGGGCGCGAGGCGTTCGAGGCGGCGCGCGCCCGCTACCGTCCCGCCCGGCTCGACGGATCGGGCTTCGCGGCCGGCTATGCCGGGCTCTTCGCCTATGACCTCGCCTGCGCCTTCGAGGCCGTGCCGGAAACGCCCGACACGCTGACGGCCTGGCCGCACGTCGCGCTCGGCTGGTACGCGGCCGCCGCCGTGTTCGATCACGATGCGCGCAGGATCGAGATCCGCGGCGAGGGCGAGCCGGCCTCGCGCCTGCGCGAGGTGCTGAGCCGGCCGGAGCGCCGCGCGCCGCAGGGCCCGGCGGGCACGCTCGCGCCGGTCTGGCGCGAGGCGCGCTATCTCGACGCGGCGCGCCGCGCGATCGAGTACGTGCGCGCCGGCGATGTCTTCCAGGTCAATCTCTCCCACCCCTTTCGCGGGGCGGTCGCGGGGCAGGCGGCGCCCTTCGCCGTGTTCCGGCGCCTGGTGGAGAAGAGCCCGGCGGCCTTTTCCGCCTTCTTCCGCCTCGACACGGACCGGGTGATCCTCACCAACAGCCCGGAGCGCTTCGTGCAGATCGGCCCGGGCGGGCAGGTCCAGACGCGGCCGATCAAGGGCACGCGCGCGCGCGGCGCGAGCCTGGAGGAGGACGCCGCGCTCGCCGCCGAGCTGCTCGCCTCGGACAAGGACCGGGCGGAGAACCTGATGATCGTCGACCTGATGCGCAACGATCTCTCCCGCGTGTGCGTACCCGGCTCCGTGCGCGTGCCCGAGCTGTTCACCGTGGAGGGATATTCCAACGTGCATCACCTCGTCTCCACCGTGGAGGGGCGCCTGGAAGCCGGGCGCGGCGCGTTCGATCTTCTCGCCGCGAGCTTCCCGCCCGGTTCCATCACCGGCGCGCCGAAGCCGCGGGCCATGGAGATCATCGCCGAGCTCGAAGGTGAGGCGAGGGGGCCCTATTGCGGCGCGCTCGGCTGGATCGACGCCTCCGGCCGGACCGATCTCAATGTGATGATCCGCACGATGGGCTTCGTGCGCGAGGGCGGGCGCTGGCAGGTCGAGGCGCGGTCGGGCGGGGCGATCACCATCGAGTCCGATCCGCACGGCGAACTCGCCGAGACCCATGCCAAGGTTGCCGCGCTCAGGCGCGCGGTGGAGGGCTGATCGTGCGGGTCTGGCTCGATGGCGAGACGCTTGATGCGGACGAGGCCCGGATCGATCCGGCCGACCGCGGCTTTCTCCTGGGCGACGGCGCGTTCGAGACGATGCGCTTCGCGAACGGGCGGGTGAGGCGCTGGAAGGCCCATGCCTCGCGCCTGGCCGCCGCGCTCGACACGCTGGGGATCGCCGCCCCGGACTGGCGCGCGCTGCGCGAGGCCTGCCACGCGCTTCCCGCAGAGAACGCGCTGACCGACGCGGTCGTGCGCCTGACCGTGTCGCGCGGGGCCCATGGCCGCGGCTTCGACGCGCCGCAGGACCGGCCGGGCACGGTGCTGATCACCGCCAGCGAGCGCCCCGAACCCCCGGCGACCGTACGCCTCGCCAGCGTCGACGCACCCCGGCGCGAGCCGACCAGCCTTGCCACCCGCTTCAAGCCGATCGGATACGGCGATGCGCTGCACGCGCGCCGCCTCGCCAGGGCGCAGGGCGCGGACATGGCGCTGATGCGCGCCGGCGACGGCCGGCCGTCCTGCGCCGATTGCGCCAATATCGTCTGGATCGCGGGCCGGCGCTTCAACGCTCCCGGACCGGAAGCGGGCGCCCTTGCCGGAACGACGCGCGCCGCGCTTCTCGGGCCGATCCGCGAGCAGAGCCTCCTGCAGGACGGCGATCTCGCGCTCGAGCATGCCGAGGCCGCCTTCGTGTGCAATGCTGTGATGGGCGTGGTCGCGGTCAGCGAGATCGACGGCCGCAGGCTGAACGCAGAAGACGGGACGGTTGCCCGGCTGAAGCGGGCGGAAGAGGAAGCCCTCTAGCCGCGGCGGACCCAGAGCGAGCGGCGCGGGCGCAGATAGACGCTGTCGGTCAGCACGAGCGTGCCGAACTCGAGCTCCTTGAAGGGGGTCTCGTAGAGATATTCCACCTCGACGAAGATCACCGAATCGTTCGGTGCGAGGATTCCGTCGGGGATGTCGATCCGGGCGTCCTGGGCATGGGGCGAGAGGCCGCGTCCCTCCGACCAGTCGACATAGATCTCCGAGTCGGAGTTCATCCGCACCGACGTGACGCGCACGTCGAAGCCGGCCGCCGGGAAGGGCTGCAGGATGGCGTCGCCGGCCGCGAAGATGTCGGTGAGCTCGCCATTGGTGACGAAGTCGTCCTGCGCGACGAGATCGCCGATCGCGCTGGCCGCCGCGGTGACCTTGCGGTCGGCGGTCAGGGCGAGGGTGAGCTGGACCGAGCCGAGATAGAGCGCGATCAGGAACGGGGCGATCAGGCCGAACTCGATGGCCGAGACGCCGGTCTCGTCGCGGCCGAAGCGGTGTAGCGCGCGGGCGAAGGTGCGGATCATCCCGGCTACTCCTCGAACGGTTCGTTGCGGAAGGCCGTCGCCGCCGCGATCATGCGCCGGTTGCCGCTCATGTTCGAAAGCCCGAGCCCCAGGCTCGGCGTGATGATCCGCCAGGGGTAGAAGGCGCGCACCACCACGACATCGCCCGGTCCCCCCGGTGCGAAGGTGAAGCCGCTGTCGTCGATCTCCCCGTTGCCGTCGCGCGGATCCTGGAAGTCGGCCGAGGAGAAGTCCTCGAAGGTGCGCACATCGATCGCGAGCTTGCCGCAGTCGGCGATGACGTCGATCCGCTCGCAGACCGCTGCGCGGAAGGTCGCTTCAGTCCCGCCTGCGGTCTGCAGTCGCCCGGTACGGATGTCGCGTGCGGTCTCGGCGACGGCGTTCTCGATCACCGACCCGGCGAAGAACAGGAGGGCGATCTCCAGCGTCGCCAGCACGAGCAGGAGGAAGGGGCCCGCGACGAAGGCGAACTCCACCGCGGTCGCGCCCCGCGTCTCGCGCCCGAAGCGCCGGAGGATGGCGAAGCGATTGCGCTTCATCGTCGCGTCCCTGCCTTGCGCCGGCCCGTGGGTCCGGCTCTTGATCGGCATGATGGCGCGATGCGCTTAATTCCGCGTGAAAGAACAGCGTAAATGAAGCGAAATGGAGTTAGTTGCCTTCGTCGGCGCCGGCGGCCTGGCCGCCCGTGCCGTTCTGGGAGATCGCGGCGCGCGTCTGCTGCTGCGTGGCGCGCGGATCGAAGGAGGCCGGATCGTCGCCGACCGACGGGACCGCCTCGCACTCGGGCGCGCAGACATAGGTCTCCCGGTTCACGTTGCGGAAGACCTCCACCGTGTCGCGGTCGCTCTGGGTGACGACCAGATCGTTGGCGTAGATCACCCGGCCCTGGGCGTCGAGCGCGATGAGATTCGTGCGCCCGTAAAGCTTGCCGGTCACGAACAGCGTGCGCCCGTCATAGAGCGTGGCATCCGCGATCGAGGGATTGCCCACCACGATCGCGCTCGCGTTTTCCGGCAGGCGGATCAGCGCGGCATGATCGACCGGCACGTCGAAGGGACGCGCGAGCGCGGTGCCCGCGCAGGCGAGGGCGGCGAGAGAGGCGGTGATCAGCGCGCGGACGGCCATGGCGGCACTCCTTTGAGTCTGACGCATGCGCTCACGTGTACGCGCGCACGCATAAAGGAAGTCTAAACGCGCCGCGGCGAGGGTTCCTCCATTATCCAAATATTTACCATAATAACAGCTCAAGTGAATTTACCAAAAATAAAGCATGGCTTTTTACCTGGCCTCAATCGTCTTGGGTTTTACTCCTCGCATGTTCAGGACGGGTCGGGACGGACTTGGCTCCTGGGCGTGGCAAAGCAAATAGGAGTGAGTGGGATGAAAACCCTGGTTTCGCGTTTCTTCAAGGACGAGTCCGGCGCCACGGCCATCGAGTACGGCCTGATTGCCGCGCTCATCGCCGTCGGCCTCATCACCGTGCTCGGCACGCTGGGCGGCAACCTCGTGACGACCTTCACCTCGGTCGCCAATTCGCTTGGCGGCTAGTCGTCCGCCAAGGACACGGGAATTCAAGCGGGGCCGCTCCAACGAGCGGCCCCGTTTCGTTGTGGCGACGGGATGCGCATTTACCCGTTATTGAGCCTGTGCGTGATTTCCTCTGTCTCCCGACCGCCAGCCGGAGCCTTTCATGATCGCGCAGACTGCCATCCTGGCCTTCGCCGTGCTGATGCTGATCTCGGCCTGGACCGATCTCGCCGGCTACCGCATCCCCAACTGGATCCCGCTCTCCATCCTCGCGCTGTGGCCGCTCGCCATGATCGCGCTCGCCCCGGGCTGGACCCATGTCGGCCTGTCGCTCGCGACCTTCGTCGTCGTGCTGGCGGCCGGCATGGCGCTGTGGGCGCCGGGCTGGATCGGGGGCGGTGACGCCAAGCTCATCGCGGCGGCCGCGCTGTGGTTCGGCTGGCCGGACACGGCCGGCTTCATGCTGTGGTTTGCGCTGGCGGGCGGCGTCCTCGCGCTTGCGCTGATGGCGCTGAGGAAGGCGGTTCCCGCTCTGCCGCTCGACCCGGACTGGGTCGCGAAGGGGCCGCTCGCCGAGGGCGCGCCCGCGCCTTATGCCGTGGCGATCGCGGCCGGCGCGCTGATCGTTCTGCCGGGCAGCGCGCTCGTCAGGATGCTCGCCGTTTAATCAAAGACATACCAAGACACCCCGAAGGCCGTCAGATTAACGCGCCTTTGAGGTTTTCCCGGCGACACTGGCCAGACTGTGTCATTGCGCGCCGAAGGAACGCTGTGCGTCCATGAACATCGCCCGCATTCTCATTCTGGCACTCGCGGCCGTCGCCGCGGTCGTCGCTGCAATTTTCGTGCGCGGCGCGATGCAGCCCTCGGCGGCGCCCTCCGAGCCGGTCGCCGAGGTTCGCGAGGCCGCGCCGAGCGTGCGCGTCCTGGCAGCCCGGGGAGAGTTCGCCGCCGGTCACCGCATCCAGCCCGCCGACCTCTACTGGCAGGCCTGGCCGGAAGAGGCGCTCTCGCCGGCCTATGTCACCGAGGCCGGCCGGCCCGAGGCGATCACCGATTTCGCCGGCGCGGTCGTGCGATCGCCGATGGCGCAGGGCGAGCCGGTCAGCGAGCGCAAGCTCGTCCAGCCCGGCGAGGCCGGCTTCATGGCTGCCGTGATCGCGCCCGGCATGCGCGCGGTCGCCGTGCCCACCTCGGCCCAGGCCGGCGCGGGCGGCTTCATCCTGCCCAACGACCGGGTCGACGTGATCGTCACCATGGACGTCGAGGACCGGATGACCTCGCGCATGCTGGTGGAGAACGTGCGCGTCCTCGCCATCGACCAGACCTATTCGGAGGAAGAGGAGGGCGCCGTCGTCGGGTCGACCGCGACGCTCGAGCTCACCCCGGGCCAGGCCGAGCAGGTGGCGCTCGCCGTCGCCGCCGGCGACATCGCATTGGCGCTGAGGAGCGTGGCGGACACCGCAGGCGGCCCGCAATCGGGCGCGATCGCACCGGCCGAGCCGGTCGGCGAGGCCGCGCCGCGCAGCGTGCGGGTCGTGCGCTATGGCCAGGAACACCGCGTTGCGCTGGGAGGCGGGCAATGAAGCGCATCGCTCTCGCCCTCGCCGCAGCTCTGGTCTCGGCCGCCCCCGCGCTCGCGCAGGGGGTGGAGCGGACCAACACGATGCAGGTGACGATCCGCGAGCCGCGCGGCGGCCCGGTGTCGGAAAGCCTCTCCCTGCCGCTCGGCCAGGCGGCGGTCATTCACCTGCCCGTCGAGGCCGGCGACGTCATGGTCGCCAATGAGGGCGTCGCCGACGCGGTCGTGCGCACCGCGACCCGCGCGGTCGTGCTCGGTCAGGCCGTGGGACGCACCAACATCTTCTTCTTCGGCCATGACGGCCAGCTCATCCTCGATCTCGACGTGCGCGTCGAGCGCGATCTCACCGCGCTCGAGGACGCGCTCTCGCGCTTCGTGCCGGACGGGCGGATCGCGGTGGAATCGATGAACTCCAACATCGTGCTGTCCGGCAGCGTGCCCTCGGCGTCGGCCGCGGACACCGCGCTGCAGGTCGCGCGGCGCTGGGCCGACGATCCCGAACAGGTGGTCAGCCTGCTCAACATCGAGGGCCGCGAGCAGGTGATGCTGAAGGTTCGCATCGTGGAGATGGAACGCTCCATCGTGCGCCAGCTCGGCGTCAATCTCGGCGGCCAGCACAATTTCGGCGATTTCGACTCCCCGATCCGTACCCGTGCGCGCGACGATCTGGGAAATCCGCTGGACGACGAGTTCGGCAATCCGGTCTTCGAGGTGTTCCAGCCCGGACGCTACCAGTCCAATTACGGTTTCGGCACCGAGAACGGGTTCGGCATCGCCGGCCAGGCGCTCGGCGGTCTGGCCGCGGGCCTGGGGACGCAGAACCTCGTCGACGGGGTGATCCAGAGTTCGCTCGAGGTGACGCTGAACGCGCTGGAGCGCGTCGGCCTGGTGCGCACGCTGGCCGAGCCCACCATCACGGCGATTTCCGGGGAGTCCGGCTCCTTCCTGGCCGGCGGCGAGTTTCCGGTCCCGGTCGGACGCGACCGCGACGGCAATATCACGATCGAGTTCAAGCCCTTCGGCGTCGGGCTCGGCTTCACCCCGGTGGTGCTGTCGGAAGGGCGCATCTCGCTCCGCCTGTCCACCGAGGTCTCCGAGTTGTCCAACGAGGGCGCGATCTCGCTCGGCGCCAGCCAGGTGGTCGACGAGGAGGGCAATGTCGTCGGCACCGTCGCGGGCCTGACCATTCCGGCCCTGACGGTGAACCGCGCCGAGACCACGGTGGAGATGCCCTCGGGCGGCAGCCTGGTCATCGCCGGCCTCATCAAGGAGGACACCCGCCAGGCGCTCGATTCCGTGCCGGGCATCGAGAGCCTGCCGGTCCTCGGCCAGCTCTTCCGCTCGCGCGACTTCGCCAACAACGAGACCGAACTCGTCATCGTCGTGACGCCCTATCTCGTCGAGCCGACCGATCCGGACAATCTGCGCAATCCCGGCGAGGGCTTCGCCGCCGCCTCGACCCTGTCGCACATCTTCCTCGGCCGTCTGAACCGCGTCTACGCGGCGCCCGGCGCCGATGTGGAAGGGCGCGGCTGGCTCGGTCCCATCGGCTTCAGCGTGGAGTGAGTGCCATGATGCGTTTCACGATCCTCCTCGGCGCCCTCGCACTGGCGGCATGCCAGACGCCCGCGCCGCGCGCCCTGCCGCAGGCCACGGCCGTCGCCGAGACGGTGCGCGTGGAGATGCCGGTCGATCCGCGCGACAACGGGCTGACCTGGGCGCAGACCGATCTCGTCGCCGCGCTCGCCGAGGAATACAAGGCGGTGGGCCACGGTCCGTTCGTCATCTCCTTCCCGCACCAGGCCGGAAACTCCGAAGCCGCCATCGCCGCGATCGCCGAGGTGCGCACCCGGCTCTACGATCACGGGCTCGACTGGCGCCAGATCGGCGGCGGCGCCTACGACGCGCGAGGGCGCGCCAGCGCGCCGGTGATCTTCTCCTTCGAGCGCTATGTCGCGGTCGCGCCGGACTGCCCGCAGGCCTGGCCCGATCTCACCGAGGCGGCGCCCGGCAGGGGCTATCCCCAGTTCGGCTGCGCCACCGCGAACAATCTCGCGGCCATGGTGGCCGATCCGCGCGACCTCCTGGCGCCGCGCGGCCTGGGCGATCCGGATGCCGGCCGCCGCCAGGCGGTCATCGACGCCTGGCGCCGTGGCGATCCGACGGCCACGCGCCGCTCCGCCGAGGAGAGCGGTGCGGTCAGCGAAGTCGTGGAATAGGAAAGGGTAGAGACCGACAATGGCCGATGCCTTCAGAGACGACGACGCCTTCGCGCCGGAAGACGAGTTCCTGGACAGCGGAGCCGATTTCGGCGCGGACCCGCTCGGCGATGCCGCCGACATCGAGAGGCGCATCCTCGACGAGGATGATGCGCCCCGGATGAACCGTGCGGCGCAGGAGGATGCGCGCCGGCCGTTCGGAGCCCGCCTGGCCGAGGCGAATGCCGTCGAGGGAGATCTCGGCGACGGCGACGATTTCGGCGATGGCGATGCCTTCGGCGACGGCGAGGAGGCCTACGAGCCCGAGCCGGTCCGGGGCGAGAGCCATGCGCCCGCTCCGGCCGCGCCGCGCGGTGTACAGGGGGAGATCGGCGCCGACGACGACGAACTCGTCGCGCCGGTGCCGCGCATCACCATCCACGCCTTCTGCGAGCGCCCGGAGACCGGCGCGCTGGTGCACAATGCCGGCAATGACCGGCGCCTGGCCAAGGCGCACGTGACGGTCGAGCTCGGCGGGCTGTCCGCGGCGATCGAGCGCTATCACGACGAGTCCACGCCCAACCTGCTGATCGTCGAGACCGGCATGCAGGGCCGCGCCCTGTTTGAACAGCTCGAGGACCTCGCCGCGGTGTGCAGCGCGGAGACGCGCGTCGTCATCATCGGCGCGACCAACGACATCGCGCTCTATCGCGAGCTGATGCGGCGCGGGGTGAGCGAATATCTCGTCCCGCCGATGACGCCGCTGCATCTCATCAGGACGGTGTCCGGCCTGTTCGCCGATCCCGCGGCGCCGTTCGCGGGCAAGACGATCGCCTTCATCGGCGCGAAGGGCGGGGTGGGTTCCTCCACCGTCGCGCACAATGTCTCCTGGTGCATGAGCGAGCACCAGCGCACCGACGCGGTGCTGGTCGATCTCGACCTGTCCTACGGAACCGCCGGACTCGATTTCAACCAGGATCCGGCGCAGACGATCTCCGAGGCGCTGCAGGACCCCGACCGGCTCGACGAGGCCCTGCTCGACCGGCTGCTCGTGCGCTGCACCGAGCGCCTGTCGCTGTTCTCCGCACCGGCGACGCTGGAGCGGGACTGGGAGTTCTCTCCCGAGGCCTATGACAGCGTGATCGACAAGGTGCGCCGTCAGGCGCCCTTCGTGGTGCTCGACCTGCCGCACAGCTGGAACCCCTGGGTGCGACAGACCGTGCTTGCCGCCGATCAGGTCGTGCTCACCGTCACGCCCGATCTCGCCTGCCTGCGCAATGCGAAGAACCTGTTCGACCTGGTGCGTCAGCAGCGTCCGAACGACGAGCCGCCGAAGGTCGTGGTCAACATGGCCGGCTGCCCGAAGCGTCCGGATATCCCGCTGAAGGACTTCTCCGACGCGCTCGGCACCGCGCCGGTCCTGGTGCTGCCCTTCGAGCCGGAGCTGTTCGGCAAGGCGGCCAATAACGGCCAGATGATCGGCGAGGTCGATCACAAGTCGCGCGCCGCCGACGGCTTCGTCCATCTCGCCTCGCTGGTCACCGGGCGTTCCAATGCCGCAGCGTCGAGATCGCGCGGTCTGTTCGGTCTGTTCAAGCGCAGGAAATAGGGCGGGCGGTCACACTCATGTTCGGCAAGCGACCAACAGGTTCCGGCACAGGTTTCGGCCAGGCTTCCGGCCCGGCGCCGGCGGGCCGCGCTCCGGCCGGCGACGTCGCGACCAAGCCGCGCCCCCAGGCCTCGCCCGCAGCGCGTCCCGCGCCGAAGCCCGCGCCGGCCCCGTCCGCCGGTCCCGCCGCGGCGACGGCCACGGCGCCGAAGAAGACGCCCGAACCGGTCAAGCCGAAGCCGAAACCGGCGGTGGAGACCGTCGGGGCGGAACGCTCGCGCGAGTACTACGAGATCAAGACGACGATCTTCAACGCGCTGATCGACACGATCGACCTGTCCCAGCTTTCCCGCCTGGACAACCAGACCGCGGCCGACGAGATCCGCGACATCGTCACCGAGATCATCTCGATCAAGAACGTCGCGATGTCGATCGCCGAGCAGGAACAGCTCCTGCAGGACATCTGCAACGACGTGCTCGGCTACGGCCCGCTGGAACCCCTGCTGGCGCGCGACGACATCGCCGACATCATGGTCAACGGCGCGGGCGACGTCTTCATCGAGGTCGCCGGCCGGGTGAAGAAGACCAACATCAAGTTCCGCGACAACGCGCAGCTGATGAACATCTGCCAGCGCATCGTCTCCCAGGTGGGCCGGCGCGTGGACGAGAGCAGCCCGATCTGCGACGCGCGCCTGGCCGACGGCAGCCGGGTCAACGTCATCGCCCCGCCGCTCTCGCTGGACGGGCCGACCCTGACGATCCGGAAGTTCAAGAAGGACAAGCTGCGCATGAAGGACCTGGTGGGCTTCGGGTCCATCACGCCCGAGGGCGCGCGGGTCCTGGAGATCATCGGCGCCTCGCGCTGCAACGTGCTGATCTCCGGCGGTACCGGCTCGGGCAAGACGACGCTGCTGAACTGCATGACCGGCTTCATCGCCGAGGACGAGCGCATCATCACCTGCGAGGACGCGGCCGAACTGCAGCTGCAGCAGCCCCACGTGGTGCGCCTGGAGACCCGCCCGCCCAACCTGGAGGGCCAGGGCCAGGTCACCATGCGCGACCTCGTCAAAAACTGCCTGCGCATGCGGCCCGAACGCATCATCGTCGGCGAGGTGCGCGGCCCGGAGGCGTTCGACCTCCTGCAGGCCATGAACACCGGCCATGACGGCTCGATGGGCACGCTGCACGCCAACTCCCCGCGCGAGGCGCTCTCGCGTATCGAGTCGATGATCACGATGGGCGGCTACAACCTGCCCTCCAAGACGATCCGGGAAATGGTCTCCGGCTCGATCGACGTCGTCATCCAGGCCGCGCGCATGCGTGACGGCACGCGCAAGATCACCCACATCACCGAGGTGCTGGGCATGGAAGGCGATGTCATCGTCACCCAGGACCTCTTCCTCTACGAGATCACCGGCGAGGACGAGCACGGCAATATCCAGGGCCGCCACGTCTCGACCGGCATCGCGCGTCCGAAATTCTGGGACCGCGCGCGCTATTACGGCCTCGACCGGGCCCTGGCCGAGGCGCTCGACGCCTCGGAGGCGTGATCATGCCGGGCGGGGATATCGCCTTCATCATCGCCGCGGTCTGCGCCTTCATCGCGGTCGCCGGGGTCGGCCTCGCCGTCACCTCGGGCGGGCCCTCCAAGACCCAGACGCGCCGCGTGGCCGCCACGGTGGGCACGCCCGTCAAGCGCACCAGGCGCCAGATGAGCGCGCTCGATGCCAGCGCCCAGAAGCGCAAGCAGGTCCAGGAAAGCCTGAAGGAGATCGAGGAGCGCCAGAAGCTCGCCCGCAAGAAGACCGTCACGCTCAAGGCCCGGCTCGAGCAGGCCGGCCTCGACTGGACGGTACGCGGCTTCTGGATTCTCTCCGGCGCCCTTGCCGCCGCGGCCTTCATTCCGCTCTTCCTGACCGGGCAGCACATCCTGCTGGTGCTCGGCCTCTCGGTCGCGGCCGGGCTCGGCCTGCCGCGCTGGATCATCGGATTCCTGCGGGCGCGCCGGCTGAAGCAGTTCTCCGCCCACTTCGCCGATGCGCTCGACATCATCGTGCGCGGTGTGAAGTCCGGCCTGCCGCTCAACGAGTGCCTGAAGATCATCGCGCGCGAGACGCCCGATCCGGTCCGGGGCGAGTTCGAGAAGCTGGTGGAGGGCATCGCGGTGGGCGTCGATCTCGACGAGGGCATGCGCCGCATGACCCGCCGCATGCCGGCCCCGGAGCTGAACTTCTTCTCCATCGTGCTGGTGATCCAGTCGAAGTCGGGCGGCAATCTCGCCGAGGCGCTGCAGAACCTCTCCACCGTGCTGCGCGGGCGCAAGATGCTGAAGGAGAAGATCGGCGCGCTGTCCTCCGAGGCGAAGGCCTCGGCCATGATCATCGGCGCGCTGCCCCCGCTCGTGTGCGCCATCGTCTCGGTGATGGCGCCCGAATACATGGGGCTGATGTTCACCACCCCGCTCGGTCAGATGATGCTGATGGGCAGCCTGGTGTGGATGGGCTTCGGCGTCCTGATGATGCGCGGCATGATCAACTTCAAGCACTAGGAGGGGACGATGATCAACGACATCGCCGAATTCGTCACCGCGCCCTCCAACCTGTTCGCGATCATCACCGCGCTGCTGGTCTTCGCGACGATCTTCACCCTGTCCGCGCCCGTCATCAACCAGGATCAGACCTCCAAGCGCCTGAAACAGGTCGCCAACCGGCGCGAGGAGCTGCGCCGCAAGAGCCGCGAGGCGCTGGAGGCCAAGCAGTCGGGCTCGCTGCGCGGCAAGGACACGCGCAGCCTCTACAAGAAGATCGTGGAGGAGCTGAATCTCCAGAAGCTGCTCGAGGACCCGAACCTGAAGAAGAAGCTGGTCCAGGCCGGGCTTCGCGGCCAGGGCCCGGTCTTCGCCTTCTATTTCGCGCGCCTGGTCGCGCCGATCGCCCTGTTCGGGGCCGGGGCCTTCTACCTCTTCGTCATCAACGATTTCGACCTCGCCGCGCTGCAGCGTCTGACCATCGCCATGGGCCTTGCCGTGCTCGGCTATTACGCGCCGGGCATCTATCTGACGAACCTCGCCACCAAGCGGCGCGATTCGATCATGCAGGCCTTTCCCGACGCGCTCGACCTTTTGCTGATCTGCGTGGAATCGGGCATGTCGATCGAGGCCGCCTTCCAGAAGGTCGCTGCCGAGGTCAGCTCGAGCTCGATCGAGCTCGCCGAGGAGTTCTCGCTCACCACCGCCGAGCTCGCCTACCTGCAGGACCGCCGGCAGGCCTATGAGAACCTCGCCAACCGGACCAATCATCCCGGCGTCAAGTCGGTCGCCACGGCCCTCGTCCAGGCGGAGCGCTACGGCACCCCGCTCGGCCAGGCGCTGCGCGTCATGGCGAAGGAAAACAGGGACATGCGTGTGGCGGCCGCGGAGAAGAAGGCCGCCGCCCTTCCCGCCAAGCTGACCGTGCCGATGATCGTGTTCTTCCTTCCGGTACTGTTCGTCGTCATTCTCGGACCGGCCATCATCAACTATCAAAGCCTGTGACGCGCGGTCGCAGTCGGGTTAGCCTGACGCCCGCATGAAGCTGGCAGGAGACGTTCGATCGATGTTCGGGGGCCGCAAGGCGGAGGAACGCCGCCGCGACGAGATCCGCATGGCGGACGAGGCTGCCGACCATGCGCTGAAGGCGCTGGCCGAGGGTGATGTCGATCGCGCGCGCACCGAGCTGTCCGCCGCCCCGAAGAAGCTCGACTTCGCCGATATCGGCTGGAAGGTGGAGACCGTCGCCGCCCTCATCGAGATCGAGCAGGGCAAGGGCAAGGCCGCGATCAAGCGCCTGACCGAGATCACCGCCCGGCTCGACGAGACCTCGCTGTCCAGGGACGACAAGGGCTATATGCGCCTGTTCGCCCTCTATCGCGCGATCGAGGCGAGCAAGTCCGGCAAGGCTCCGGCCGAGCTGAGGATGCACGCGGAGGATTTCCGCTTCGACCATACCCTCGTCTCGGGCCGGCTGAAGAACCGCTTCCCCCTGAAGAAGACCGAACCGGTCGAGCCCGCCCCGCCGCCGATTCCCGTGCCCCCGGGTGCGGGCGATGACGGCAAGGGGGCGTTCTAGGTCTGTTTCTGCCTCCGTCTCGATAGCTTCGCTCCCCTCGCCGAAAGGCGGGGCCCAGGGATCATGAAATGCCGTCACGAGATGACGGCGCCTCTCCGCCCTGGAGGCCGGCTGCCCTGTGGGCTCCAGGGAGGCGGGGCTTGGTGTCGCTGACCCCACAGCACCCCGACTCTGGCGCCGCCGCGCCGACTCGTCCAATATGATTCGCGAACAGAAGGCGAACCGGCGGGCATTGCGGGCATGAATCTCGGTCTCGAGACCTATCTCTATCTGGGCGGGTTGGTGATCCTCGCCGCGATCTTCCTGGCCGTGGGCCTGCGCCGGCCGCAGTCGGCGGGCGGGCTCGATCCGAAACTCCTGGAGAAGATGGAAGCCGAGCGCGACAGCTGGCGCCGCACCGCCGAGGCGAAGTCGGCCGAGGCCCAGGAGGCACGCGAGCGCCTGGCGCGCCTGGAAGCGGCGGCCGAGGAGCGCGACCGGCTGCGCGACCGGCTCGAGGAGCTGCAGCGCGAGCGCAATGCGCTCGCCACCGAGCTGTCCGGGCTGAAGGAGAAGCACGACGCGGCCGAGCGCCACCATGCCGACAAGCTCGCCGAGCTCGAAAAGGCGCGCGAGAAGCTCGCCGAGAGCTTCGAGGCGACCGCGAACAAGATCCTGAAGGCGAGCGGGGAGGAGCTCAACCGCAAGGGCTCGGAAACCCTGCAGACCATGCTCAAGCCGCTGCGCGAGCAGCTCGACGGCTTCCAGAAGCGCGTCGCCGAGGATGCCGAGAAGCGCTCCTCCCAGACCGGGGCGCTGCACCAGCTCGTCTCCACCCTGCATGCCGATGCGCGCCGGATGAGCGAGGACGCCAAGAACCTCGCCAACGCGCTGCGCTCGCAGTCCAAGGTGCAGGGCGACTGGGGCGAGTTCGTGCTGGCGAGCATCCTGGAACGCGCCGGCCTCAGGGAGGGCCACGAGTATCACACCCAGGACTCCGTGACGTCGGAGGACGGCACGCGCCAGCGCCCGGACGTGATCGTCGACATGCCGAACAGCCAGAAGCTCGTCATCGACGCGAAGGTTTCGCTGACCGCCTTCGAGCGCTGCGTCAACGCCGAGACCGAGGAGGACCGTGACGCGGCGCTGAAGCAGCATCTCGCCTCGGTGAAGTCGCACATCAAGACGCTGGGCGAGAAGGACTATCCGTCGAAATATCCCGGCGTCAGCTTCACCTTGATGTTCGTGCCCCTGGAGGGTGCGGCCTCGCTTGCCCTGCAGAACGATCCCGATCTCGCCGCCTATGCCTGGGATCGCGACGTGATGATCGCCACGCCCACCACGCTGATGATGGCGATGCGCACGGTCCAGAATCTCTGGGTCATCGAGCGCCAGAACCAGAACGCCAAGGAGATCGCCGACCGGGCCGGCAAGCTCTACGACAAGTTCGAGGGCTTCGTGAAGGACCTGGACGATGTCGGCAACCGGCTCACCCAGGCCCAGGATTCCTGGCACAAGGCCAAGGGCAAGCTCACCGCCGGCGCCGGCAACCTGGTGCGCCAGACCCAGATGCTCAAGCGCCTGGGCGCCTCCACCAAGAAGTCGCTGCCCGAGGACTATCTCGCCGCCGCCGGCGTGGGTGAGGATTCGGACGAGGACACCCCTGCGCTCGAGCCGCCGCGCGAGGGGTAGGGCCCGGCGCGCCTACCGCTTCCGCTTCACCGCCTGGAACACGCGCTCCAGCCCGTTGAGGAAGGCCGAGCGGTCGCGCGGACCGAAGGGCTTGCCGCCGCCGCCTTCCATCTGTCCCGCGCTCCTGAGATCGGCCATCAGGTCTCGCATGGCGAGCTTGGAGCCGATGGCGGCCTCGGTGAACTCGGTTCCGCGAAAGTCGATCGCCTTCGCCCCTGCCTTGATGCAGCGGTCGGCCAGCGGGATGTCGGCGGTCACGCAGATATCGCCCGGTCCGGCATGCTCGGCGATCCAGTCATCGGCCGCATCCATGCCGCCGGGCACGATGACGAGTTCGGCCCACGCGCTGTTCGGCCGGCGGATGCCGCCGTCGCAGACGAGCTTCACCTCGGTCGCGTGGCGCTCGGCCACGCGAATCGCCTCGTCCTTCACCGGACAGGCATCGGCGTCGATATAGAGGGTCATGGGGCAGGGGATAGCGCCTCGCGCTAACCCTCGCCACCCCGGATCGCGTCCCAGCGGCGCGGGCTCGTCATCATGTCGCGCACATAGGCCATGTTGGCCTCGGCCATCTCCGGCGTGACGTCCTGCAGGGCGATCTGCTCGGCCTCCTCGAAGCGGCCCTGCAGGGCCACGACGAGGGCGAGGTTCTGGCGCACCTGCGGCGTGGCGGTCTCGCTCGCGATGGCGCGGCGCAGGAAGTCCTCGGCGCGTTCGGGATCGCCGGCGAGGGCGTAGGAGAGCCCCAGGTTCGACAGCACGGCCGGCTCGGCCGGGGCGAGCAGGAGCGCCTGGGTGAAGCGCTCGCGCGCCTGCGCGGTGCGCCCGGCCTGTTCCAGCGCAACGCCGAGCGCGTTCATCACCTGCCAGTCATCGGGCCGGGCCGCGGCGGCGCGCGAAAGCGGCTCGATCGCCTGCTCGCCCTGGCCTGCGGCGGCGAGGGCGAGGCCGAGCGCGGTCTGCAGTTCGGCCGAATCCGGGCGCAGGGCGAGGGCCTGGCGGGCGATCTCGGCGGCGCGCGCGGCATTGCCGAGCTTCCTGACCGCGATCGAGAGTTCGACCGCGGCCTCGTGATCGCCCGGATTGAGTTCGAGCGCCTCGGCCCAGAAGGCGGCCTGGGTCAGGAGGTCCTGGCTCTTGATCGCCGCGCGCTCCTCGGCCGTCGCCGGCACGATGGAGGCGTTCTGCAGCTCCTCGGCGAGCGCCTCCTCCTGCGGGGTCGGGGCGAGCTCGGCATTGGTCGCGCAGGCCGACAGGGCGAGCGCGCCGGTGAGGACAGCGGTGAGAACAGGGGCGGACAAACGCGCGGCCATGGTCTACCTCTTCTCGCGCCAGACGTTGAGGGTCCACTCTGGCCCGGCCCGGTCAAGAAGCCGTTAACGGTTTGAGCCGGAGCCTTGCGGACCTCGACGCCGGATCGAACGAAGAGGCTGCGCCAAGAGGCCCATGACCGAGTATTTCGCCCCGAAGGACGCGAAGGCGCGTCCGGCCCGCATCGTGACGAGCGCCGCGCTCGACGCGGTGAAGTCCGAGTTCCCCCATGCCGCGCGCACCGGCTTCCGCGCCGAGCCCGGCGAGGTGCTGGTCCTGCCCGGGGAGTCCGCCACCGGCGCGCTGATCGGCGCGGGAGAGGCGCGCAGCCCGTTCGACGCGGCGGGCGCCGCAACCGGCCTGCCCGAAGGCGACTGGCGCATCGAGGCGCTGCCCGGCGGCTGGGACGCCACCCAGACGCAGATCGCCCTCGCGCTCGGCGGCTATGCTTTCACCCGCTATCGCGAGCCGGCCCGCAAGCCCGCCCGCTTCGCCCCGCTGGAGGGCGCGGACATGGACGAGGCCAGTCGCGTCGTGCGCGCCGCCTGTCTCACCCGCGACCTCGTCAACACCCCGGCCGGGGACATGCTGCCGAGCCATCTGGAGGACACGGCCAGGACGCTCGCCAGGTCCCACGACGCCACGGTGCGCGTGATCACGGGCGAGGATCTCGTCAAGCAGAACTATCCCATGATCCACGCCGTCGGGCGCGCCTCGGCCGATGCGCCGCGCTTCATCGAGCTGGAATGGGGCGAGCCCTCCCATCCGCGCATCGCGCTGGTGGGCAAGGGGGTGTGCTTCGATTCCGGCGGGCTCGACATCAAGCCCAGTTCCGGCATGCGCCTGATGAAGAAGGACATGGGCGGGGCGGCCAACGTCCTGGGCCTTGCCCAGATGATCATGGACGCGAGGCTTCCCGTGCGCCTGCACCTGCTCATCCCGGCGGTGGAGAACGCGATCTCCGGCAATGCCTTCCGTCCCGGCGACATCCTCACCTCGAGGAAGGGCCTGACCGTGGAGATCGGCAATACCGATGCGGAGGGCCGGCTCGTGCTCGCCGACGCGATCACGCGGGCCTGCGAGGACGATCCCGAGCTGCTGATCGACATGGCCACGCTCACCGGCGCGGCGCGCGTCGCGCTCGGGCCGGAAGTCATGCCCTTCTACACCGGCGACGAGGACCTCGCCTCGGCCGTCCTCGAAGCCTCGAAGGCGGTCGACGACCCGCTCTGGCGCATGCCGCTGTGGGACGGCTATGACAGCTGGATGGACGGGGAAATCTCCGACCTCAACAATGCGGCCGATTCCAGCTTTGCCGGGTCGGTCACGGCGGCGCTCTTCCTGCGCCGCTTCGCGCGCGAGGCGAAGAGCTGGATCCATTTCGACATCTTCGCCTGGAATCCCAAATCGCGCCCCGGCCGCCCGGCGGGCGGGGAGATGATGGGCGCGCGCGCTCTCTACCATCACATCAAGCAACGCTTCGGATAGTCTCATGAGCGAGGAATACCAGGTCACCGCCGCAGTCACGGCGCTGCGCGCGACGCCCGACGACGAGGGCGCCATGGACACCCAGCTGCTGCACGGCGAGGTCTTCCTTGTCGAGGAGCGCGAGGGGGACTGGGCCTACGGCACGGCCCGCCGCGACGGCTACCAGGGCTGGGTGAGGCGCGCCGACATGGCCCAGCCGGTCCTGATCTCGACCCACCGCGTCTCGGCGCTGCGCACCTATGCCTATGCCGAGCCGGACATCAAGAGCCGCCCGGTCGGCCTGGTGTCGATCAACGCCAAGATCGCCTCGGCGCGCCGGGAAGGGCGCTTCGTGGAGGCCCAGCGCCTGGGCTGGGTGTTCGAACAGCACCTGGCCGTGCTCGGCGCGGCGGAGACCGACTATGTCGCGGTCGCCGAGCGCTTCCTGCACACCCCCTATCTGTGGGGCGGGCGCGATTCCATCGGGCTCGACTGCTCCGGCCTGGTGCAGAGCGCGCTGGAAGCGGCCGGGGTGCGCGGCTTTCCGCGCGACACCAAGGACCAGGAGGAATGGGCGGCCCGGCGCTGGGGCAATGTCCCGGTCAGCGACGACTTCTCCGGCCTGCAGCGCGGCGATCTCGTCTTCTGGCCGGGCCATGTCGGGATCATGACCGACAGCCGCACCCTGCTGCACGCCAATGCCCACCACATGCTGACCGTGGCCGAGCCCCTCGCCACCGCAGCCCGGCGCATCGCCTTCCACCACGCTCCCGTGCGCACGATCTGCCGCCCGCCGGCCGAAACCGGCTGGACGGGGATGATGTAGGCTCCCGCAAGCGCTTTTCGCACTTGCCGCGCGGTCATGAGTTCTGCTTTTGTTCCGGAATGACACGGAACGGGAGCCCGCTCATGACCGACGACAAGGATCTCCGCGAGGCGATCGCCTACGCCCTCTGGCGCTCGCCCTGGCGCAAGTCGCTGGCGAGCCTGCACGAATGCCGTCAGGCCGCGCGCGATATCGAGCGGCATCTGCACAAGAGCCGGTACCGCGTCGAGCCGGGCGAGCCGCTGAAGCCGCACGGGTGACCTTTCGGGACAGGTGCGGGCATTCCGGCCCTTTGTAAGTCCTGGCGCTTGTGACAGGCTCACCGCATCCGCCAGATCCGGACGGGAGCGGGCGGCGGCATCCATCGCGACGTCCGCTCCCGCCGCAAGACGAGGACATCGCGAGTGGACAACCTGATCGAACCGAACCTCCATCCGGTTTTCGTGCATTTCGTCGTGGGCTTGCTTTTCAGCGGTGCCCTCGTGCTTGCCGTGGCCGCTTTCGTTCCGGGCGCCGCGCGCTGGCGCAGCGCCATGCTGGCGGGCGGGGACTGGATGCTGGCGCTCGGCCTCTTGGCAGCTGTCGGCGCGCTCGTCGCCGGCTTCCAGGCCTACTACACGGTCGCTCACGATGCTGCCTCCCACGCGGCAATGACGACGCATCGCAACTGGGCTCTGGTCACCGCCAGTGTGTTCGCCGCACTCGGCGCCTGGAGATGGATGATCCGGCACGACGGTCCCGGACCGCTCTTCGCGGCCGCCGCCCTCGCGGCCGCGGCACTTCTGGCCGTCACGGCCTGGTGGGGCGGCGTCGTGGTCTTCGAGCACGGGGTGGGGGTGCAGAGCCTGCCCGCGGCGAGCGGCGAGGGACACGATCATGCCCACGGAGAGGGCGGTCACGGCGATTCCCATGACGAAGCTTCTGCCGCGCAGCAGGACGGGCATGAGCACGCGGCGCCCTCCGGCGAGGGCAGGGATGGCCATTCGCAGGAAGGTGTGCATGCCCCCGAGACGGGGTCTGCGGGCACGCCCGAGGCGGCTGCCGATGCCTTCCATGCCGCGCTTGCCGGTTCGCACGAGGCGCAGGTGCGCGCTCTCCTGTCCGGAGATGTGCTGATCCTGGAATCGGGCGGCGCGGAACGCTCGCTCGAACAGTATGCCTCCCACCACATGATGGCGGACATGGCCTTTCTCTCGAACGTCGAGAGCGAACGCCTCTCGCGCACGTCGAAGGTTCATGGCGATGCCGCCTGGGTCGCCACCGAGAGTGCGCTTCGCGGCACCCATCAGGGGCGCGAAATCGCGGTCAAGGCCCAGGAAACGCTGGTGCTGCGCCGCCGGGGCGAAGGCTGGGTGATCGAGCATGTGCACTGGTCGAACAGCCCGCTCGGCGAGGACGAGGTAGCGCAGGAGGTCCCGGCCGCGGAGGAACACGATCACGGCGACCACGAGCACTGAGCCCATCGGGCGCAGCGGCGATGCCGGCGACAGGAAAAACCCCGCTCCGGGGCGGAGCGGGGTTCATTCTTCCGGCAATGAGGCCGTGATCTAGTCGTTCGGTTCGTCGTCGGTCTGGACCTGCTCGTCGTCGGCGGCGTCCTCCCCGCCTTCGACCAGCACGTCCTCCTCGTCGATTTCCGCGGTCTCGGCCACGGCTTCGGCCGGGGCGTTGATGTCGGTTTCCACTTCCGCGTCGACCATTTCCGGGCCGAGTTCCGGAGCGGCCTCGCCCTCGGCGGCGGCCTCTTCCACGGCCGGGGCCTCTTCGGGCAGGGGCTCGGGCAGCGGGGCCGGGTCGGGCGACAGCGTGCGCATCCAGGCAATGAGGTTCATCCGGTCGTCCTCGTTGCGCAGGCCCGCAAAGCTCATCGCCGTGCCGGGCACGTAGCCGCGCGGATTGGCGAGGAAGCCATCCAGATGCTCGTAGCTCCACACCGTGCCGCCCTGGGCGAACTCTTCCATCGCGGCGGAGTAGTTGAAGCCCTCGGCCGCGGCGACCGGGTTCATCACGGTGTTCCAGAGATTCGGACCCGTGCCGTTGCGTCCGCCCTGTTCGAAGGTGTGGCAGGAGGTGCAGCGATTGGCGACGCGCTCGCCGGCCGACACGTCGGCGGCGGCCAGAAGGGCGCCGTAATCGACCGGGCCTTCCTCTTCCTCTTCGGCCGGGGCGGTCGTGCCTTCGAGCGCGGCGAGGTCGATCGGGTAGGCGAGCTCCTCGGGGTCGAGCTCCTCATGCGGGAAGAGGGCTTCACCGAAGGTGCGAAGTCCGAGCACGACCAGCACGATCGCCAGGAGCGCGCCGGCCACTTTATTCCAGAAAAGATCGCCCATCGACGTCCTCTCTCTACCTGTCCAGAAATTCGGCGCCGTGTTTGGCACGCCCCGCGCGTCGAGGCAATGTCTGCAGTGTGCTTTCCTACTTAACGCCTTGCAGGGCCGCGCCTACGCGTCACCTCGTCGCGCCCGTCAGCCCCGATTCAGCCAGGTGTCGATGAGCCGGCGGGAGATGGAGAAGTTGGGCGGGGCCCATTTCGCCATCTCGCTCTCGTAGAGCGCGCGCACCTCTTCCCGCGTGAACCAGCGCGCATCTTCCAGGTCGTCGTCGGGAAAGAGTTCGCCCTCGTCGATCTCGGCGATGAGCCCGATCATCAGCGAGGAGGGGAAGGGCCAGGGCTGGCTCTCGATGTATTCGGCCTTCAGCACGGTGCGCCCGATCTCCTCCTTCGTCTCGCGCGCACAGGCCTCCTCGATCGTCTCGCCCGGCTCCATGAAGCCGGCGAGCGTGGCGTACATGCCCGGCGGCCAGCTCGCCTGGCGGCCCATCACGCATCGGTCCCCGGCATGGGGCAGCATGATCACGCTCGGATCGACGCGCGGGAAATGCTCCATCCCGCAGGCCGGGCAGTCGAGCTTCAGCCCGCCGGGATCGGGCCGGTTCTCCGCCCCGCAATTGGAGCAGAACTTGCGCCGCCCGTGCCAGGACAGCAGCGAGCGCGCCCGGCCCATCAGGCAGGCGAAGTCGGCCTCGGCCTTCATCGCGGCAAGCCGGAAGGGCACCCCGTCGGGTACCGAGCCGGGCTTCAGGGCGGCGCAGAACCAGGGCACGCCGTTCCACACACCGAGGAAGACGAGGCCGGGCCGGTCGAGCGGCAGGTCGCGGGTCTCGCGTGCCCGCACGACGAAGGGTTCGCCCGCCGAATCGGTGGCGAGATCGCCCTTGTGCAGGAGCAGCACCCTCGCCTCGGGATGCTCGCGCCGGGCCGCGATCCAGTCGGCATCGGCGCGTTCCAGGCCGGAGAAGTCCAGGGGCGAGCGGGTGAAGGTGAGGGGTCTGGGATCGGTCATGTCCATGACCTAGCCGATCGCGGCGCCAAGCGCGAGGGCGTGATCGGGACGTGATGGCGATGTGACTGCGCCCGGGTTTCAGCCGCGCCGGAACGGGCCCACCTCGCGCAGCGTAACCGGGTCGACGCCCGCTGATGGAAGGAGACCGCAGATGGTCAAGTTCGAAGTCTACACCGAGAGCAATGCCCCCGCCGACGCACGCGAGACGCTGGAAGAGGCCAGGGAGGCGTTCGGCTTCGTGCCCAACCTGCTGGGCGTGCTCGCCGAGAGCCCGGCCGCGGTGGAGGCCTACACCACGCTGAACCGGATCTACGAAGACTCCGGGCTGGACGACGAGGAGCGCCAGATCGTGCTGCTCGCGATCAGCTACGAGAACGCCTGCCATTACTGCATGGCCGCCCACACGGCGACCGGCAAGCAGGCCGGGCTCGACGAGGAAACCCTCGAGGCGCTGCGCGAGGGCGGCCCGCTGCCCGACGCCAAGCAGAACGCGCTCGCCGAGTTCGCGCGCAAGGTCGTGCGCCAGCGCGGCGAGCTGTCCGGGGAGGATGTCGATGCCTTCCTCGAGGCGGGCTATCTCAGGAAGCACGTCTTCGACGTCCTGCTCGGCAATGCGATCAAGACCCTCTCCAACTACGCCAACCACATCGCCGGGACCCCGGTCGACGACAGGTTCGAATCGTTTGAGTGGAGCAAGCCCGCCGCGTAGAGACCTGCGGCGAAAAAGTGTGTTCAGCCAAGGCTTTGAGGCAGACTTGCCCCGCCTTTGCCACGCTTGCGCCACAGTGCGTATCCGCAAGGACACACAAAAAATTCGCGGCATGTGCGAGCTGCGCTGAACCGCTTGCGGGGTGCGCGGCCGGCGCTCACATCGACCGCGATGGCCGGACGAAGAGCCGGCCCGCAAAAGCAAAAGAAGGAATGTCGATCATGAAAACCCTCCTCCTCGCCTCCGCCGCCGCCCTCGTCGCGGTTTCCGGCGCCTCGGCTCAGGAAGCCGGCCGGTTCTATGCCGGCGCCGGCTACACCTACGTCGATTTCGACGATGTCGAGTTCAACACGCTGAACCTGCGTGGCGGCTACGACTTCAACGAGTTCGTCGCCCTGGAAGGCGAAGTGCTCGTCGGCCTCGGTGACGAGGACGTCGATCTCGGCGGCACCACGGCGGACGTCTCGCTCGACTACGCGCTCGGCGCCTTCGTGAAGGGCCAGTATCCGGTGTCCGAGCAGGTCTCCCTGTTCGCCCGCGCCGGCTATGCCTACATGGAAGCGGAAGCCTCCGCCTCCGGCGTGACCCTGTCCGACGACACCGACGGCTTCGCCTATGGCGCCGGTGCCGAGTGGGCCTTCGCCGGCCCGAACGCGGTGCGCGTCGAGTACACCCGCTACGAGTTCGAGGACGACGCGGAAGCCGATTCGTTCGGCGCGACCTATATCCGCCGCTTCTAGGCCTCGCGCCTGATCCCCTCAGGCCAGCGGACCGCAACCCCCGCGCCCTCGGCGCGGGGGTTTTGCGTTCTGCTGCGGCCGGGCTCGCCATCTTGCAAATGCTTCGCAACTTCATCTAAGCTCGTGTCCGCGTCGAGCCGAGTGGGAGGAAGCGATGGCGATGATGGACCTGCGGGTGATCGAGGGCGGTGCGGACCGGCGCCCCGCCAGCCAGCCTGCCCTGACACGCTGGCTGGAGACCCAGGCGCGCGTGGTCGAGCTGTGGATCGAGCGCCTCGTGGGCGAGGGCGGCGATCCGCGCACCATCGCGGTGCTGCAGCAGCACGCCGCCTTCCTGCGCGAGACGGGCGAGCTCTGAGGCGGTGGGACTGAACCGGCCCGCTTGCATAAGCCGGCCCTTGCCCCGATATTGGGCTCAGGAAGGCCGGCGGCGGACGAGCCCCTCGCCAACCCGGTCAGGCCCGGAAGGGAGCAGCCGTAACGAGTTTCGGCTCGGGTCGCCGTCCGGTCTTCCGCCTCTTTACTCCCCTACGCCACCTGACATGCGGGAAAGGGCGCCGGCCTGACGTGATGGACGAATTCGATCGCGATCCTCACGAGGCGGATGCCGGCCTCCCCGAGGGCCCCGGCCCCGACGACGTGGCGCTGCCCGGATTCGACACCCCCGCCGAGACCGCCCCGAAGGCGGGCTATCAGGTGCTGGCGCGCAAGTACCGCCCGCAGACCTTCGAGGACCTGATCGGCCAGGACGCGATGGTGCGCACCCTCACCAACGCCTTCCAGGCCGGGCGGATCGCACACGCCTACATGCTCACCGGGGTGAGGGGGGTCGGCAAGACGACGACCGCCCGCCTCATCGCGCGCGCCCTCAACTACGAGACCGACACGGTCAAGGGCCCCTCGATCCGGCTCGAGCCGCCGGGCCGGCACTGCGCCGCGATCGCGAAATCCTCCCATGTCGACGTGATGGAGATGGACGCGGCCAGCCGCACCGGCATCGGCGACATCCGCGAGATCCTGGAGGGCGTGCGCTATTCCCCGGTCAGCGCGCGCTACAAGGTCTACATCATCGACGAGATCCACATGCTGTCGACGGCGGCCTTCAATGCGCTCCTGAAGACGCTGGAAGAGCCGCCGGGCCACGTGAAGTTCGTCTTCGCCACGACCGAGATCCGCAAGGTGCCGGTCACGGTGCTGTCGCGCTGCCAGCGCTTCGACCTGAAGCGCGTCGACCGCACCGTGCTGGCCGACCACCTGGAAAACATCGCGCGCACCGAAGGCGCGAACGTGGAGCGCGAGGGGCTCCTGGCCATCGCGCGCGCGGCCGAAGGCTCGGTGCGCGACGCGCTGTCCCTGCTCGACCAGGCGATCGTGCAGGCCGAGGGCGACGGGCCGGTGAGCGCGGAGAACGTGCGCGACATGCTCGGCCTGGCCGACCGCTCGCGCGTGCTCGACCTGCTCGCCGCCGCGCTGCAGAACCGGGCGAGGGATGCGCTGGAGGAGCTGCGCGCCCAGTACGATGCCGGCGCCGATCCCCAGGTGCTGATGCGCGACATCCTCGACTATCTCCACGCCATGAGCCGCATCAAGGCCGTGGGCGGGGATGCCGATCTCGCCGAGGCGAAGGAGACCGTGCAGGTGCTCTCCGAGCTCGCCGCCTCGGTCTCGCTCGCCGGTCTCACCCGGCTGTGGAAGACGGCCCTGACCGGCCTGGAAGACGTGCGCAGCGCGCCCGATCCGGTCTCGGCCGCGGAGATGGCGGTGATCCGCCTGATGGCCGCCGCCCAGCTGCCTTCGCCCGAGGATGCTGCACGCCTGATCGCCGGCGGCGCCGCGCCGCAGTCCAACGCGGCCCCTGCCGCGCCCGAGGCCCAGCCCCCCTCCGCGCCGCAGGCCCGGCACGAGGCCGCGCCCGAATCCGCAAAGGCCGAACCCGCAGAGCCCGATGCGCAAGGCCCGTCCTCGATCGAGGAGCTGATGGTCCTGATCGAGCGCGAGCGCGACATCGCGCTGAAACGCGACGTCGAGCGCTTCGTGCGCCCGGTCACGATCGCCGCGCCGAAATTCATCTTCGAGGCCGCCGAGGGCGCGCCGCACGATCTCGGCGGACGCCTGGCGAGCTTCCTTGCCGAGCACACCGGCTCGCGCTGGTTCGTCGACGGCAAGGCGGCGCGCGGCGGCGAGACGCTCTACGAACGCCGCCAGCGCGAGGCGCGCGAGCGCGAGGAGCGCGCCCGGCGCGATCCGGCCATGGTCAGGGTGATGACGCTGTTTCCGGGCGCCGAGATCGTCTCGCTCGAGGCCCCGCCGGCCGCGGAGCCGATCGCCGGCCCGGACGTTTCACCCTCCCAGGACATGCCTGAAGACCCGATCGCCCAGGAGCGCCGCTCATGAAGGATCTCGCCGGCCTGATGAAGCAGGCCCAAGCCATGCAGAAGAAGATGCAGGAAGCCCAGGAACGCCTCGCCGATGTCGAGGTGACGGGCGAATCCGGCGGCGGCCTCGTCAGGATCGTGATGACCGCCAAGGGCGAGGTGAAGAAGCTGCATCTCGACCCCTCCGTGGTCGATCCCTCCGAGATCGAGGTGCTCGAGGACCTGCTCGCCGCCGGCCTCAACGATGCGCGCCGCAAGGCCGAACAGGCGCAACAGAAGGTGATGAGCGAGGCCACCCAGGGCCTCGGCCTCCCCCCCGGCCTCGACCTGCCCTTCGGCAAGGGCGGCGGGCCGTTCTGACCCGCCCATGAACCAGGCCTCCGGTCCCGAAATCGAGCGGCTGATCCAGCTGCTGGCCAAGCTGCCCGGCCTCGGGCCGCGCTCGGCGCGCCGCGCGGCGCTGCATCTGCTCAAGAAGCGCGAGCAGCTGATGGAGCCCCTGGCCGCCGCGATGGGCGAGGCCGCGGCCAAGATCAGGTCGTGTTCCGAATGCGGCAATCTGGACGTCACCGACCCGTGCGCGATCTGCGCCAGCGGCGCGCGCGATCCGAAGGTGATCTGCGTGGTGGAGACCGTCGGCGATCTGTGGGCGCTCGAGCGCTCGTCGGCTTTCAAGGGCCGCTATCACGTGCTCGGCGGCGTGCTGTCCGCGCTCGACGGCGTCGGTCCCGAGCAGCTCAATATCGCCACGCTGATCGAGCGCGCGAACCGCGAGGAGACGCAAGAGATCATCCTGGCGCTCAACGCCACGGTCGACGGCCAGACCACCGCCCATTACATCGCCGACAAGCTGGAAGGCGCGGGCGTCGAGGTCACCTCGCTCGCCCGAGGCGTGCCTGTCGGCGGCGAGCTCGACTATCTCGACGACGGCACGCTCGCCGCGGCCTTCAAGAGCCGCAGGCCGGCCTAGTTCGCACGTCGCCCGATCCCCATCTTGTCATCCTCCGGCGATGCGAAGCATCGACCGGGGGACCCATGCCGTAACTTCGACGCTCCACCGCTCGCCGCCGGAGAGGCATGGGTGGCCTCCCCGCTTTCGCGGGGACAGGCTCTCAAGCCGGGCCATGACAGCTCAAGCGGAGAAACTCAACGCAGTCTTGCCTTGATCGTGCGCGCCCACCCCCTACGCTCCCCCTGACCCACCGCGAAAGGAGCCCTCATGACCGCGCGCCACGCCCATCCCGCCGGGACCGTCCATCGCCTGTTCGTGGAATCGCAGCTCCTGAAGGACAATTTCCTCGGCGATCCGGTGCGCCGGGCGATCGATGTGTGGACCCCGCACGGGCATGGGGGGCAGGGCCTGCCCCTCCTGGTGAGTCTCGCCGGCTATACCGGCAGCGGCCTGTCGCACACCAGCTGGAAGAATTTCGGCGAGAACGTGCCCGAGCGCCTCGACCGGCTGTACGGCGAGGGCCGGCTGGAGCCCTGCGTCGTCGCCTTTCCCGACTGCTACACGCGCCTGGGCGGCAACCAGTACGTCAACTCCGCCGTGATGGGCCCGTGGGAGGACATCCTCATCTCCGAGTTCGTCCCGGCGGTGGAGGAAAACCTCGGGTGCGGCGGCGAGGGCCGGCGCGCCGTGTTCGGCAAGAGCTCGGGCGGCTACGGCGCGATCGTGCACGCGCTCAAACACGCCGGTTTCTGGGCCGGTGCGGCCTGCCATTCCGGCGACATGGCCTTCGAGCTCGCCTATCTGAAGGACATGCCCGCCACGCTGCGCCGGGTCGCGCGCAAGGGCTCGGTCAAGGACTTCGTCGAAGCCTTCGAGGCGGCCAGGAAGCCCTCCGGGGACGATATCCACGCCCTGATGATCCTCGCCATGGCGGCGACCTACGATCCCGACCCGAAATCGCTCTTCGGCATCCGCCTGCCGGTCGATCCCCACACCTGCGAGCTGATCGAGGAGCGCTGGGCGCAGTGGCGCGCCTGCGATCCCCTCACCCTGGTGGAGAGCCACGGGCAGAACCTGAAGCGCCTGAAGGCGCTGTTCATCGATTGCGGCCGGCTCGACCAGTACGACCTCGTCTACGGCGCCCGCCGCCTCACCCGCAGGCTCACCGCGCTCGGCGTGCCCCACCGCTACGAGGAATTCGACGACGACCACTCCGGCATCGACTACCGCCTCGACGAGAGCCTGCCCTGGCTGGCGGAACGGCTGGCGTAGGATCCCCTCCTCCCCCTCGAGGGGGGAGGTGCCCCGCGTAGCGGGGTGCGGGGGGGGATGCCGGCAGCCGTGGGTGGCCGGCCTCTCACTCCACCCGACCTCGCCTTCGGCGAGGCCACCCTCCCCATCGAGGGGAGGGGTGCGCCTAGAGTGCTTGGAGAGTTGAACGCCAAAAAACCACCCCGCTCGCGACGGCGTGGTTGGAACGCCGGCGCGGGGCGGGGCTTCGGGCGAGGGCGCGGGGCCGAGGGAGGCCGTGTGCGCGGGGCGCCTGGAGGGGGGCGGGTCAGGCGCGGCGCACACGGGAGTTCAGGCTCCGGGCCGCTCGCCGGGCCGGGCCCTCGCCGCCGGGGGAGGAGGACGGCGCGGGCGCCGGCCGAGGCCGGGCCTGCCGGGGCCTGCCGGGGGCAGGTGCGGCGCGGCAGGGCGAGGCGAGGTGGCCGAGGCCAGGCCAGGCCAGGCCAGGCTAGGTCTGGGGCGGCTGGTCGTGGATCCTGGCGAGCGCCTCGCCGGCGGTCTTGGGATTGCCCTTCGTCAGGTCGACGATGGAGACCATGCCCCTGAGATTCCTGTCGCGGTCGACCACGGGCATGCGCCGGATCGCGTTGTCGCGCATGTTGACGATGACGTCCTCGGTCGGGGCGTCGGCATAGCAGTACAGCACCTCGCCGGTCATGACCTCGCCGACCGGGGTGTCGGCGGGCATGCCCTCGGCGACGGCGCGGATCGCGATGTCGCGGTCGGTGAGGATGCCGACGAGCGTGTCGCCGTCATTGACCGGCAGGACGCCGGTATCGTCCTCGCGCATGAACCGGGCGGCCTCGCGCAGCCCGGTGTCCCGGGTGACCGTGCGCACGCGCGCGGCGGGGGTCATGAGTTCCTCGACATACATGGGGAGGGGCTCCCTGGTGGCTGGCCGGCTCCGCGGGCGGGGCGAGGCGGGGGGTGCGGCGTTCGCCGCGCGCCTTGCCCGTCCGGCGGGCCTGTCACGGGGAGGAACGCGGGCCGGGCCCGGGGGCGTTCCGGTCCGGCTGTGATTGTCCTGCACCTTGTCCCCGGGTGGCAGGCGCCGGGCTAGACTGCCCGCCATGATCGTCTATCTCCTCGGCTCCGCCCTTCGTCCCGCATCGCGCGCCCGCGCCGCGGGGGGGGGGAGGGTGGTAGTAGTCGTAGTAGGAGTCCGCTTCCCTCCGATTCGGGGGAGAGGACTCCCGCCGGCCCCGGATCACGAGGACACCCCATGAGCGAGCCCGCCCGCCTGTCCGACATCGCCGAGCGCTACGAGGCCATCCTGTGCGACGTGTGGGGCGTGGTGCGCGACGGGCGCGCCCTGGTGCCCGAGGCGCTCGACGCGCTGGCGAAATTCCGCGCCCGGGGCGGCAGGGTGCTGCTGCTGTCCAACTCCCCGCGCCGGGCGGGCTCGCTGCTGAACTTCCTCGCGCAGATGGGCGGGTTCGCGCCCGGCGAGGCGCCCTGGGACGGGGCGGTCACCTCCGGGGAGGCGACGCGCGCGGTGCTGGCGAGCCTGGCGCCGGGCCCGGCCTGCAAGCTGGGGCCCGACTGGGACGATCCGCTCTACGAGGGCCTCGGCCTCGACTTCGCCCCGCTGGAGCATGCGCGCTTCATCTCGGCCACCGGCCTCGTCGACTACGAGAGCGAGACGGTCGCCGACTATGCCGACCTCCTGCGCGAGGCGCAGCTGCGCCGCCTGCCGATGGTGTGCGTCAATCCCGACCGGCTGGTCCAGGTCGGCGACCGGCTGCTGCCCTGCGCGGGCGCGCTCGCCGAGGCCTACGAGGAGATGGGCGGGCAGGTGATCTATGCCGGCAAGCCCCATCCGCCCATCTACACGCTCGCCTATGACCGGCTGACGGAAATCAGCGGCCGGGTCGTGGACGCGGACGCCATCCTGGCGGTCGGGGACGGTCCGGAAACCGACGTGCTCGGCGCGCAGCAGGAAGGGCTCGACTGCCTGTTCGTCGCGTCCGGCATTCTCGGCGCGGCGTTCGAGACCGGCTTCGACGCGGACAGCGTCGACCGCGCGCTCGCCCGGTCCGGCGTGGCGGCGCGCTGGTCGGCGGACCGTCTCGTGTGGTGAGGATCAGACCGGCAGGCCGGCCGCGCGCAGGGTTTCCAGGTGCAGCGCGCGCCGGGCGATCGCGACCGTCAGCACCGCGCAGGCGACGAGCGCGACGCCCTCGCCGCCGAGGATGAAAAGCTCGGGCAGGCCGGCGAGCATGCCGAGCGCCCAGATCGAGCCGGCGGCCAGCGTCTCGGCCATCAGGCCCACGAACAGCGCCCCGGCGATCGCGCCGCCGACGGCGTTGAGCGTCAGCCGGGCCTTCGCCGGCGCAGGCAGGGAGGACATCGCGGAAAGATCGCCATCCATGGCGCACCCTTTCGAACCGAAAACAAGACCCCGGGGGCCCCGTCAACGGGCCGGCGTTCCACGGACGCCGGAGCCACCGTCAGGCGGGTATCCGCGCATAGATATGCGCCCGAAGCCGCCGGCCGAAAAGGGGATCGCGCAGGAAAAATTCCCACGCCCGGCCCGGCCACGAAAAACCCCGCCGTCGCGGGCGGGGTCTTCGTCTGCCTGGCGGCTTCGCCCCGCGCCTAGTCGAACAGGGCGTCGATGGCGTTCTGGTCGAGATCGGCCTTCAGGATCTGGTCGACCTCGTCCTGCTTCTTCTCCGGTCCCCCGATGGCGGGGCCGTTCAGGTGCAGGGTCCTGCGGCGCTCCGCCTCGGAGGATTCCTCCTCGTCCGCGTCGGCGTCGGCCACGCCCATGGTCTGGGCGAAGCGCGTCACCCGCTTCTCCACGTGCTTGAGCGAGGAGACCACCTTGGACACGCGCTGGCCGGCGAGGTCCTGGAAGGAACAGCTCTCGATGATCTTCATCATCGCCTCGTCGACGGCGGCCTTGTAGGCGGCCGGATCGTCTTCCGCGTCCATGCACAGCACGGCCTCGGCCTCGCTCATGATGGACTCGGTCGCCTTCTCGGTGTCGGTGACGACCGCTTCGAGTTCGGCGCCGGCGACAGGGATCCGCTGCTCCTTGATGTCGTTGGGGCGCAGCTTGGAGATCTCCTCGCGGGTGCGGGAGATATAGTTGGCGATATAGCGGAATTCCTCGTGGATCGAACGGTCGAGCGACCCGAAGAACAGCTGCATGGTATCGGTCAGCTGCTGGGCAAGCTTAAGGACTTCCATGACCTGGGCGTCCTTGAAATCGCTTGCCTTCAGCGAGGCCAGGGATTCGCGCACTCGTGCGGCGACTTCTGCGGCGGGCATGGGCGCCCCTCCTTGTTCAGCGCTAGAATGTCCGGAAGACGACCGGGGCGGCGATCAGAAATCGCCCAGCACCGCGGCCATCTTGGCTTTCAGCGTTCCGGCATTGAACGGCTTGACGATGTAGTTGTTGACGCCCGCCTTCTTCGCCGCGACCACGTTCTCCGTCTTGGATTCCGCGGTCACCATGATGAAGGGGGTGTGCTTGGTCTGCTCGTCGCCGCGCACGCGCTGCAGGAGCTCGTAGCCCGTCATCGGCTCCATGTTCCAGTCGGAGATGACGAGACCGTATTTCTGCTTCTTCATCTTCTCGAACGCTTCGGTGCCGTCAGCGGCCTCGTCCACGTTCTCGAACCCGATCTGCTTCAAGAGATTCCGGATGATCCGGATCATCGTCTTGTAGTCGTCCACAACCAGGATCGGCATCGACATTTCGACGGCCATACCCCAACCTCCATCCAGTCGTTACAGTTCGCGAAGAGCGGTGCCCCATCCGGCTTTGCCCGTCTCATGGCCTGGAAGGCTAGACAAGTGCGGTCAAAATTCGGTTAAACACGCCGCACTCGATGAAAGGCAGGCGCATGAGCGAGAATCAGGGGTTCGGAATCAACGAGCTGGAAGTGGGCCAGTCGGCGGAGATCGAACGCCGCGTGGACGACGACCTGATCGCGAAGTTCGCCGAGGTGTCGGGCGATTTCAATCCCCTGCACATGGACGAGGAGTTCGCTGCCAAGACCCCGTTCCGCGGCCGCATCGCCCACGGCGCGCTCGTCGCCTCGTTCGTGTCGTGCGTGCTCGGCAACGAGCTGCCCGGCCCCGGCGCGATCTTCCAGTCGATGAAAATCCGCTTCCAGCGTCCCGTGCGGCCCGGCGACACGGTGATGACCAAGGCCACGGTCGCCGAGATCGACATCCGCTCGCGCCTGGTGAAGATGGTCTGCGAATGCCGGGTCAACGGCGAGGTCGTCATGGAGGCCGATGCCGAGGTCATGGTGAGAAAGCGCCGCAAGGCGAACAACGACTGATCCCCGCCCGCATCCCGGAAAGCGCCCGCCCTTGACCGACATCGTGGAAGGCTATCTCGCGCTCGATCCGGCCCTGAAGGGCGGGGTCGCGGCGCTGGGCAATTTCGACGGCGTGCATCGCGGCCATGCCGCCGTGCTCGAGACTGCGCGCGCCCTGGCGGGCGAACTCGGCGTGGCCACGGTGGCCGCGGTGTTCAAGCCGCATCCGCGGCGCTATTTCCGGCCCGACACCCACCCCTTCCGCCTGATGAGCGACGGACAGCGCATACGCGCGCTCGGCGAGGCCGGCGCGGTGCGTGTTCACCACATACCCTTCGGCCCCGAGCTCGCCGCGATGAGCCCGGAGGCGTTCGCGCGTGACGTGCTGAAGGAGGGGCTCGGCCTCGACGGGGTCGTCACCGGCGCCGATTTCCGTTTCGGCCGCGACCGGGCCGGTGATGCGCAGGTGCTGCGCCGGCTGGGGGAGCGCTTCGGTTTCGTGGCGCGCACCGCGCCGGAGATCGCCGAAGGGCAGGAGAAGATATCCTCCACCGCCATCCGCGCGGCGCTGGAAGCCGGCGACCCGCAGCGTGCGGCGGATCTCCTCGGCCGGCCCTGGGCGATGGAAGGCGTCGTCACGCGCGGCGACCAGCGCGGGCGCGTGCTCGGCTTTCCCACCGCGAACCTTTCGCTCGGCGACTATCAGCGCCCGAAATTCGGCGTCTACGCGGTGCGCGCGCGCGTTCCGGGCGACGGCGGCTGGCGCGACGGCGTCGCCAATCTCGGCAGGCGCCCGACGGTGGCCGGTACCGAGGAACGCCTGGAAGTCCATCTTTTCGACTTCACCGGCGATCTCTACGGACGCACGCTGGAGGTGACCTTCGAGCGCTTCATCCGGCCGGAGCGGAAGTTCGACGGGCTCGAGGCACTCAAGGCGCAGATCGCCGCCGACGCCGAGACGGCGCGAGCGCTGCTGTCCCGGGCAGCACCCTGACCGACATGTCACGTGGCCGGCGCGGGGCCGGCATGGTGGAATGGACCTTCCCCGAAGGCAGGCTTCTGGAGACGGAGACGAGATGGCGAGATTGTTCACCCGCCGGCGCGGCAAGGCGCGCCTTGCCTGGTTCGGTTTCGCGCTTGCCGCGCTGGTGATTGCGCTCGACCAGATCACCAAGCACGTCATGCTGCGCGTGGTCGATCTCGACCGCATCGGCCGGATCGAGGTGCTCGATCCCTGGTTCAATTTCTCCATGGTCTGGAACCGGGGGGTGAGCTTCGGCCTGTTCGCCGCCGACAGCCTGTGGCAGCGCCTCGTGCTCGTCGGCTTCTCGCTCGCGATCTCCGGCTTTCTCGCCGTCTGGCTGACGCGCGCGGAGCGCCCGCTCCAGGCGATTGCCTTCGGCCTCATCATCGGGGGCGCGCTCGGCAATGTCGTCGACCGGCTCGTCTACGGCGCGGTGGCCGATTTCCTCGACTTCTCCGGCCTCTACTTCCCCTATGTCTTCAACGTCGCGGACGCGGCGATCTCCATCGGGGTGGCCGTGCTGCTGCTCGACCTCCTGCTCGACCGGGACCGGAGCCGGACCCGCCCGCTCTGAAGCCTGCCGCAAAGGCTGGCCATCCCTGCCGGCTGTCTGTTAGATACCGTTCACTTCGGGACATAGATCGAAAGCGAGCCGACCTGTGATGCGCACACCTCTGTTTCTCCTGACCGCGGCCGCGGTGCTCGTCTCCACCAGCGCCTGCAGCTCGGGCGTGCGCCAGGCGCTCGGTGTCGAGAAGACCACGCCGGACGAGTTCCGGGTGATGACGATCGCTCCGCTCTCGGTGCCGCCGGAATACAATCTCGTCCCGCCGGAGCCGGGCGGACTGCGCCCGGAGGACATCTTCCCCGACCAGCAGGCCCGTCGCGCCATCTTCGGCGATCTCGAAGCGACCACCGCGACCGACGCGGAGATCCTGCTCGCCGCACGCGCCGGCGCCGGCAATGCGAACCCGAACGTGCGCGCGCTGATCGACGGCGAGACCGCGCAGGTCGTCCGCAAGGACCGCAGCTTCGCCGACCGCATCCTGTTCTGGCGCGAGGATTCGGCCGGGACGGAAGTCCAGGTGACCGCGGAGGCCGAGCCGATCGATCCGGAACTGGAGCGCCAGCGCATCGAGGCGGTGACCGGCGGCCAGCCGGTCGACATCCCGCAGCCGCGCACCGTGCGCTCCAAGCTGCCCGGCCTCTGACCCGCGCCTGCCAGCGCGAATGATGAACCCCGGCCCGCGCGGCCGGGGTTTTTCGTTCGGCGCACGCCCGGAGCACTGCCGGGCCGTCCTTGACCGACTCAGCCCTTGCCGCGACGCTTCACCCATGTCCCCGATCCGACGCCTCAGCCCGGAAACCATCAACCGCATCGCCGCGGGCGAAGTGGTCGAGCGCCCGGCGTCCGCCATCAAGGAGCTTGTCGAGAACGCACTCGATGCCGGGGCCTCTCGGGTCGATGTCAGCGTGGAGCAGGGCGGGCTGACGCGTCTCGTCGTCGAGGACGACGGCAGCGGCATGGACGGGGAGACGCTCGCGCTCGCGGTGGAGCGCCATGCCACGTCCAAGCTGCCCGTGGGCGAGGCCGGCGACGATCTTCTCAACATCGCCACGATGGGCTTTCGCGGCGAGGCGCTGCCCTCGATCGGCTCGATCGCGCGCCTCGAGATCACGACCCAGGACCGCGAACTCGGCGAAGCGGTCTCGCTCTCGGTGGAAGGCGGGCGGACCGGCGAGGTCAGACCCGCCCCCCCGCTCGGCCGGCGCGGGACGCGGGTCGAGGTGCGCGACATCTTCTATGCCACGCCCGCGCGGCTGAAATTCCTCAAGTCCGAGCGCGCCGAGGCGACCGCGATCGGCGACCAGCTGAAACGCCTGGCGCTGTCGCGCGCCGATGTCGGCTTCTTCTTCTCCGCGGACGGGCGCGCCCGCCTGTCCCTGCCGGCCGAGACACATGACGATCCGGCCGAGGCCCGCCGTGCTCGTCTCTCGGCCCTGCTCGGCAGGGATTTCGGGGAGAATGCACTCGCCATCGACCAGGAGAGGGAGGGCGTCCGCGTGTCCGGCTGGGCGAGCCTTCCGACCTATAATCGCGGTTCGAACCAGTTCCAGTTCCTCTTCGTCAATGGCCGCCCGGTCAGGGACAAGTTGATCGTGGGCGCGGTGCGCGGTGCCTATCAGGACTTCCTGGCGCGCGACCGCCATCCGGTCGTGGCCCTGTATGTCGATCTGCCGACCGGCGAGGTCGATGTGAACGTCCACCCGGCCAAGGCCGAGGTGCGCTTCCGCGATGCGGGCCTCGTGCGCGGCCTCATCGTCGGGGCGCTGCGCCATGCACTGGCGGGGGCGGGGCATCGGGCCTCGACCACGGTCGCGGGCTATGCGCTGGGGCGCGCCCAGCCGCAGGCCGCGCCAAGCGCCGGGCTGTGGAGCGGCAACCGGGCCTGGGCGGGCGCCTCGGTCTCCCCGGCCTACGAGCAATCCCTGCGCCCCGAGCCCTTCGATCCCGAAACCCTGGTCCGCGGGGTCTCGGCCCGCGTCGAGCCGGACTATGAGGGCGAGCAACCCGCCCCCGCAGGTGAGGCGCCGGCAGGAGAGGGCGGGCTCGACCTGCCGCTCGGCGTGGCGCGCGCGCAGGTCCATTCCACCTATGTCATCGCCCAGACCGCGGACGGCATCGTCATCGTCGACCAGCACGCCGCCCACGAGCGGCTGGTCTATGAACGCATGAAGGCCCAGCTCGCCGAGGCCGGCGTGGCGCGACAGGCCCTCCTGGTCCCGGAGATCGTCGAACTCGACGAGGCCGAGGCGCGCCGCGTGCTGGAGCGCGAGGGCGAACTGGCCGAACTCGGCCTCGTCATCGAACCCTTCGGCTCGGGCGCCATCGCGGTGCGCGAAGTGCCCGCGCTCCTGAAACGCCTCGACGTGCAGGGCCTCGTCCGCGACCTCGCCGACGAACTCGCCGAATACGACGAGGCGCTGAGCCTGAAGGAGAAGCTCGAGGAGGTCGTCGGCACCATGGCCTGCCACGGCTCGGTGCGCGCCGGCCGGCGCCTATCGGCGGACGAGATGAACGCCCTGCTGCGCGAGATGGAGGCGACGCCCCATTCCGGCCAGTGCAATCACGGCCGTCCGACCTACGTCGAACTAAAGCTCGCCGATATCGAGCGCCTGTTCGGACGGCGGTGAGCGGCAACTGCAGACTGAATGAACGTATTCACGGCTCCTTAATGCCTGTCGGCTCGACTGGTTGTCGATCGGCCGGGTAGGCCGCAGGAGGGGTGGAATGGCGACATCGAGCACGGACGGGACCGCCTCGCCGCGCTTCTGCGGCATGGCGATCTGGGTCGTAGGCGGCTTTGCCGCGGTGCTCGCCTTCATCCTTGCCTTCAACGTCCTGAACGAGATGGCGCGGGCGGATCGGGCCAATGCGGCCGTCGAGACGATCGCGCTCAGCAATATCCTGCTCGACGATCTCGCGCGCGAGCGCAGCGAGGCGATCTATCTCACGGCCGCACCCGCGGCCGGGCTTGCCGACTTCACCGAGCGCATGGCCGCCACGGACGCGACGATGGCCTCGCTCGGAGCGAGCCCGCTCTTCGCCTCCGGGGCCCTGACCGGCCGCCAGCGCGCGATCGCCGACCGGGCCGTCGCTGCGGCCGGGCAGCTGCATGCATTGCGGGCCCAGGTCCTCTCGAGAGAGGCGGCCACGATCGAGACGGCTCAGGAGTATACCGAGCTGACTGACATCGTGATCGCCTCGATGGGCGACATGTTCGATGCGCTCAACGGCGAGCCGACCGCCTTCTCGGCCGAGTTCGCGGCGCTGGCGCGCCTGCAGGACCGGGTGAGCCTGGAAAGCGGTATCGGCTATGCCGGCTTCGCGCTCCGGGGCATGGACGATCCGCTCAACGCGGTGTTCGACGGCGCCATTGCGCGCCAGCGCGATGAACGCGCGGCATTCCTGAGCGTGGCCGGCGAGGCCCGGCTGGCCGAACTGGATGCGGTCCTCGCCCTGACCGGCGGGCCGGAGCTCGCCCGGGTGCGCGCCAACCTGCAGCAGGGTGCCGCGCCTGATCCGGGTCTGCGCCCGGTCTGGTCGGACATCATGCTGGCGCGCGTCTCCGACCTTGCGCTCGAACGCAACCGCTTTGCCCGCGAGCGCCTCGAGGCGCTCGCTGCGGCCAGTCACGAGCCCCTGCGCCACGCCATCGTGCGCGCCATCGCCGCCTTTGCCGCGCTCGGTCTCGCCTTCGCCGCGGTGCGGCTCGCCTTCATGTTCACCGCCCGGCGCCAGCGCCTGCTCGGGTCGGCGCGCGCGCCGGCGGGCTAGGCTTGCCCGGGCCGCCAGGGGGGCTAGCCTTTCCCGGCGTTGTGCCAAGGAGAGGCTCCATGACGTGCATCAGGCTCGAAACCCGGCTCGATTGCCCGCCCGAGACGGCGGCGCGCCTGGTGATGGATCCGCAGACCATGCGCCATGTCGCCAGCCCGCTCGCGGTCATGGAGCCGGTCGATCCGCCCGAATGGCCCGCGCGCTGGCAGGAGCGGGTCTACACGGTGCGGCTGAAGATCCTGGGCCTGGTCCCGGCAGGCCGTCAGCGCATCGACATCCGTCTCGGCGAGCAGCATGCGGAAGCCGGTGCGCACGCCTTCGTCCTGCACGATGCCGGCGGAGGCGATCTCATGACCCGCTGGGATCACTGGATCTTCGCCACGGCGCACGAGGATGGCGGCACGCGCTATGTCGACCGGGTCGAGGTCGGCGCGGGCTGGCTCACCCCGCTCTCGGGCCTGATGACGCGCGCCTTCTTCGCCTGGCGCCAGCACAGGCTGAGGGCGCTGGCGGCAAAGGCCTAGCCTTCCGGTTTCAGGAACACCACGCGCGCCGCGCCGTATTGCCCCTCGTCGAGGCGCGCCCAGCCGTCCACCTGCGGATCCTCTTTCTCGCCGACCTCGAACACGGCCAGGGCGTCCGGCGCCACCCAGCCACCGGCAAGGAGGTTGGCGAGCGCCTTCTCGCCCAGCCCCTTGCCGTAGGGCGGATCGAGGAAGACCAGATCGAAGGGCGCGCCGACCCCGGCCGGCTTGACGCCCAGGGCCGTCGCGTCGCGCCGGTGGATGCGGGTATTGCCGTAGAGCCCCAGCGCCTCGACATTCTCCCGGATCGCGCCGCGCGCGGCCGCGTCGGTTTCCACGAACAGGCAGAAGGCCGCGCCCCGGCTCATCGCCTCCAGGCCCAGCGCGCCCGATCCCGCGAACAGGTCGATGACGCGCTTGTCCGCCACCCCCTCTCCCCAGGGCGCGTGGGCGAGCTTGTTGAAGATGGCCTCGCGCGCCCGGTCCGAGGTCGGACGCGTCGTCCGGCCCGCCGGTGCGCTCAGAGGCCGGCCCTTATGGGCGCCGGCGACGATTCGCATTCGGTTTCGGTCCTGTCCTGGGTCCGCCCTTTCCCGGATGGGCGGGTTCGGGCTTCGACTTTCCGGGCGAGGCGCTCGGGCCCGGCTTGGCCGTGCGCTTCGGTCCCGCTCCGGCCGCCTGCGCCTTGTGCGGCCGGCCCGGCGCGGCGTGCCGCGTCCCGCCGGGACGCACCGGCCTGGGCCTGGCCTTCGCCGTGCCGGTCTTTTCAGGGCCCGCCACATGGCCGGACCCGACCGGATAGCCGTCGGGATCGAGCGGGTAGAGCTTGCCGAGCTGGTCGCGCAGGACCGAGAGCTTGATCTCCTCGGTCTCGCCCTTCTCCAGCGCGCCGAGCTGGAACGGCCCGTAGGCCAGGCGCATCAGCCGGTTCACCTGAAGCCCGAGCGAGGCGAGCACCTTCCTCACCTCGCGGTTCTTGCCTTCCTTCAGGCTGAGCGTGAGCCAGATATTGGCCCCCGTGCGCCGGTCGATCGTGGCCTCGATCGGACCGTACTGCACGCCCTCCACCGTGGTGCCGTGTTTCAGCTTTTCCAGCTGGGCCTCGGTGACGTCGCCGAAGGCGCGCACGCGGTAGCGCCGCGTCCAGCCGGTGGCGGGCAGTTCCAGGATGCGCGCGAGTTCGCCGTCATTGGTCAGCAGCAGCAGGCCTTCGGAATTGAGGTCGAGCCGGCCGATCGAGATCACCCGGCCGATCTCCCTGGGCAGGTGCTCGAACACCGTCTCGCGCCCTTCCGGGTCCTTGTGGGTGGTCAGCCGGCCTTCCGGCTTGTGATGGCGCCACAGCCGGGTCGGGGGGCGGCCCGCCACCGGTTCGCCGTCGAGCGTGATCTCGTCGCCCGGCGTCACCTTGAAGGCGGGGGTTTTCAGCGTCTTGCCGTTGACCGCCACGCGCCCGGCCTCGATCAGCTTTTCCGCCTCGCGGCGCGAGGCGATGCCGGCATGGGCGAGATACTTGGCGATGCGTTCGCCCTCGGTCTCGCTGTTGGAATTCTCGGTCATGCTTGAGGATTGTCCGGTTCGCGGCTAAGCGCTCGGGTCATGAACACCGAACGCGACGAGCGCTATATGCGCCGCGCGCTTGCCCTCGCGCAAGCCGCGGCCGAAGCCGGCGAGGCCCCGGTCGGGGCGGTGATCGTCGATCCGGCCACGGACACGATCCTCGCCGAAGGCGCCAACGCGCCGATCGCCGGTCACGATCCGAGCGCGCATGCGGAAATCCTCGCCCTGCGCCACGCCGCGCGCCGGCTGGAGAACTACCGCCTCACCGGCCTCGAACTCTTCGTCACGCTGGAGCCCTGCGCCATGTGCGCCGGCGCGATCAGCCATGCCCGCATCGCCCGCCTGGTCTATGGCGCGAGCGACGAGAAGGGCGGCGCGGTCGAGCACGGCCCGCGCTTCTTCGAGCAGAAGACCTGCCACTGGCGCCCGCAGGTCACGGGCGGCGTGCTGGCGCAGGAGAGTGCGGCGCTGCTGCGGGAGTTCTTCCGGGCGCGGCGGAAACGCTAGATTCTCCCTGTCCGACGCGGGAGGAGGCGCTGCTCACGCCCACCCGAACCACATGAAGATTCCCCTCAGCGCCCCGAGCGGCGGCAGGAGGAGGTCGAGGATCAGCCAGAGCCATTTCAGCATCATCGCGTCGCGCACGATGGCGGTGATCCAGCCGGCGAGCGCGACCACGCCGAGACAGCCGCCGCCGAGGCAGCCGGTATCCTCGCGTCTGATCTCGATACGCATCATGGGATGAAGGCTAGCAGCGGGCCGGGGGGCGGGTGAAGCGTTACAGCGTCCGGCTCATGCAATAGCTGAACGTCTCGGGAAGGTAATCGCCGAACGGCGGGCAGGGTTCAAATCCCATCCGCGCATAGAGCGCGCGCGAGGGCGCGAACCCGTCCGAGCGTCCGGTCTCCAGGCCGAGCCATGTATAGCCGCGACCGCGTGCCTCCTCGATGACGGCCTGAACGAGCGCGCGGGCCACGCCCTTGCCGCGCCGATCGGCCGCCACGTGCATCGACTTGATCTCGCCGCGTCCCTCGCCGAGCGCCTTCAGCGCGATGCAGCCCAGCACCGCGCCCGTCTCGTCGCGGGCGGTCCAGAAGGTGATTTCGGGCCGGGCGAGGCCGTGCGCGTCCAGGCGATGGCACGTGCCCGGCGGCGAGTGTTCGGCGGTGAACCGGCCATGGGCCTCCAGAAGGCCGGCCACATCGGGCTTCAGCGGATCGTCGAGACCTATGTGCACGGCATCGCCACGCGCGACAGGCGCGTTTCCAGCCCGGCCTTCACATAGGGCCATTCGCGCTCCAGCACGGAGAAATACACCGTGTCGCGCCGCTCGCCCGTCCAGGTGAGGGTGTGGGAACGCAGCACGCCCTCGCGCGTCGCGCCCATCTTGGTCATCGCGCCCTGGCTCCTGAGGTTTTGCGAGCCGGTCTTCAGCTCGACGCGCTCGGCGCCGGCGCCGAAGGCATTCTCCATCAGGAGGTGCTTGCAGGCCGGGTTGACGTGGGTGCGGTGGAATTTCGCGGCGTACCAGGTCCAGCCGATCTCGACGCGCGCATGGGCGGGCTGGATCGCGAGATAGGCCGTGTGGCCGGCAAAGCCCCCCGACAGCTTGTCGAACACCGCGTGGCTGATCTGCGCGCCGCTCTCGTGGGCGCCGAGCATCGCCTCGAACCAGGCGTCGAAATACCGCCCGTCGGCGCGCATCACGCTCTGGGTCCACAGGCTCTTGTCGTCGGCGAGCGGGCGCAGCGCCTCGCGGTGACGCGCGTCGAGGGGTTCGAGGCGGACGAATTCGTTTTCGATGAGGCGGGGGGCGAGGTTCATGGTGCGGCTCCTAGAGAAGCAGCACACCGCGTAGCACATAGACCGCGCCGATCACCGTCACGATGCGTTTCGTCCAGTTGCGGAAGGTCACATCGCTCATCGCGTCGAGCACGCGCGAGCCCGCCGTGGTGCCGATCACCGAGAGCGGGACCGCCGCGGCGAGCACCCACCAGGAGATCGCGAGCCCGTCCCCGGCGAGCACGAGCGGCAGATAGTAGGCGATCTTCACCGCGTGCGCGGCGACCTGGGTGGCGGCCTTGGTCGCCACGATCGCGCGCCGGTCGGCTTCGACGTTCTGCGCGAACACGTCGAGCAGCGGACCGGCGACGCCCGCGACCACGTTGAGCCCGGTGACCAGCAGCCCGCTGAGCGCGGCATGGCTTGCCCGCGTGAAATCGAGATGCAGCCAGGCCTTCGGGACCCACACGATCGCCGGCACCAGGCCCAGAACGATGAACAGCCAGGCGCGCGGCAGCACGAGGGAGACGCTGGCCAGCGCCGCGGCGGCGAGGATCGAGCCGAGCGCGTACCAGGCCAGCGTCCGCCACAGCAGGAAGCGCCAGAGCAGCACCGCGCGCCAGCCATTGGACACGCTCTGCACGGCGCCGTGCACGACCATGGCGCTCGCGACCGGGAGGAGGGCGGCGAGCACGCCCATCAGGATGAGCCCGCCGGCCATGCCGAACACGGCCGACAGCATGGCCGTGGCGATCGTGGCGAGAAGAATGATGAGTGCGGTCATGTCGCGGGTGGAATCACCTGTGTCCCGTGCCATGATAGCGGCAAATCGAAACTCCGCCCGTCCGGCGCGGAGCTCAGCCATGAAGCGGGAGGACATCCATGAATTTCGAGTATTCCGATACGTGCAAGGAGTATCTGAAGCGCGTGCGCGCCTTCATGGACGCCTATGTCTATCCCAACGAGAAGACCTATGCCGAGCAGCTCGCCGCCATGGGCGGGAATCGCTGGCAGGTCGTGCCGGTCATCGAGGAGCTGAAGGAGAAGGCGAAGGCCGAGGGGCTGTGGAACCTCTTCCTGCCGGACTCCGAGGAGGGCGCCGGACTGTCGAACGCCGACTACGCCCCGCTCGCCGAGGAGATGGGCCGGGTCGGCTGGGCCAGCGAGGTCTTCAACTGCTCCGCGCCCGACACCGGCAACATGGAAGTGCTCGCCCGCTACGGCACCAAGGAGCAGCAGGACACGTGGCTGCGCCCGCTGCTCGACGGCAGGATTCGCTCCGCCTTCCTGATGACCGAACCGGCCGTGGCATCCTCCGACGCCACCAATATCGAGTGCTCGATCAAGCGCGAGGGCGACGAGTACGTCATCAACGGGCGCAAGTGGTGGAGCTCGGGCGCCGGCGACCCGCGCTGCGCGGTCTATATCGTGATGGGCAAGTCCGATCCGGACGCGGAGACCTATCGACAGCAGTCCATGATCCTCGTCCCGGCCGATGCGGACGGGATCAGGATCGTGCGCCATCTTCCCGTGTTCGGCTATGACGACGCCCCGCACGGGCACATGGAGATCGTGCTCGATAACGTGCGGGTCCCGGCGAGCAACATGTTGCTCGGCGAGGGGCGCGGCTTCGAGATCGCCCAGGGCCGCCTCGGGCCGGGCCGCATCCATCACTGCATGAGGACGATCGGTGCGGCCGAGCGCGCACTCGAACTCATGGTCAAGCGCCTGATGAGCCGGGAGGCCTTCGGCAAGCCGGTCATCAAGCACTCCATCTGGGAGCACCGCATCGCGCGCGCCCGCATCGATATCGAGCAGTCGCGCCTGCTGACCCTGAAGGCCGCCTGGATGATGGACACGGTCGGCAACAAGGCCGCACGCGGCGAGATCGCCATGATCAAGGTGGCCGCCCCGAACATGGCCCTCTCGGTCATCGACGACGCCATCCAGGCCCATGGCGGGGCCGGGGTGAGTGCCGATACCCCGCTTGCCTATACCTATGCCGGCATCCGCACGCTGCGCCTCGCGGACGGTCCCGACGAGGTGCACGAGCGCACCATCGCGCGGCTGGAAATGAAGCGCTGGCTGAACGAGGGATAGGAGCGAGGGAGGCCGCCGCGGGCCGGCAACCCGGTCCGCGCTGGGTCCGGCCGGGCGGGGCCTAATCCGCGGGCAGCAGCACGCGCGGGTTCATGATCCCGTTCGGGTCGATCGCGCGCTTGATCTCGCGCATCAGGGCGACCTCGACCGGCTTGCGCGCGGCCAGCTCGGCCTGTTTCAGGATGCCAATGCCGTGCTCGGCCGAGATCGAGCCGCCATACTTGTCGACGAGGTCGTAGATCAGCTTCGTCGCCGGACGCGCGCGCTCGAGGAAGTCCTGGCCCGCGCCGGCCTGCCTCCGGGCGAGATTGAAGTGGACATTGCCGTCCCCGACATGTCCGAAGGCGACGACCATCGAGCCTTCCACCAGGGCCTCGGCCCTGGATGTCGCCTCTTCCATGAAGGCGGCCATTTGGGAGACCGGCACCGAGACGTCGTGCTTGGCCGCCTTGCCGTGGGCCTTCTCGCCTTCGGGAATGCTCTCGCGCAGGCGCCAGAACTCCTCGGCCTGGGCTTGCGACTGCGCGATCGCGCCATCGCGCACGAGCCCGGCCTCGAACGCGGCTTCCAGCGCGCTTTCCATCAGCACCTCCGCGCGGTCGCGCTCGCCGGACGTCACCTCCACGAGGACGCTCCAGGGCGTGGGGTCGGCGAGCGGCTGGCGCAGGTCCGGCACGTGTTCGAGTGCGAAGTCGATGGCGCTCTTCGCCATCAGCTCGAAGGCGGCGACCGATCCGCCCGTCCTCTCCTTGACGAGCGAGAGCAGCGAGACCGCCGCGCTCGGGCTGTCCACCGCCGCGATCGCGACCGCGCGCGAAGCCGGTCGGGCAAAGAGCTTCAGCGTCGCAGCCGTGATCACGCCGAGCGTGCCTTCCGCGCCGATGAAGAGCTGCTTGAGATCGTAACCGGTATTGTTCTTCCTCAGCCCGGCCAGGTCGCAGATCACCCGACCGTCGGGCAGCACGACTTCGAGGCCGAGCACGAGATCGCGCATCATGCCGTAGCGCAGGACGTGGACGCCGCCGGCATTGGTGGAGATCAGTCCGCCGATCATCGCCGAGCCCTCCGAGCCGAGCGAGAGCGGAAAGAGCCGGCCGGCCTCGGCGGCCGCCTCCTGCACGGTCGTCAGGATGGTGCCCGCCTCCACCGTGATGGAATCGTTCTCCGGGTCGAGCTTCGTGATCCGGTTCATGCGCTTCAGCGAGATCAGGGCCTCGCCCTGCGGGGTGGAACCGCCCACCAGCCCCGTATTGCCGCCCTGAGGCAGCAGCGCGATGGAGCGCTCGTTGCAATAGGTGACGATGCGCTTGACCTCCTCCAGCGTGGAGGGCTTGAACAGCACCGGTGCCGAGCCGGCGATCTGGCCGCGCCAGTCGCGGGCATGCGGGCCGATCTCGCCGGGATCGGTCGAGAAGGCCTTCGCGTCGAGCGTATGGGTGAGCGGGGCGAGTAGATCGATGGCCTGGGTCATGGCCTCAGTCTTAGCGCGCCCGGCGCCGATGAACAGGGGTCAGAGTTCGGCCGGCTCCAGCGTCGCGGTGAACTTCATCGACGGGGCGGCGTCGGCCCGGCCCTGGAACTCGTAGATGCCCGCCCGTTCCCGGCCCGTGAGGGTGAGCTTGAACGTCTCGAAATCGCCGAATACCGACTGGGCGGTCTCGTTGTGCTTGCGCACGGTCATTTCCACCGCGATGCGGTCGTCCTCGCCCGAGACATGGCCGGAGTAATACATCCCGCTATCCCCGCCGAGCACGCGCCCGGCCGAGATCACGATCACGCCGGCCCCCTCGTCGAGCGGGGTCCGGAAATGCGCGATGTAGAGACCGTCCTTCATGGGATTTTACCTCAGGTAGTGATCAATCTCTCATGAAACGAGATATAGGCCGGAAATGTAATATTTCCATTACTTGCCAGCTGCGGCGCGACGCAACCTGTCATTTATTGCCTCTCCGAGGCCGGTATCGGGGATCGGGGCTGCGGCGATGCGGTCCACCCTTGCATCGAGCGCGCGCAAGGCGGCGAAGAGTCGCGCCGCCGCCTCCGCGAGATCGCCGCTCGGGGAGAGATTGATCACGGTTTCGTGATCGGGCGCATCGGGGCCGAACGCGAGATAGCCCTCGCCGGGCTCGGGACGCAGCGCATTCAGGCGCAGTTTCGCCTTCGGGGCGTAATGGCTGGCGAGCTGGCCGGGCGAACGCGGCGCGCCGGGGATCGAGGCCGGGGCCTCGAGCCTGCCCGCGATCGCCTCGATATCGGCCCGGGCGATGCCGCCGGGACGCAGCAGCGCCGCGCGCTCGCCCTCCACCGCGACGATCGTGCTTTCCAGCCCGACCCGGCACGGGCCGGCATCCAGGATCAGGGCCACTGCCTGCCCGAGGCCCTCGGCGACATGGGCGGCCGTGGTGGGGCTGACCTCGCCGGAGCGATTCGCGCTCGGCGCCGCGAGCGGTCGGTCGAGGCGCGCGACGAGGCCCGTCATGGCCGGAGCGTCGGGCCAGCGCACCGCGAGCGTGTCGAGCCCGGCGGTGACGAGATCGCTGATGCCGGCGTCGGGCTTCACCGGCGCGACGATCGTCAGCGGGCCGGGCCAGAACGCCTGCGCGAGGCGGCGGGCGAGCGGCGAGAGCTCGACGAGCCGCTCGGCGCGCTCCAGCCCGTCCACGTGGGCGATGAGCGGGTTGAAGCGCGGCCGGCCCTTGGCCTCGTAGATGCGCGCGACGGCCGCGCTGTCGGTAGCATCGGCGGCGAGGCCGTAGACCGTCTCGGTCGGCACGGCGACGAGATCTCCGGCGCGCAGCAGGTCTGCGGCGCGGTCGAGCGCGGCGGGATCGGCGGCGTCGAGGACATCTGCGGTCATGGCCGCTCTCTACGCGGCAGGAGCGAGGGAGGCAACGCGTCCTAGCCGGCCGCGTCGGCCTCGATGTGCACGATCACCGTGACCTGCTCGTCGACCTCCCCCCAGCCGGAGCCGACATCGAAGGTCGTGCGGTCGATGGTGAAACGCCCGTCGGCGACCGCACGCCCGTCGGAGATTTCCAGGGTGAAGGGCAAGGTGATCTCGCTCGTATGCCCCTTGATCGTCAGCTCGCCCGCGGCCTCATAGCCCGCCTCGGTGCGCGTGATCTCGTGCGAGACGAAGCGGGCCTGCGGGTGGCCGTCGACATCGAGCCCGCTCTCCCCGCGAAGGTTCTGGCGAATGTCCGAACTCGAGAGTCCGTCCAGGGACGCGGTGCGCACGCGCGCCTCGATCGAGGCCCCCGAAAGGTCGTCCGGATCGAGCGTGATCTCGGCCTCGAAATCCTCGAACGCGCCGGACACGACATTGCCGAAGGCGGTCGCCTCGAACCTCACCGAGGACGTGTTCGCGTCGAGCTGCCAGTCCTGGGCGGCGGCGGGGAAGCCGAGGACGGCGCCGGCAAAGGCGGCGGCGGCGAAGATGCGCATGGGCAGGAATCCTCTTCTCGTTACGGCCGGTTCTTCTGTTCGGGCACGTCCAGGCCCGGGATCATCCGGGTCAGCACCCCGTCGCGGTCGACGATGTGATGCTTCAGCGCCCCGGCGACATGCAGGGCGAGCACGCCCAGGATGACCCAGCCCCCCGCGCCATGGAGCGACCCGGAAAGCTCCTGGAAGTCGCTGGTCTGGGGGACCGGCAGCTTGGGCAGCTCGACCGCGTCGAACAGCAGGATCGGGAAATTCCCGGTGAAGGACGAGGCGGCGACATAGCCCCCGATCGGCATGCCGATCATCAGCACGTAGAACGCGACATGGGTGAAGCGGGCGAGCCCCTTCTCCCAGGCGGCCATGTGCGCGGGCAGCGGCGGGACGGGATGGCCGAGGCGCCAGCCGAGCCGGGCGAGGGAGAGGGCGAGGACCGCGATGCCGATCGTCTTGTGCCAGTTGTAGGCCGAGCTCGCGGCCGAGAAGCTCGCTTCGCCCGCGAAGGCGGCCTCGCGCACGCCCTCCATCCACCAGCCGTAGAAAACCATGCCCACCATGAGGGCCGCGATCGTCCAGTGAAAGAAGATCGAGACCGCACCGTAGCGGTCCGATGCCGTGGGCTTTGCGGTATCGCTCATTCTTCGTCCCCGCTCTTGAGAAACTCCGCCTCGATTCTTACCCGAACCGTCTCGCCGATGAAATTGGTCGCCGGGAAGGCTCCGACCCCGAACGGGCCGAACTCGGTTTCGATTTCGCCTTGAAAACCAATCGCCTCGGTGCCTTCGAGCGGATTGTGCGTGCCGCCGTAGAACTGAATTTCCATAACCGCATCACGGGTTTGGCCCTTCACGGTCAGATCGCCGTGCACCCGCCCCGTATTCTCGCCGGTCACCTCGACCGAGTTGGAGCGAAACACGATCTCGGGATGATTTGTCGCATCGAGCCAGGCACCCCCGCGCAATTGCTCGTCGAAATCGGGATCGCCGGTGGAGACCGAGGCGGCCTTCACGATCGCGGTGAGCTGCGCGGCCTCGGGATTTTCCGGGTCGAAGTCGAGGCTCGCCTGCGCCTCGTCGAAGCGGGCCGTGTACCAGGACAGGCCCATGTGCCGGACCTGCCAGACGACGCTGGTATGGGCCTCGTCGAGACTCCATTCGCCCGCGGGCAGTTCGGCCGGGTCGGTCGTGGCCGGCGTCGCGCAGGCGGCCAGAAGCAGGGGCAGCAGAACGAGCGGTCGCAGGCAGGCCATGGGGCAAGCGTCCTTAGATGGCGGCTCTATCGGCAACCTAACGCGCCGCGACCGGGTTGCGAGCCGGATGCGCGAAGATGTGATCGAATCGCGCTGCGGACTCGCGCCGCGCGCCGCACGCGCTATCTTCCTGCCAACGAATGGGAGGCTGAAGAGATGCATTACCGCGCCCCGGTCCGGGACATCCGCTTCGCGCTGGAGGAAATCGCGGCCATGGACGGGCTGAAGGCGACCGGCGCCTTCCCCGAACTGTCCGGCGAATTGACCCAGCAGGTGCTCGACGAGGCGGGAAAGCTCGCCAACGACGTGCTTGCGCCCCTGAACCGCACCGGCGACGTGCAGGGCTGCAGGCTCGAGGACGGCGCCGTGACGACCCCCGAGGGCTTTCCCCGTGCCTATACGAAATATGTCGAGGGCGGCTGGCAGGGCCTGCAGTTCTCCACCGAGCATGGCGGAATGGGTCTCCCCAAGGCGATGGGCTGTGCGCTGATGGAGATGCTGCAGAGCGCGAACATGAGCTTCGGGCTCGGTCCGATGCTGACCTTCGGCGCGATCGAGGCGCTGATCGCCCACGGCTCGAGACAGCTGCGCGAACTCTACCTGCCGCGCGTGATGACGGGGGAGTGGTCGGCGACCATGAACCTCACCGAGCCGCAGGCCGGCAGCGATGTCGGCGCGCTCACGACCAGGGCCGAGCCGAACGGGGACGGCAGCTGGGCGATCTCGGGCCAGAAGATCTACATCACCTGGGGCGAGCACGACTGCGCGGACAACATCGTCCATCTCGTCCTGGCGCGCACCCCCGGCAGCCCGGCCGGCACCAAGGGCATCTCGCTCTTCCTGGTCCCGAAATTCATACCCGACGAGGAGGGCGAGCCGGGCGAGCGCAACGGCGTGAGGGCCATCGGGCTCGAGCACAAGATGGGCATCCACGGCTCGCCGACCTGCACGATGGAGTACGACCGGGCGAAGGGCTGGCTCGTCGGGGAGGAGACCAAGGGCATGGCCTGCATGTTCACGATGATGAACTCGGCCCGCCTGAATGTCGGCGTGCAGGGCGTCGCCATCGCCGAGCGCGCCTATCAGCAGGCATTGGAATTCGCGAAGGAAAGAAAGCAGGGCCGTGCCCCGATGACGCCCGGCGAGCCCCCGCACGCCATCATCGAGCATCCCGACGTGCGCCGCATGCTGGCGATCATGAAGGCCAAGACCGAGGCTGCCCGCGCGATCTGCTTCCATGCCGCGGTGGAGGCCGATTACGCCGTCCATCACGAGGACGCGGAGGAGCGCGCCTGGTCGAAGCGGCGCGAGGACCTGCTGATCCCGATCGCCAAGGCCTGGTCGACCGATGTCGGCGTCGAGGTCGCCTCGCTCGGGGTCCAGGTTCATGGCGGCATGGGCTATGTCGAGGAGACCGGCGCGGCCCAGCATTACCGCGACGCGCGCATTGCGCCGATCTACGAGGGCACGAACGGCATCCAGGCGATCGACCTCGTCGGGCGCAAGCTGCCCATGCAGGGCGGCAAGCCGGTCGCCGAGCTGATCGAGGACTTCCAGGAGACGATCGAGGACCTTGCCACGTCGTCCAACCCCGATCTCAACGCGCTCGCCGACACGTTCGGCCCGGCAGTCGAGGCGATGGACGCGGCGACGGGCTGGATGCTGAAGGCGAAGGCCGAGGACCGCCTGGCCGGTGCGACGGCCTATCTCAAGCTCGCCGGCGACGTCACCGGCGGCTGGCTCCTCTGCCTCGGCGCACTCGCCGCCCAGCGCCGCCTGAAGCACGGCGAGGGCGACCAGGAGCATGCGCGCGGGCGGATCGCGCTGACCCGGGTCTATGCCGACAGCGTGCTGCGCGCCGTCCCCGGTCTTCTCGGCCAGGTGCGCCTGGGCGCCGACGCCCTGTTCGATCCGGCCGCGATAGCGATGCTGGAGAGCGCGTGAGGCGCGCCGACTAGAACAGGAAGGCTCGCGGATCGTGGTGGCCGCGCCCGTCGACGAGGCGGATGAGGCCGACCGCGCCGCGCACGATCACCCAGACCGCGCCGACGAGCCAGATCAGGGCGCCGAGCCCGAAGATCCAGATCGTCAGCCAGCCCGCGATCGCGAAGGCGAGCCCGCCCCACACGGTGCGGATCTGGTAGATGAAATGGGTCCGGACCCAGCCCGTGGACTGGTCGAGCCGGATATAGGCGAAGATCAGGGCGACGAGCATCAGTATGCCGCTCGTGGGCACGCCCAGCAGGATCAGCACGTAGTTGACGACGCCGAGCACGCGGTCGCCGTCTGTGGACGGGGTGATGTTCTTCGGTTCGGTCTCGGCCATGGGGGAGGCTCCTGTCAGCGGCTTGGCGCGCCGTCCTCCCCTCCGAGCCCGGCGAGGATCACGGCATAGAGTTCGATCCCATACCATAGATTCCCGATGCGCAAGTTCTCGTTCGGCGCATGCTGATTGTTGTCGGCATTGACCATGGGCACGATCACGAAGGGCACGCCGAGCACGTCCTGGATCGGGGCGAGCGGCAGGCTGCCGCCGAGCAGCGGCACGACGCGCAGCGGTTCGGGGCTCGCTGCGTCGGCGAGCGCGATCAGGCGCGCGGCGAGCGGGTGGGCCGGATCGGTATAGGCGGCCGCGTAGCCGAACTCGGAAAACTCGAGCCGGGCGAGCCGGTCGTGCACGAGCCGGTCTTGCGGCGTCGGCTCGCCCTCGACGAGATGATAGCCCTGCGCCCGGACATGGGCGGCGAGCGCCTCGCGCACCGTCTCCACCGGGAGCCCCGGCGTCAGGCGGAAGCCGAGCGTGGCGCGCGCCTCGGTCTGGATCGCATTGGTCGCCGGGCCGTCCTGCGCGCCCATCGACAGGGCGAGCACGTTGAGCGCGGGATGGGCGATCGCCTCGCCGTAGCGGGCGTCCTCGCCCCATTCGGGCCGGGCGATGCCGGCCTGGGCGAACATGGCCGCGTCGTCGAACGCGCCGTCCTCCAGGAAGGCGAGGGCGGCCTCGCTCATCTGCGCGGGGCTGTCGAGCCCGTCGATCAGGATGCGCCCGTTCTCGTCGCGCATCGAGGCGACGAGATGGGCCAGGCGCGCGCCCGGATTGGGCGCGACATTGCCGAAATGCCCGCTGTGCAGCACGCGCGCCGGCCCGAACACGGTCAGCTCGGCGCGCGTCACGCCGCGCACGCCGAGCATGACGCGGGGGTCTCCGCGCGGATCGACCGGCCCGTCGGCGAGCAGCCAGATATCGGCGTCCAGCAGATCGCGGTGGGCGGTCAGCATCTGTGTGAGGTGCGGCGAGCCGGCCTCCTCCTCGCCTTCGAGGAAGAATTTCACGTCGACCGCGAGGGGCCGGCCGGCGGCCTCCAGCGCATCGATGGCAGCCAGAACGGCGATGAGCGGGCTCTTGTCGTCGCTCGCCGAGCGGGCATAGAGGCGCGCGTCCGGGTCGACCGGAGCGGCGAGGCTGTCCCAGTCGAGCGGCACCCCGCCCGCCTCGTGGGTCGCGCTCAGGAGCACGGGGTCGAACGGATCGGTGCGCCACAGGGCGCGCTCGACCGGCTGGCCGTCGTAATGGGCATAGACCATCAGCGTCAGGTCGGTGCCGGGCGTGTCGATCTCGCCATAGACCGCCGGCGCGGACCCGCCCGCCTCGAGAATGCGGGCCGTCGCGCCGCGCGCCTGCAGCAGCGTGACGATATGCTCCGCATTGGCGCGGATGGCGGGCGCGTCCGAGGCGTGATTGGGCAGGGCCAGGAAGGCGCGCAGCTCGCGCAGGATCGCGACCTCGTGCCCCTCCCGCCAGGCGCGCGCCTCGCCGGCGACGGCGCCGGACTCGTCCGTCTGCGCGCCGGCGCCCGGCTGGAGAACGAAAAGAGCCGCGGCTGCGGCGAGCATGATCCCTGGCCTCATCGTCCCGCTCCCTGCGATGGCGTCGTGCAGGCTCCGCGCAGGCCGCGGTTTAGTCAACCGACGAGCTTGGGGCGCTGGGATTGCGGCTGGCGATTCGCGCCCGGTTCGGGTTTATTCGCCCATGGTTGTAGAATTTCAGGGACACTCGGCGATGCGTCCGGGCAACACTGCTCTGTCATATGGCCTCATTGCTCTGGGGCTCGGCCTTCTCGTCGCCCTTTTTGCGGGACTTAATCTCGTCGGCTGGCGTATCCACTTTCCCTGGAGCCTCGCGGTCTGGGGGCTGGTGATGCTGCCTGCGCTCGGCCTTGCCCTGCTTTACAGCGGGGCCGGGCGTGACCATGTGGAAGAGGACGAGCGGCAATGACGGACGTGCGTGACAATCCGGCTATGCGATCCAGCGTCCTGGTGACCATGGCGGACACCGTTCCCGAGCGCGAGATCGTCGAAGTGCTCGGCATCGCGCGCGGCAGCGTGGTGCGCGCGCGCTTCTTCGGCCGGGACTTCATCGCGGGCCTGCGCAACCTGGTCGGCGGAGAGGTCACCGAATACACCAAGCTGCTCGCCGATGCGCGCGAGCAGGCCCTCGGCCGCCTCGTGCGCCATGCCGAACAGCTCGGCGCGGACGCGGTGGTCACCTTTCGCTTCTCCACCTCCACGGTGATGGAGGGGTCGGCGGAAATCCTCGCCTACGGAACGGCAGTGAGACTGAAATGAGCGACCACAATGCATCCCTGAAGGAGACGGTGAGCGGTTTCGGCCGCAAGGCGATCTCCGAACTCGGCGAGACGGTCCGCTTCTTCGCGGGAGTCGCCGCGGTGTGGTTCGTGCTGGTCACGTTCGGCTTCGCCGCCTTCCACATCCCGTCCGAAAGCATGCAGCCGGCCCTGCAGGTCGGCGACCGGGTGCTGGTCAGCAAGTGGGCCTACGGCTATTCGCGCCACTCCCTGCCGCTGGGGATCGGCTATCTCCTTCCCGACAGCTGGTCGGGCCGAATTCTCGGATCGGTGCCCGAGCGCGGCGACGTCGTCGTGATCCGCGACCCGAACCAGGGCATCAACCTGATCAAGCGCGTCGTCGGACTTCCCGGTGACACGATCGAGGTGCGCGCCGGGCGGCTCTACATCAACGGCGAACTCGTCGGGCGCGAACGCCTGGTGCGCGAGGGGCTCGACCCGCTGCGCTACCGCGACCGCGACGGCTCCATCGTGCAGGTCAGCGAGTACATCGAGACCCTGCCGAACGACCGCACCCACACCATCTACGAGCGCGGCGACGACCAGCGCTACGACAATATGGGCCCGTTCCGCGTGCCCGCCGACCACGTCTTCCTGATGGGCGACAATCGCGACCGGTCCGAAGACAGCCGCGCGCCCTACGGCATCGGCTACGTGCACACCGACCAGATCGTCGGGCGCGCCGAGACGGTGCTCTTCACCTTCGCGCGCTGCCGCAACGAGGAAGGGCTCTACTGCCCGCCCTGGCGGGTCTGGCGCGGGCTGTGATCGCGCTCTAGTCTCTCGCGCAAACCTGCGGGAGGACCGATCATGAGCCTTGAAGGCAAGACCATCTTCATCACCGGGGCGAGCCGGGGCATCGGCCTGGCCATCGCCGAGCGCTGCGCGAGGGACGGGGCGAACATCGTCATCGCCGCCAAGACCGAGGAGCCGCACCCCAAGCTTCCCGGCACCATCCACACCGCCGCCGAGGCGGTGGAGAAGGCCGGCGGCAAGGCGCTGCCGATCGTCTGCGACATCCGCGAGGAGGAGAATGTCGAGCACGCGGTGAAGACCGCGGCCTCCCATTTCGGCGGCATCGACATCGTGGTGAACAATGCCTCGGCCATCTTCCCGCGGGGCACCGAGGAGACGCCGATCAAGCGCTGGGACCTGATGCACCAGGTCAATGCGCGCGGCACCTTTCTCGTCACCCAGAAATGCCTGCCGTACCTGAAGCAGGCGGAGAACCCGCACATCCTCGCGCTTTCGCCCCCGCTCGACATGAAGCAGAAATGGTTCGCGCCGCACGTCGCCTATACCAGCGCGAAGTTCGGCATGAGCCTGTGCATCCTGGGCTGGGCGGGCGAGTTCAAGGGGAAGATCGCGGCCAACGCCATATGGCCGCGCACCGCGATCGCCACCGCCGCCATCGCCAACGTGCTCGCCGGCGAGGAGGCGTTCAGGAATTGCCGCAAGCCCGACATCCTGGCCGACGTGGCCTGGCGGGTGTTCAACAAGAAGGCATCCGAGTTCACCGGCAACTTCCTCATCGACGACACCTTCCTGATGAGCGAGGGCGTCACCGATTTCGACCGGTACCACATGAGCCCGGGCGAGCCGCTCCTGCCGGACTTCTTCGTGCCGGACGATGCGGAGAAGCCCGAGGGCGTGGAGATCCTGGACGTGCAGCTGGGGCAATGAGCGGCGAGGTCCTCCTCGCCGGCCTCCTTGCCGTGCTGCTCGGCACGGTTCACGTCCTCAGCCCGTATCTGGCCGTTCTCGACCGCACCCCGCGCAGCGTCTGGCTCTCGCTCGCGGGCGGGGTCTCGGTCGCCTATGTCTTCGTCCACCTTCTGCCCGAACTCGCCCTGGAAGGGGCGGCGCTGGAGGGCAGCGCGCTCGCCCACGAGGAGGGGTTGTTCACGGTTGCGCTCGCCGGGCTCTTGGTGTTCTACGGGCTCGAGCGGCTCGCGCGGGAACGCGCCGCCCGCCATGAAGGCGCGCGCGCGCCCTTTCGGCTGCATCTGGCCGCCTTCGCGCTCTACAATTTCCTGATCGGCTATCTGATCGAGGCCGAGGCGGCGGCGGGGCCGGCCGGTCTCGCCCTCTACGGCCTCGCCATGGGACTGCACTTCACGGTCAACGACCGCGCGCTCTTCGCCCATCACGGCCAGGCCTGGCTCGATCGGGGGCGCTGGGTGCTGGCCGCGTCCGCGCCGGCGGGCTGGGCGCTATCGCTCCTGGTCGCGATCCCCGAATTCTGGACGGCGCTTCTGTTCGCCCTGCTTGCCGGCGCCATCGTGCTCAACGTCATCAAGGAAGAGCTTCCGGCCGAACGCGCGAGCCGCTTCTGGGCCTTCGCCCTGGGCGCGGCCGGATACGGCGCGATCCTCATTGTCAGCTAGGTCTCGCCGGAGGCCGCCGAGCGGCCGACTCGGACGAACAATGTTCGCGCCGGGCGCGAACCTGGTTCATAAATAAAGATTGTGCACATTTCGAATGTGATGCGATCAATGATAATATCGGACAAATCGAGTAAGAGTCGCAACTCTATGCCTCGAAATGATCCCGGCATTGCCACGTCATCTGCACATTTGGCCGCAACGGTATCGCCGGTCCACGCACTTTACGAGTTCGACATCGCCAACAGGAGGTAACGATGAGACTCTTTGCGACGACGATTCTTCCGCTTGCGCTTGCCGGCGGCGCTGCTTCGGCGCAGGTCGGCGACATCACCGGCGAAGTGACCGGTCAGGTCGACGGGTCGCTGAATTCCACCACACGCCTTGATTCCACGCTCGACAGCACGGCGGGCGCGGTCGTGGACAGCCGCACCGGCCTCGCGCTCGACGCGGACCTGGTTTCCGATCTCGACGGCTCGCTCAGCTCCCACACCATGGCCGATGCGAATGCCGAACTGCGCGCGGCGCTCGAGAGCAACGCCCGGGCCTATTCGCGCACCCGCGTGCACGCCCGTGCGCAGAGTCCGAGCGTGCGCACCCGCACCTACGCCAGCACGCGCATGCGCAGCTATCGCGGCGACGACCATGCCCGCGTCTATGTCTACACCCGCGACGGCTACCGCGTCGGGCATGTGGACGAGAGCGCCCGCGGCCGCATCTATGTCCACAGCGATCTCGACGCGCACGGCGATGCGCGGGTGAGGGCGATCAGCGCGAGCGACGCGGCCTTCAACTCGGAGGCCAACGCCGTCGTGCTCGCCATGACCCGCGCCGAGTTCGCCGGCATGGCCGGCCTGCACTAGGCCGTCCACCCGTCCGGGCCAGACGCACGGGCTCCGGAGCGATCCGGAGCCCGTCGAGTCTGCCACCGCGAAATTGCCGCTTGCAATTCCCGCAGATTGAGCATCATAGGCGATCGGAGCGTCGTACTCTGCGGGTTCTCCCGCCTCCCTGGTCCGGTCCCGTCGACGCGGGATCGTTCGAAGGCGTTCTTCATCCATGCTTCTCGTGGACACCTATGTCGGCCCCAGCGCGATCGAGGGGCTCGGCGTGTTCGCCGGCCGGCCGCTCGCCAAGGGCACGCTCGTCTGGCGGCTCGATCCGGGCTTCGACCGGGTCATCACCCCGGCCGAGCGCGAGGCCCTGCCGGAGACCACCCGCCAGTTTCTCGACCGCTACGCCTATTTCGACTCGATCCTGCAGGCCTATCTGCTCGACGGCGATCACTGCCGCTTCATGAACCATTCCGACACCCCCGCGATCGAGTTCCGCGTGGGCGGCACCGGCTACATGTTGCGCGACGTCGCCGCAGGCGAGGAGCTGACCTGCGACTATCACGACTTCATGGACGAGGTGTCCCTGGCGCGCCATTTCCGCGGCGCCCACCAGGACCGCGACACGGCCGAGGCGGACGCGTCCGCCTCGCAGAGCGCGGCGGGCGCGTAGGGCCCGCGGCGATGCTCCTGGTGGACACCTATATCGGGCCGAGCGCGATCGAGGGGGTCGGCGTGTTCGCTGCCCAGAAGATCGCCAAGGGTCAGCTCATCTACCGCTTCGCCCCGGAATTCGACCGGCTGATCGCGAAGGCCGAGCTCGCCGGCCTGCCCGAGAGCACGCGCAGGTTCGTCGAGCGCTATACCTATCGCCACCCGACCGACGCGGCCTTCCTGGTGCTGGATGCCGACAATGGCCGGCACATGAATCACAGCGAGGCGCCGAACACCGACTTCCGCGATCTCAAGCTCGGCTACGCCATCGCCGATATCGAGCCGGGCGAGGAGATCACCTGCAACTATGCCGAGTTCGAGCCGGAGTTCGAGATCCTGCCTCCGATCGCGCAGGCCGGGCAATCGCGGGGTGCGAGCCCGAACGGGGCAGGGCGCTGACGCACGGCTGGCGTACTGCAGGCGAGCACGAACGCGCTCGCATCCGTTTGCGCTCCGCTCTAGTTAGTCGGGCATGAAAACACTCGTCTACACATCCCCTGCCTCCGCCGGCCACAAGCCGCCCGAAGGCCATCCCGAACGCCCCGAGCGCCTCGGCGCGGTCGAACGCGCCATCCGGTCCGTCGACGGCCTCGCGACCGCCGAGCCCCGCCAGGCCACGCGCGAGGAACTCGCGCGCGTCCACACGCGCCGCCATATCGAATCGATCTTCGAGACCGGCCCGTCCGACGGGCTCGCCTCCATCGATGCGGACACCTGGATGAGCCCGGGTTCGCTCGAGGCCGCGCTCGCGGCCTGCGGGGCGGCCGTGGAGGGCGTGGACAAGGTGGTCGCGGGCGAGGCGGAGGCCGTGTTCGTGGCCTGCCGCCCGCCGGGCCACCATGCCGAGCCGGAACGCGCGATGGGCTTCTGCCTGTTCAACCAGATCGCGGTCGCCGCCGCGCACGGCTTCGCCGGGCACGGGATGACGCGCATCGCGCTCGTCGATTTCGACGTGCATCACGGCAACGGGACGCAGGCCTATGCCGAGCGCGAGGACCGGCTGTTCTTCGCCTCCATCCACCAGGGCTGGATCTATCCCGGAACCGGCTCGAACGCCGATCAGGCGGACAATATCGTCAACGTCGCCGTCGAGCGAGCGACCGGCTCGAAGGCCTGGCGCGAGGCGCTGGAGGAGAAGATTTTCTCGCGCATTCCCGACCTGCGCGCCGACCTTCTGCTCGTCTCGGCGGGCTTCGACGGCCATCGCGACGACCCGCTGGCAGGGCTGGACCTGACCGAGGAGGACTATGCCTGGGCCGGGGAGCGTCTCGGCGCGCTCGCGAAAGAGCATGCGCACGCCCGGCTTGTCTGCACGCTCGAGGGCGGATACGACATCGACGCGCTTGAGAAGTCGCTCACCGGCTTCCTGCGCGCGATCGCCGCGGCCTGACGGGACAGGGGGCGTGGCGGTCGTGAAGCCCGACTGCTTTTCCCGCGTCCCCCAAGCCGGACATGTCAGAGACGAACCGTCAAAACGGGCCGGGCTACATCACGATCGCCCGGCATGGGGAACCCGATGCCAACCGCGCCGAGCGGGTGGACTGGCGCGGCTATGAGCGCTGGTGGGCCGATTACGACCTTGCCGGGCTGAAGCCGGGCCAGGCCGCGCCGGAATCCCTGATTCGCGAGGTGGAGGGTGCGCGCGTGCTCTACGCCTCGACCCTGCGGCGTGCGATCGAGACCGCCGAGGCCGCCTGCCGGGGCCGCGAGTTCGACACGAGTTCGGTCTTCGTGGAGGCCCCGCTGCCTCCGCCGCGCTTTCCCGGCCGGCTGCCGGCGCGAAACTGGGGCGTGCTGGCGCGCTGCTCCTGGTGGCTCGGCTTCGCCCGCGGCAAGGAGAGCCGCTCCCAGGCGGAGCGCCGCGCCGAACAGGCCGCCGACATCCTGATCGAGGCAGCCCAGTCCGGCCCGGTCGTGCTGTTCGCCCACGGCTGGTTCAACCGCATGCTGCGCCCGGCGCTGAAGCGTCGGGGCTGGCGCTGCGTGCGCGACGGGGGCGACTACTACTGGTCCTGGCGCCGCTACGAAGTGAAAAATCCGGGTTCGGACGCGACGCGCGGTTGATCGCGGACGCGATCGGGGCTTGTCTGTGCTGCACCCGGCGCCGGGGCGGCGAAAGGAAGAGCGATGAGCGCGACGACGCACGACGACATCAGTCAGATGAGCTTCGAGAAGGCGCTGGCCGAGCTCGAGCGCATCGTGCAGCAGCTGGAGAGCGGCGAGGTCGAACTCGAGCAGTCGATCGCGATCTACGAGCGCGGCGCCGCGCTGCGCGCCCATTGCGAGGCACGCCTGAAGGATGCCGAGCTGAAGGTGGAGAAGATCGTGTTCGGCCCCGACGGCAAGCCGGGAACCGAGCCGGCCGATCTCGACCGTCAGGGATGAGCCCGCACGACCCGCCCGCGCCGGAGATCGATCCGGAGGTCTTCTTCCGCGCCGACATCCGTCTCGGCACGATCCTCAGTGCCGAGGCCTTCCCCGAGGCGCGCAAGCCCGCCTACAAGCTGGTGATCGATTTCGGGCCGGGCGTCGGCCGCAAGAAGAGCTCGGCGCAGATCACCGAGGCCTACGCGCTCGAGGAGCTGCCCGGCCGGCGGGTGCTCGCCGTGGTGAACTTTCCGCCGCGCCAGATCGGACCGTTCATGTCCGAGGTGCTGGTGCTCGGTGTTCACGACGCGAGCGGGGCTGTACGCCTGCTGGGTGCGGACGGCGAGGCGCCGGACGGTGCCCGTGTCTGCTAGACGCGAGACCGCGAAAGGGAGTTGGAAGCGCGCCCGATGAAGCAGTTTCTCACAGAGCTGGAAGAAGCCGCCGACCGGGTGACCGTGGCGCTCGATGCGCTGCTGCCGCGCGCCGACGGCCCGGAGGCGCGCCTGGCTTCGGCCATGCGCTACGCCGCGCTCGGGCCGGGCAAGCGGGTGCGCCCCTTCCTCGCCCTGCAGGCCGGCCGGCTGATCGGGGCGGAGGAGCGCGCGCTGCTGCGCATCTCGTGCGCCATCGAATGCATCCACTCCTACTCGCTGATCCATGACGACCTGCCGTGCATGGACGACGACGATCTGCGCCGCGGCCGGCCGACCGTGCACATCGCCTATGACGAGGCGACCGCTGTGCTCGCCGGCGACGCCCTGCAGGCGGTCGCCTTCGAGATCCTCGCCGAGCCGGATACCCATCCCAACGGCTATGTCCGCTCCCTGCTCGTCGGCGAGCTCGCCCGGGCGGCCGGCGCGCGCGGCATGGTCGGCGGCCAGGCGCTCGACATGTACCTCACCGAGGAAGGCAGTGCCGATATCGGCCTCATCACCCGGACCCAACGCATGAAGACCGGCGCCCTCATCGCCTTCTCGGTGTCCGCTCCGGTGATCCTGACCGAGGCGGGCAAGGAGGCACGCACCGCGCTGGAGGGCTTCGCCCACGATCTCGGGCTCATCTACCAGATCGTCGACGACATTCTCGATGCCGAGGGCTCGACCGAGGAACTGGGCAAGACCGCCGGCAAGGACGAGCGTCAGGGAAAGGCCACATTCGTCTCCATTCTGGGCATCGAGGGCGCGCGCGACCGGGCGCGCCGTCTCGCCGCACAGGCCAAGGAGCATCTCGCCATGTTCGGCAGGGAGGCCCATATGCTAGAGACGGCAGTCGACTACGTGCTGCAACGCCGCGCCTGAGCGCTGCGTTACCGGAACCCGCTTCAGGAGCCCCCATGGTGGATACCCCCCATCTCGATCGTGTCAACGAGCCGGCCGACCTCAAGGGTCTCGACATCGAGACGCTGAAGGCGGTCGCCGACGAGCTGCGCGCCGAGACGATCGACGCGGTCTCGGTGACCGGGGGCCATCTCGGCGCCGGGCTCGGCGTGGTCGAGCTGACCGTGGCGCTGCACCACGTGTTCGAGACGCCGAAGGACATCCTGATCTGGGATGTCGGCCACCAGTGCTATCCCCACAAGATCCTCACCGGCCGGCGCGACCGCATCCGCACGCTGCGCCAGGGCGGGGGGCTGTCCGGCTTCACCAAGCGCAGCGAGAGCATCTACGACCCGTTCGGCGCCGCGCATGCCTCCACCTCGATTTCCGCCGCGCTCGGCTTTGCCGTGGCGCGCGACCTGAAGGGCGAGGACTACAAGGTCGTCGCGGTGATCGGGGACGGCTCGATGAGCGCGGGCATGGCCTACGAGGCGATGAACAATGCCGGCGACCTGAAGAAGAATCTCGTCGTCATCCTCAATGACAACGACATGTCGATCGCCCCGCCGGTCGGCGCGATGAGCCACTACTTCGCCCGCCAGGTCTCGTCCAAGAGCTATCGCGACATCAGGAAGCTCGGCAAGGGCGTCGCCAAGGCGCTGGGCGTGGAGGGCGCGGCGCGCCGCGCCGAGGAATATCTGCGCGGCATGGTCACCGGCGGCACGCTCTTCGAGGAGATGGGCTTCCGCTATATCGGCCCGGTCGACGGCCATGACATGAACGCGCTCGTGCCGGTGCTCAGGAATGTGCGCGAGGCCGACGGGCCCGTGCTGATCCACTGCGTCACGCAGAAGGGCAAGGGCTACGCGCCCGCCGAGGCGGCTGCCGACAAGTATCACGGCGTCTCGAAGTTCAACGTCGTCACCGGCGAGCAGGCCAAGGCCGCCAAGGGCGCGCCGAGCTACACGAATGTGTTCGCCGAGTCGCTGATCCGCGAGGCGGAGAGGGACGAGAGCATCGTCGCCATCACCGCGGCCATGCCGGGCGGGACGGGTGTCGACAAGTTCGCGGCGAGGTTTCCCGACCGCGCCTTCGATGTCGGCATCGCCGAGCAGCACGCCGTCACCTTCGCGGCCGGGCTCGCGGCGGCGGGGATGAAGCCCTTTGCGGCGATCTATTCCACCTTCCTGCAGCGCGGCTACGACCAGGTCGTCCACGACGTGGCGATCCAGTCCCTGCCGGTGCGCTTTGCGATCGACCGGGCGGGCCTGGTCGGCGCGGACGGCCAGACCCATGCCGGCTCGTTCGATGTCGGCTATCTCGGCATGCTGCCGGGGATGGTGGTGATGGCCGCCAGCGACGAGGCCGAGCTTGCCCGCATGGTCAAGACCGCCACCCTGATCGAGGACGGGCCGAGCGCCTTCCGCTATCCGCGCGGGGAGGGCACGGGCGTGGAGATTCCGCACGATACCGAGCCGCTGGAGATCGGCAAGGGCCGCATCCTGCGCGAAGGCAGTGCCGTCGCGATCCTCTCGCTCGGCGGGCGTTTGCAGGAGAGCCTGAAGGCCGCCGACGAACTCGCCGCCTACGGCCTGTCGGCGACGGTCGCCGATGCCCGCTTCGCCAAGCCGCTGGACGAGGACCTCATCACCCGCCTGGTGCGCGAGCACGAGGTGCTGATCACGATCGAGGAGGGGGCGAGGGGCGGCTTCGGCGCCTTCGTGCTGCACTTCCTTGCCGAGACCGGACAGCTCGATTCCGGGGTGAAGATCCGCACGATGACGCTGCCGGACACGTTCCAGGACCAGGACAGCCCCTCGAAGATGTACGAGGCTGCCGGCCTCAACGCCAAGCACATCGTGGCGAAGGTGCTCGAGACGCTCGGGCGCGAGGAGGATGCGGCAAAGGCGCTGGCGTGATCGCCCGTTCTGCTTTGCGGACACGAAAAAACCCCGGACCTTTCGGTCCGGGGTTTTCCGTTGCCGCGCGGGTGAACGCGCGGCTGGATCTGGTTTCGGCTTAGGCCGACTGCAGGTCCGTCGCGGAGTACTTGCCGCTCTTCGCGTCGCGCGTTTCCTCGAAGGAGACCCGCTGACCCTCGGAGAGAGAGCTCATGCCCGCGCGCTCGACCGCCGTGGCGTGCACGAACACGTCTTTCGAGCCGTCGTCAGGTTGGATGAAGCCGTAGCCTTTGGTGGCGTTGAACCACTTAACAGTTCCCGTAGCCATGGGAGATAGTCCTTGTAGACAGAGTAATACGAGCCTTCACATGAAGGCCTTGGTGGTATCGAAGAAAGGAAGGGGTAGAGGGTGGGCGCGGGGAACGCGCGTGACCAATAGACCGGCCAAAAATCGATGAAGCACATGTAGAGGTTTTTTTCGCCGGCGCAAGCGCCCCGGCGAAATTATTTCCAGCATTCGCGCCAGGACGGCCCGCTCAGGCGGGCTGCAGCTCGGTCGCGCTGGTCTTGCCGGTCTTGGAATCCTTCTCCAGCTCGAAGGAGACGCGCTGACCCTCGACGAGATCGTCCATGCCGGCATTCTTCACCGCGCTGATGTGCACGAACACGTCCTTGGAGCCGTCATCGGGCTCGATGAAACCATAGCCCTTCGTGGCGTTGAACCACTTGACCGTACCCGTCGCCATAGGTCTTTCGTCCTTGTGTTGCGGCAGTTCACCGGATCAAAGCATGCCCGCCGGGAAAGGTTCCCGCCAGCAAAAACCGAGGAGAGGCGATGCGCGCCGATCTCTATCTCGTCGAGCACGGCTTCTTCGATACACGCGCGCGCGCGCAGGCGGCGATCGCGGCGGGCCGGGTGCGCGTCGACGGCACAGCGCTCGCCAAGCCCTCGCAGAAGATCCCGCCCGGCGCCGTGGTGGAGGCCGAGCCCGCCCACCCCTTCGTGAGCCGTGCCGCGCTGAAGCTCGAGGCCGCGCTCGACGCGTTCGCGATCGATCCCGCGGGTAGGGCCTGCCTCGATGTCGGCGCCTCGACCGGCGGGTTCAGCCAGGTCCTGCTGCAGCGCGGGGCGGCGAAGGTCTATGCCGTCGATGTCGGGCGCGGGCAGCTGCACGCCTCCCTCCTCGCCGAGCCGCGCCTCGTCAATCTCGAAGCCACCGACGCGCGCACCCTCACGTGCGCCGATATCGACGAGCCGCCCGCGCTCGTGGTCTGCGATGCGAGCTTCATTGCGCTGGAAAAGATTCTGCCCGTCCCGCTCTCGCTTGCGGCTGAGGGCGCGGTGCTCGTCGCCCTGTTCAAGCCGCAGTTCGAGGTCGGGCGGGACCATGTCGGCAAGGGCGGGATCGTGAAGGACGCCGCGGCGGTGAGCGCCGCGAAAGAAAAAGCCCGCGCGTTTCTCGCGCGGGCAGGCTGGCCGGTCGAAGCCGAGATGGAGAGCCCGGTCGCTGGCGGGGACGGGAATGTGGAATACCTCTTCCTCGCCCGCCGCGCCGGGTGAGGACTTAGCGGTAGCTGTCCGCGGGACGCCAGATGCCGTCCGCGCCCTGGCACATCAGCGTCGAGCGGCCGGCGGAGCTCATGTAGCGGCAGTCCGCGCCGTAGGGGCTCGAAGCGGTGATGGCCGGGCCGGTCGAATAGCGCCGCGCGTCGTAGCCCGTCTGCCCGCCGTATCCCTGGCCGCCGAGCAGTTCCTCGTCCGTCGACCAGCGCCGGCTGTCCTCGCGGTGCCGGTCGCCATAGTAGGGATCGTCGTAATAGGGGTCCTGATAGCCGTATCCGTCGCCGCCGGCACCGTAATACGGGTCGGCATAGGGATCGTGGCCGTAGCCGGTCTGGCCGTAGCCGTAGCCGCGATGACGCAGGCGCTCGCAATCCCCGCTGGCGATCGCTGCGCCGGCGAGCGCGCCCACGGCCGTTCCGGCGACCACGGCGCCGTCATTGCCGTCCTCGCGGTGGCGCCGGTGATGGCGGCGGTCGTAGCGATCGTAATCGCCGTAGCGGTCATAGCGGTCGTAGTGGCGGTAGCGGCGCTCGCGGTCGCGGTCCTGGCTCTCGTCGTGCAGCTCGGCGCCGACGACCGCGCCGAGAATGCCGCCGATCACCGCGCCGGCGACCTGGCGCTGGCGCTGCTCGGCGATGCATTGCTCGTAGGCCGAGGCCGGGGCGGTCCGGTAGGTCTGGGCCGCGGCGGGAGCGGACAGGGCGGGGGCGATCAGCCCGGCGCCGAAGAGCGCGGTGGCGGCCATCATCAGTGTCTTCATGGGACTGTGGTCTCCCTTTGCGACGGGGCAGGCGTCACGCGCGCACCCCTTTCAAACTTTAAGCCAAGCTTAACAGGGGCGCGATGAGCGCGGGATGAACGAAGCGCCCGTCCCTTCGCAGGGCACGGGCGCTCGTCCGGCTCCGGCGGGCCGGTTTTCTCCTACTGGTCTCTGGCGACTTCCCAGTAGCCGTAGCGGTTGAGGCACATGCGCACCCGGTCGTAGACGATCTCGCCGTTCGGCATGTAGATCTCCGCATCGCCCCAGCGGCAGCGGCGCTGGCCGTAGCTGTGATAGTCGCGGGCGTAGATGACGCCGTACACCCCGCTATACGGATTGTGCCAGTAGGCCGGCCGGTCGTGGGTGAAGGCGTAGTGCGTCGCATAGTGGTACTGGCTGCGGTCGCAGCCGTTGAGGGATGCGCCGATGCCGCCCCCGATCAGCCCGCCGGCCAGGATCGCTCCGCCATCACCGTCCGAGGCCGCCCCGCCGATCAGGGCGCCGATCAGCGCACCGATGATCAGCTCATCGCCCGAACTGCGGCAGAAACCGTCATAATAGTGGAAGTCGGTGGTCGAATAGCGGTCGTAGTAGCGCCGATGGTAGCGCCAGTCCTGCCGGTGATGGCGCGGCCCGACATAGCGGCGGTGGCTATACCGGTCGTAGCGGGCGTAGTCGCGGTACCGGTCGTGGCGATCGTAGCGGTCATAGCTGTCGTAATGACCGTACCGCCGGTCATGGTCCCAGCGGTCGTCATGGCGCGCGGCGCGATAGTCGCGCCGGTCGTGCCGGCGATCGTATCGGTCCTCGTGACGCTCGTGCCGGCGCTCCCAGCGGTCGTCTGCGCGATCCTCGCGGTCGTAGTGCCCGCGAGGGTCATAGTCGTCGCGGCGACCGTCGCCGCGCTCGAAGCGGCCGTCATCGGGCCGCGCATAGTCCTGCCGGTGCTCGGCGCGATATTCCCGACGGTGCTCGCGCCCCGGCGGGACGGCGAAGTCCTCGCGGCCGAGCAGCTCGCGCGCCCGCTCGCGCCGCTCCTCGCCGGACTGGGACACGGCCGCGGGCGCCGCGAACAGTGTGAGTGAGAGTGCGGCCGAAAGCAGGGCGGCAAGGCTCAGGAATCGCGGCGTCATGCGCGTGTCTCCTCGTCTCGAGACGGACTCGGTCCGACGGTTTGGGAAAGGTTAACACCGGCTACCTGTCGCCAGGATGAACGGGCCTGTCAGGTTTGCCGTTGACCGGACCGTCGAGATCGCGTTTGAGAGCGCCATGAACCGACGCCATGCGAAGAAATCCCCGCCCGCCGCCGAGGTCGAGCTTGAAGCCGAGAGCGTCGGCGCGCGCGGCGACGCGATCGCGCAGGGGCCGGTCTACGTACCGGGTCTCCTGCCCGGCGAGCGGGCGATCGTCGAGGTGCGCGGCGAGCGCGGCCGGGTCAAGGAGATCCTCTCCGAAAGCCCCGAGCGCGTGCGGCCCTTCTGCCCGATCCACGAGCGCTGCGGGGGCTGCTCGCTGCAGCACTGGGCGGCCGATGCCTACCGCACCTGGAAGCGCGAGCTCGTGGTGACGGCCCTCCGGCGCGAGGGCGTGTCCGGCCACGTGGCCCCGCTGCTGCACGCCCACGGGCAGGGCAGGCGGCGCGCAACCCTGCACGCGAAGCGGTCCGGGTCCGATCTCGTCTTCGGCTACACGATGCGGGCCGGGCACGCGATCGTCGACGCGAAGGACTGTCCCGTCGCCCATGGCCTGATCCGCAAGAGCTTTCCCGCCCTCAGGAATCTCGCCGATCGGCTGACCCCGGACCGCGGCCAGCTCGACATCGCCGTCACTGCGACCGATGGCGGTCTCGACGTGTCCTGTGCCTGGCCTGGAGAGATCACGCTCGACCACCGGCTGACCGCCGCCGAGCTCGCCGCCAAGGAAGGCTGGGCGCGCATTTCCCTGAAGGCCGAGCCGGCGGCCGAGCGCACGAGGCCCTACGTGCAGTTCGGCAGGGCGAGGGTCGTTCCCCCGCCCGGCGGCTTCCTGCAGGCCACGAAGGCGGGCGAGGAGGCGCTCGCCGAGCGGGCGATGAAGGCGGTGCGCGGCGCGAAGCGTATCGCCGACCTCTATGCAGGCTGCGGCGCCTTCGCGCTGCGTGCGGCCGAATTCGCACCCGTGCTCGCCGTGGAGGGCGATCCGGCTCCGCTCGCCGCCCTGCGCCATGGCGCCGATCACACCCAGGGCCTGAAGCCGGTCGAGACCCGGCACCGCGATCTCGCGCTCGAGCCGATGAGCGTGAAGGAGCTGGAGCCCTTCGACGCGGTGATCATGGATCCCCCGCGCACCGGGGCGAAGACGCAGGCCGAGCGCCTGGCGGATTCCCGGGTCCCCGTCGTGGTCTCCATCTCCTGCAACCCGGCCACGTTCGCGCGCGATGCCGCCATTCTCATCGAGGGCGGCTACGAGATGGACACCGTCACGCCGGTCGACCAGTTCGCCTGGACCGGCCACGTGGAAACCATCGCGGCGTTCCGGCGCCGGTGATCGAAGAGCGATCGTGCGGGGGACTGGGCGTGGGGCCCTAGTCAAGCAGCGCGGCGCGCATGTCCTCGATCCAGCGCGCCTCGCCGGTCTGGTAGACCGGGAAGGAGCTGGCGAAGTCCCAGTGGCACCAGGCAAAGCCGCGGGCCTCGGCGGCCTCTCGGACGGCCCGCGTCCATTGCGCGCGCGCGGGCAGCGGAACCTCGCCATAGACGCCGAACTCGCCGAGCAGGACGGGCAGGCCCCGGGCCTGCGCGAAGGCGTCGACGGCCCGGAAATCCGCAGTGATCTCGGCCCGCTCGCGCGGGCTGCCCCACGAGAGTCCGGTGCGCTCCCGGTCGGTCCAGGGTGCGCCCTGGTGGGTGAAGTCGAAGGGCGAATAATAGTGGAAGCTCAGGACGATATGGGGATCGTCCGGCGGCTCCAGCTCGAACAGCCCCTCGATATTGGCCCAGCGCGGCGTGGCGAGCACGACGCGGCGCTCCGGGTTGTCCTCGCGGATCAGCGCGAGCAGCTCGCCATTCATCGCGTTCACGCGCGCGGCGTCCATCGCGCCGTTCGGCTCGTTCAGGAGTTCGAAGACGAGCCCGTCCGGCCAGCCGGCATAATGGCCCGAGAGCTGTGCCCAGATGGCGCGCAGACGTGCGGATTCTCCCTCCGGATCGTCCATCAGCGCCTCGAAATGATGCACGTCGAGCACGACCTGCAGCCCCTCGCCGAGCGCGGTCTCGATGACATGGTCGACGCGCGCGAGGAAGGCGGGATCGATCCGGTATCGCGGTGCCGGCCCGGCATGGCCCGCCCAGTTCACCGGCAGGCGCACCGCCTCGAAACCGGCCTGGGCGATGGCGGCGAGGTGGGCGTCCTCGATGGTGTAGCCCCACTCGCCCTCGTAACCGGCTTCAAGCGCGCCGCCGAGATTGAGGCACCGGGTGAAGCCGACGGCGTCCGCGGGCGGGGCGAAGGCCTCGGCCACGGCGCGCTCTCCGGTGTCCGAGCAGGCGCAGAGCAGGACGCACGCGAGGGCGAGGCCGGTGCGGCGCAGAGCTTGCATGCGCGATCCTCCAGAAGACCCGGGGCAGTATGGCCGGGCGGCCTTAACGTCGCCTTGAGCCGGCCCGGCTAGTCTCAAGACCGGTCCAAGGCGAGGAGCCGCGCGTGCTCGAGCGCACCATCGTGAAATACATCCCCGTGCAGGCGGTCCAGGCGATCGTCGGTTTCGGCGCGATCGCGGTGTTCTCGCGCCTGCTCACGCCGGAGGAGTACGGGCGCTACGCGCTGATTCTCGCCGCGATGGCGCTGCTAAACATCGTCACCTTCCTCTGGCTCGACGCGGCGGTGGCGCGCTTTCACGCCCGGGCCGAACGCTTCGGGTCGATCCCCCATCACCTGAAGACCGCCTACCGGCTCTACGCCGTCGCGGCGGTCCTGGCCGGCGGGCTCGGGGCAGGGGTCATCGCGCTGTCTCCGCTCGATGCCAACTACAAGGCAGCCGCCGGCTTCGCGCTCGTGCATATGCTGGCGCGCGGCGCTCTGCAGATCGGGCTCGAGACCTATCGCGCGGGCGGGGAGGTGCGGCGCTACTCGATCAACGAGATCGCCGCCCTGCTGGGCGGATTCGGGCTCGGCGCCGTCCTGGTGCTCGTCACCGAGCTCGGCGCGGCGGGCGTGTTCGCCGGCATGGCGGCCGCGTTGCTGGTCGTCACGCTCGCGGATCTGCCCGCCATGCTCTCGCGCGCACGCGGCGGACGGGGCAAGCCGCGGCGCACCCGGCTCTATGCCGGCTACGGCGCGGGGGTTTCGGCCTCGGTGATCTTCGAGCACCTGCTCTCGGTGGGCGACCGCTTCCTCATCGCCGCCTTCCTGGGCGCCGGGGCGGTCGGCGTGTATGCGGCCGGTTACGGGCTCGGCGACCGGCTCATCGACATCCTCTTCGTCTGGCTCTCGGTCGCGATCTGGCCGATGACGATCCGCGCGCTGGAGCGCGAGGGCGAGGCGGCCGCGCGCGAGGTCGCCCGCCGGGCGGCCGCGATCATGGCCGCCGTGACCCTGCCGGCGGCGGTAGGGCTCATCCTCGTCGCAGAGCCGCTGACCACGCTGATGATCGGTGGGGCTATGCGGGCCGAAGCCGCGCTGATCCTGCCCTGGATCGCGGGCGCGGCGCTGCTGCGCGGAATGATGACCTATTATTTCCACGAGGCGTTCACGCTGAAGCGCAGGCCCGGCCTGATGGCCGCGCTGATGGCGGCCGCGGCCCTGCTCAATCTCCTGCTCAATCTCGTGCTGATCCCGCGCTTCGGCATTTACGGCGCCGCCGCGGCGACCGTGATCGCGTACGCAGCCGCCCTGCTGTCGTGCGCGCTCGTGTCTCGGAGCATATTCCCGCTGCCCTTGCCCTGGCTGGAATGGGCCAAGGCGGGCTTCGCCACGGCGGCGATGGCCGGCTTCGTCTGGCTGCTGCCCGATCTGCAGCCCGCCCTTGCCGATCTCCTGATGAAGGCCGGGGCGGGCGCGAGCGTCTATGCCGCCCTTGCCCTCGCGCTCAACCTCGCCGGTTGTCGCGACGGGCTTGGCCTGCTCGCGGCGAAACGCGTTCCCGGCTAGAGAGCCGGGCCCTCGCGCCCTGTCTGCGCGCGATGCAGCAGTTTCTGGTCGGCCAGCACCAGGGCGGCCATGGCTTCGGCGACCGGGACCGCGCGGATGCCGACGCACGGATCGTGGCGGCCCTTCGTCGAGACGGTCGTTTCCTGCAGGTCGCGGTTCAGCGTGCTGCGCTCGATGCGGATCGAGCTCGTCGGCTTGATCGCGACGCGCACGACCAGGTCCTGTCCCGTCGAGATGCCGCCGAGCACGCCGCCATTGTGGTTCGAGGTGAAGACCGGCCGCCCGTCCTGTCCCAGGCGCATCTCGTCGGCTGCGTCCTCGCCGCGCATGGCGCCCGCCTCCATGCCGGCACCGATCTCCACGCCCTTGGCCGCATTGATGCCCATCATCGCGCCGGCAAGCTCTGAATCGAGCTTGGCATAGACCGGGGCGCCCCAGCCGGCCGGCACGCCGGCGACGTGGCACTCCACGATCGCGCCGAGCGAGGACCCGGCCTTGCGGGCGAGGTCGAGATCCTCGGCCCAGAGCGCGGCCGTCTGCGCGTCGGGGCAGAAGAAGTCGTTGCCTTCGACCGACCCCCAGTCCCAACGCGAGCGGTCGATCGCGCGCGGACCCATCTGCACGAGCGCGGCGCGGATGACGATGTCCTCGCCCAGCACCTTCCTCGCCACCGCCCCGGCGGCGACGCGCGCTGCGGTCTCGCGCGCGCTGGAGCGCCCGCCGCCGCGATAGTCGCGCACGCCGTACTTGGCGTCGTAGGTGAAGTCGGCATGGCCGGGCCGCCAGGTGTCGCGGATGTCCGAGTAGTCCTTCGAGCGCTGATCGGTGTTCTCGATCATCAGACTGATCGGTGCGCCGGTGGTCACGGGGAACCCCGTCCGATCGTCCTGGAACGTGCCCGAGAGAATGCGCACGCGATCCTCCTCGCGGCGCTGGGTGACGTGACGCGAGGTGCCCGGGCGGCGCTTGTCGAGGAAAGGCCGGATGTCGGCTTCGCTCAGGGCGATGCCGGGCGGACAGCCGTCGATCACAACGCCGAGCGCCGGGCCGTGGCTCTCGCCCCAGGTCGTGATTCGAAACAGGTGACCGAAACTGTTGTAGGACATGGGGCGGCGACCGTTCTCGTGGACTTGCCCCCGAACCTAGAGCGGCCCGGGCCTCAGGTCACGCCGCGTTCCTGCCCTTCCTCACCCAGTTGGCGAGCCGGCTCGCCGGAGAGGATTTCACGAACATGTCGCAGAAGGCCTTGAGCAGGCCCGCGCTCTCGTCGGCGGCCTCACGCGCCTTCATTTCCTCGAGCTCGCGGCGCTTGCGCTCGCGCGCCTCGCGCTCCGCCTTGCCGACCTCCAGCCCGCCATCCACGGTGATGTCGCGCACCACGATGCGGACGCGCCAGTTGGAATCCCCGACGGGCACGACGACCGCGCCGGTCTTGGCATAGGGGGGCACGCGCACCATCGTGCTGCGATCGCCGACCGTCACCGTACGCAGCCCGCCCGCGCGCGCTTCTTCCGGCGTGATCACCAGTTCATGGAAGCGCGGCGCGTAGACGCGCAGCACCTCGTAGGCCTTCAGCATGCGCTGGAGCCGGGCGAGCGTCTCCTTGCTGGAATCGGTGGCGGTGTCGGGATGCACGGCCTTCACCAGCCGGCGGAAGGCGGACCGGACTGTGTCGAAGTCCTCGTCCCCCTCCAGTCCGAACACACGGTATGCAGCAAGAATGGCATCGTGTTTCTGGGCCATAATACGTGTATTCCATGGCTCACCTTAGCGAATGGTTGACGCTGGCCGGGTTCGGCGTAGGTCTTGTCAGTCGTCGTAAAGAGGATGTTGACATGGGCAGCAGGCAGGTCATTCCCCCGACGCCGAGCGAGGCCGATTATCGCGAGGCCGGCAATGCCGGGGACGAGGACATCTTCGAGCGCGAGGACCCCTTCGCCCTGTTCGGCGACTGGATGGAGGCCGCTCGCCGGAGCGAGCCTAACGATCCCAATGCGATGGCGCTTGCCACCGCGGGCACCGACGGCATGCCGGACGTGCGCATGGTCCTCCTGAAGGACTTCGACGAGGCCGGCTTCGTGTTCTACACCAATCTGGAGAGCGCCAAGGGCCGGCAGCTGGAAGAGAATCCGCAGGCTGCGCTGTGCTTCCACTGGAAGTCCCTGCGCCGCCAGGTGCGGGTGAGAGGCTCGGTCGAGCCGGTCAGCGCCCAGGAGGCGGACGCGTATTTCCAGTCCCGTGCGCGCGACAGCCGCATCGGCGCCTGGGCCAGCAAGCAGTCGCGTCCCCTGGAAAGCCGCTTCGCACTGGAAAAGGAAGTCGCGAAATACGCGGCGAAATTCAACATCGCCGCCATCCCGCGCCCGCCCTACTGGAGCGGGTACCGGCTCAGGCCGGTCCGCATCGAGTTCTGGCGCGACCGGCCCTTTCGCCTGCACGACCGGCTGGTCTTCCTGCGGGGAGAGCAGGACCGAAACTGGGAGGTCACGCGGCTCTATCCATGATAACATGGTAAAAAGACCGGGGCGCCGCAGGGCGCACACTCCAGCGGGGGCTGATCATGACGGGCGTATTCACACTCATCCGGCACATCGTGGTGGCACTGGCGGCGCTGGCGGCGATCGTCACGCCGGTCTGGTTCCTCGTCGCCGCGCTCGGCGGCAAGTTCGACCTCTGGGCGCCGATCGAGGGCTTCCGCCACGTGCGCAGCCATGCGGGCATGATGCTGGCCTCGACGCTGGGCCTGGGAATTGCCGCCCTGGTCGCAGCCGTCGTCTATCGTCTCGTCTTCGGAGCGAAGAACTCGCCGGGCGCGGGCGGCTACCTCGCCGGCATCGCGGCCATCATCGTGGGCGGGGGCGGCATTCTCTACGCCCAGTCGGTCACGGCTTCGGCTCGCGAGGTGCCTCCGATCCACGACATCTCGACCGATCTGCAGGATCCGCCGCAGTTTTCCCAGGCCCTGATCGAGCGGCGCACGCAGAGCGGGGCGAGCAATTCGACCGATCTGCTCGCCAAGACCGTGCCCGATGCCGACTGGACCGGGCAATGGGGCGGGCGCCCGGTGACGGAGGTGCAGGCAGAGGCCTATCCCGACATCGGGTCCATCGTGCTCGAAGCCGCGCCGGACAGCGTGTTCGCCGCCGCGCTGGACGTCGCGCGCAACATGGGCTGGCGCGTGACCTCGGCGTCGCGTGAGTCGCTGATGTTCGAGGGGACGGCGGAGACATTCTGGTTCGGCTTCGAGGACGATGTCGTGGTGCGGGTCAGGCCAGGCGAGGAAGGCGGCAGCGTCGTCGACATCCGCTCGGTCAGCCGGGTCGGCGTATCCGATCTCGGCGCCAATGCCGCGCGGATCGAGCAATTCGAGGAACGTCTGCGCCGCTCGCTCGGCGCGCCGGAGCCCGCCGCCTGAGCCTCAGGCGGCCCGGGCCAGCCGGTATTCGCTCTCCAGGCCGGGCGTGCCCGATGTCGTGACCTCGCCCCTCTCCACCAGATGGATGATATGGGCGAGCACCGAATGGGCCGCGGCCGGATGCAGGCGCTTGTCCACGTCGGCATAGATCGAGGCGACCATGTCGCGGATCTTCGTGTTGCCCTTCGCCAGTTCCGCGAGGATCTGGCGCTCGCGCCCGCGACGGTGCGCGATATAGGCGTCAAGGAAGGTATCGGGTTCCTCGACCGCCGGGCCATGGGTCGGCCACAGCCGGGCAAAGCCCCGCTCCCGGATGCGCTCGAGCTGGCGGACATAGTCGCCCATATGGCCGTCGGGCGGGCTCACGACCGAGGTCGACCAGGCCATGACATGGTCGCCGGAAAACAGGACGTTCTCCTCCTTCAGCGCGTAGCAGACATGATTGGAGGTGTGCCCGGGCGTGTGCAACGCCTCGATCGTCCAGCCGGGGCCGGTGAACACGTCGCCATCGGCGATCTCGACATCGGGCCTGAAGCCGAGATCGTCGCCGGCCTCCATGCGCACTTCCCCGCCGGAGGGCTCGGTCGGCTTCGGGCGGCGCCCGTAGGTCTTCGCCCCGTGCTTCGCCGCGAGGCGAGCGGCCAGGGGGGAGTGATCCATGTGGTGGTGCGTGACGAGCACGTGGCTCACGCATTCTCCCTGCAAGGCGGCGTCGAGCGCGGCCTCATGCTCGGGCAGGACGGGGCCGGGATCGATCACCGCGACCGTGCCGCGTCCGACGATATACACTCCCGTCCCGGTGAAGGTGAACGGACCCGCGTTGGAGGCGATCACGCGGCGGATCAGCGGGGAGAGCGTATCGCAGCGGCCGTATTCGAACGCGAAGTCGCGCTTGAAGGGGATGGCGGTCATGCGGCCTCGCGCGTGGCTGCGACGGTTTCGGCATAGGCCCGCAGCGCCCCGGCGAGCGCGCGCGTGGCCCGCATCTTGTCGCTCAGGGGCAGGGCGATGGGCGGGCCCATGTCGGTCTTGTTAACGTCGACGATGTAGATCTCCCCGCTCGCCCGGTCGCGCAGCACGTCGAGACCGCCCCACTCGAGTCCCATAGCGGCGCAGAAGCGGGCGATCGCCGCGCGCTCCTCGGGGGATAGCACATCCTGCGGCGTTGCCATGTGCACCTCGGCATTGGCGTTGGCGAAACGGCGGCTGGCCTCGCGGCGCTTGACGAAGACGACCGGGATCTCGCCGCCGACGGTCGGGCAGCGCAGATCCTCGACGCAGCCGTCCGGCGCCAGCGTGTCGATCAGGCGCTGATAGCAGAAGCCCGGTTCTCCCCGCAGCGGACCCTCGACGAGGTGGCCATCGTGGACGCCGTTGGCCTCCGACTTCCTCACCATCGCGCCGTTCCAGCTCTGCGGATCGACGGCGAGGGCACGGCCGAACACGGCTTCGAACACGGCCGCCACCGCCGACTTCGACACGTCCAGGCAGGCTCCGTTGATCACCGCCAGGTCGACGGGCAGGGCGAGGGCTGCGGTCTTGGTGCGGTCCTCGAACGCGAAGGCGAGATCGGCCTCCTCGGGCGAACGCGCAACCCTCAGGCCTGCGAGCTGGAGCACCGGCCAGACGAGATACCAGGGTCTCGGCCGATCCGGCGCGAACCACACGCGCGGGCCGTCGGCGCGGACCGACAGGCGTGCGGCCTCGATGCGGGCATAGTAGGCGAGCCAGGTCAGCGTCTCGGACACGACGCCGGGCTCCACCGGCACGTCGATGCCGGTCTTCTTCACATGGACCACGCCGTCGGCGTATCGGAAGTCCTGCCACCAGGCCGTGCTCGGCATCGGCGAATCGTCTCCACGGGTGAAGCCTCGTGCGCGGGAAGTGTACAGGCGCGCAGGCGGGTGACAATTCACATGACCGCGCCCCGGCCCCGCATTTGCGTGATCGGTTTCCGCTGCACCGCAACGAGACAGGGCCGGATTCGTGACGCCTGAACTCTGGAGATTTCTGAGCCGCCGGCTGCGCCTCGTCGCGGCGACCGCCGTGCTGGTGCTGGGCCTGAAGGTGGCCGCCGCCGCACTCGCACCCGAGCCTGCTCCGGCGGGTCCGGGGACGGCGCGCGTCAGCCTGTCCGACTAAACCCCCGGTCGTGTGGCGCGTTCGCCTCACCCTCGCGCGCCTTTCCCGGTTCATCCGCCGTTCAACCCCTAAGTGCTTGAACACGTCCCAAAAGCCGGTCCCACTGCGCCTGCGCCTTGATCCGGTGTGTCGCAAACCTGACAAAGACCGCCTGCCAATCAGCCCCGGAATTTCATGTACGGTTACATTCTCCGCCGCATCCTGATCGCGATCCCGACCATTCTCGTGATCATCACCGTGGCGTTCTTCATGATGCGCCTGGCGCCTGGCGGGCCGTTCGATCTCGAACGCCCGATGCCGGAGGAGATCCGTCAGAACATGCTGGCGGCCTTCGGCATGGACCAGCCGGTCTGGAAGCAATATCTCGACTATCTGTGGAATCTCGCCCAGTTCGATCTCGGGCCCTCGATGAAGTTCCGCGACAAGACCGTTGCCGACATAATCGGGGAGGGCTTCCCCGTCTCCGCGACGATCGGCGTCCTGGCGATCACGCTCGCCCTGATCCTCGGCACGATCTTCGGCTCGGCCGCGGCGCTGCGGCAGAACAAGCCGGCCGATTACGGCTTCATGGCGTTCGCCACGGTGGGGATCGTCATTCCGCCTTTCGTGATGGGCCCGATCCTGGCCCTGGTCTTCGGCCTCTATCTGGGCCTACTGCCCAGCGGCGGGCTCGATCCCATGCGCGGCATGACCCCGGACCGGCTGCTGCTGCCGGTGGTCACGCTCGCCCTGCCGCAGATCGCGATCATCACCCGGCTGATGCGCGCCTCGATGATCGAGGTGATCCGCTCCAACTATATCCGCACCGCGCGGGCCAAGGGGCTGTCGGCACCGGCGGTGATCTCGCGGCACGCCTTCCGCAGCGCGATTCTGCCCATCGTCAGCTATCTGGGCCCCGCGACCGCGGCGCTGCTGACCGGGTCCATCGTCATCGAGCAGGTTTTCCAGCTGCCCGGCATCGGGCGCCAGTTCGTGCAGGCCGCACTGCAGCGCGACTACACCGTGGTGATGGGCGTGGTGATCCTCTACGCCTCGCTGATCGTGATCTTGAACCTGATCGCCGACATCCTCTACGCGGCCCTCAATCCGAAGGTGAAATACGACTGATGGTGCTCACCTCGACCCCGCGCGAGAAGGCGCAGTTCATCGAGCAGGCGGCGGTCCAGGGCCGCTCGCTCTGGGACGATGCGCGCGCCCGGCTGATGCGCAACAAGGCGGCCGTGACGGGGTTGGTGATCCTCGCCGTGCTGGTCTTCCTCGCCTTCATCGGCCCGCTTCTGTGGGTGCACGAGAGCGACGTGATCTATCGCGACCGCGTGCAGATGGCGCCGACTTTGGAGAACCTTCACCTCTTCGGCACGGATGCGCAGGGCCGCGACCTGTTCGCGCGCGTGCTCGTCGGGCTGCGCATGTCGCTGATGGTCGGGGTGGTCGCCACCATGGTCTCGCTCGCCATCGGCGTGGTCTGGGGCGCCACGGCCGGTTTCCTCGGCGGGCGGGTCGACCAGATCATGATGCGGATCGTCGACGTGCTCTACTCGCTGCCCTTCATCTTCTTCGTGATCATCCTGATGGTGGTGTTCGGGCGGAACATCATCCTCATCTTCGTCGCCATCGGGGCGGTGGAGTGGCTGACCATGGCGCGCATCGTGCGCGGGCAGACGATTGCGCTCAAGGGCATGGAATTCGTCGAGGCCGCTCAGGCCGCCGGCGTCTCCCAGTTCTCCATCATCCGGCGCCACATCGTGCCCAACGTGCTCGGTCCGGTGGTGGTTTACGTCACGCTGACCATTCCCGTCGTGATCCTGGCGGAGAGCTTCCTGTCCTTCCTCGGCCTCGGCGTGCAGGAGCCGCTGACCTCGCTCGGCAATCTCATCTCCAACGGCGCGCGCGACATGGAGATCGCGCCCTGGACGCTGATCGCCCCGGCCGCGACGATGATGCTGACCCTGTTCTGCTTCAACTTCCTCGGTGACGGCCTCCGCGACGCGATCGATCCGAAGGATCGATAGCGCGCATGATGCAATGACCGCGACGCGATCGATCCGAAGGATCGATAGCGTGCGGCAGGCGCGGACCGGGCGAGAGGCCTCATGAAAAAGCCCGCCGGCGCGAGCCGGCGGGCCTTTGTGTCGTCCGGGCGTCGCCGCTAGCGCAGGCGCTCCACCTTGAAGGACGGGCCGGAATGGCTGAGCCGCATGGACATGGAGCCGAACAGGCCGGTTGAAATGTCAGCGGTCAGGCCATCCATGTGGCGGGCGCGCACGCTGCGTACGCGTGTCGAATCGCTCTGACGCCAGACCTGCCCGTTTTCCAGGGTCACGATGAACTTGCCGTAGGGATCGGTATCGACCGAGGCGACCGGTGCGCCACGCAGCTCCTCCACCCCGCCGCCGGCGCGGTAGACGACCGTGGTGCCATCGTCCAGCGTCTCGGTTTCCGGCACGGCTTCTTCGGCCTCTCCCCCGCCGAACACGTTCGACAGCGCGGCCATGCTCGGCAGGGCAATACCGAAGCTCTCGCGCTCGACCGCGCGGATGCGCGAGCGTTCCACGACCACGAGCCGGCCCTCGTCGAGCGCCGTTGCGAAATCGGCCACGCGCGCGTCCAGGCAAGCGGTGCGCGCCTGCGGCTCCGCGATCTCGCGGCAAGCAAGCAGAGCTTGCACCGTTGCCGAATCGGTTCCGCCCTCCTGGGCCTGCGCCATGGACGGAGCCAGGCTCGCCGCACCGGCGACCACTGCGCCCATCAGAGCCTGAATGCGTCTTGCCGCCACGAATATCTCCCCTTCTCGACCGGTGATCGAGGCCCGACTATCGCCGAGGATGCCGGCTCTGTCGATGCAGGCAGGCTGTTCACTCTTGCGTCAGTTTTTCCCTCGCATACTCTTGGCGACAACAAGGTTAAGGCAGGGGGCGCGTGCCGGCTGGCGCGGGGCCTCTGCTGCTATACGCAAATTCCAGGGGAGATATCGTGATGACCCGCCGACTTACCCAGTGGCTCGCTCTCGGCGCTTCGGCGCTCGCCCTCTCGGCTTGCGGGGGGAACGGCGAGACCGACAACGACGCGGTCGTCCTGCACCGGGGCAACATGGCCGAACCCTTCTCCCTCGATCCGCACAAGGCGAGCGGGACCTGGGAGAACAACATCATCGGCGACATGTTCATCGGCCTGTTCACCGAGAACGCCGAGGCCGAGCCGGTCCCGGGCATGGCGGAGAGCTGGACGACCTCGGAGGACGGCCTCACCTGGACGTTCGAGCTGCGCGAGGCCTACTGGTCGGACGGCGAGCCGGTAACCGCCTTCGACTTCCAGTATGCCTTCCGCCGGATCATGGACCCGGCGACTCTGGCGAATTACGCCTCGCTGCTCTATCCGATCAAGAATGCCGAGGCGGTGAACCTTCGCGGCCTGCCGCCGGAGGAACTCGGCGTCACGGCCGTCGACGCCGACACGCTGGTCATCGAGCTCGAATTCCCCGCGCCCTACCTGCCGGGCCTCCTGACCCACTACACCACCTTCCCCGTGCCGATGCACGTGGTCGAAGAGCACGGTGACGCCTGGATCCAGCCGGCCAATATCGAGACCAACGGCCCCTACAAGCTCGAGCAATGGCGCGCCGGCAACTTCGTCCATGTCTCGCGCAACGAGCAGTTCTACGACAACGAGAATGTCTGCATCGACGAGGTCTTCTACTATCCCACCGTCGACGTGCAGGCCGCCGAGCGCCGGGTGCGCAATGGCGAGCTTCACCTGATCACCGACTTCGCCGGACAGAATCTCGAATTCCTGCGCGAGCAGGTGCCGGACTATGTCCGCGTCCATCCCTTTCTCGGCACGCGCTATCTCTCCTTCAACACGACGGTCGAGCCGCTGAACGACGTGCGCGTGAGGAATGCGCTCTCCATGGCGATCGATACCGCCTTCATCGCCGAGGAAATCCTGCGCGACGGCTCGCTGCCGGCCTGCGCCTTCGTGCCGCCGGGGGTCAACGACTATCCCGGCACCGCCGAGACGCCCTGGTGCGAGGTGCCGATCGAGGAGCGCCGCGCCGAGGCACGCCGCCTGCTCGAGGAGGCCGGCTTCGGACCGGACAATCCGCTCGAGCTGAACTACACCTTCCGCGCGACGGGCGACAATCCCCGCATCGCCCCGGTGCTGCAGCGCGACTGGGCCGAGATCGCCGACTGGGTCCGCATCGATATCGGCCAGGTCGAGACGCAGATCCACTATTCCAACCTGCGCGCGGGCGATTACGAGATCGGCGACGGGGCCTGGATCGGCGATTACAACGACGCCTACAACTTCCTCTTCCTCGCCGAAACCGATTCGGTGCCGATGAACTATTCGCGCTGGTCGAACCCGCAGTACGACGCTCTGGTCGAGCAGGCCAACCGCACGCTCGATCCCGCGGAACGCGCCGCGCTCCTGAGCGAGGCGGAGCAGTTGATGCTGGCCGAATCCGCCTACGGGCCGGTTACCTTCTACGTCAACAAGGCGCTGGTGAACCCGGCGGTGACGGGCTGGGAGGACAATATCGTCCATATCCACCGCACCCGCTATCTCTGCTTCGCCGACATCGAAGGCGAGAACGCGCCCGAGGCCGAGCTGCAATAGCAGACCGGTTCGTCCCGGCGGGAGGCGGGCGATGAGCGAGGAAATCGACGAGGCGGCCGGGACGGTCGCCGAGCATGTCGCGGCCGCCGGCCTCGGCGTGCGGGTGCGTCCCTCGCGCCCGGCAGCGCTGGAGTCCGATGCGGGAGACGGTGAATGCGCCAACTGCCGGACCGGACTGAAGGGCCCGGTCTGCCACGTCTGCGGACAGGTCGATGACGGGTATCACCGTCCGATCGGCTCGCTGGTCGCACAGATCGTTGAGGGCCTCGTCTATCTCGACGGGCGTGTGGCCCGGACCCTGCCCGACCTGATGATCCGGCCGGGGGAAGTCACCCGGCGCTACCTCAAGGGCCAGCGGGCGCGCTTCATCCCGCCCTTCCGGCTCTATCTGATCGCGTCGCTCGCCTTCTTCCTGCTGCTCGGACTGATGGCGGACGGGCCGAAGCTCGAGCTGCCGGCAGAGCAGGCCGCGAGCCTGGACAGCGCGCGCGAGGAGGTGGCGGCGGCCCGCGAAAGCGGCGAGATGACCGCCGAGGAGGCGGCCCAGGCCATCACCGCGCTCGACATGATCGATCGCGCCGCCGCACCGCTGCGCGCGGAAGCGGCGCGTTCAGCCGCGGAGGGCGCAGCCGGCGGGGCGACCGGCGCGCAGGCACCCGGCGCGCCGGCGGGCGCACTGCATGCTTCCATCGAGGAGAAGCTGAGGCGCATCGCCGCCGACCCCGAACGCTGGGCGGACGAGACGATGGCCTGGGTGCCGCGCATCATGTTCGTGCTGGTGCCGATCTATGCCGGCCTGCTCGCGCTGAGCTTCGTCTGGCGGCGCGGGTATTTCTATTACGATCACCTGATCGTGTCGCTGCACCTGCATTCGGCCCTGTTTCTGGCCATGGCGCTCGGCGTGCTCGCCGCGCCGCTGATCGGCGCGGGCTGGGTGCTTCTGGCGCTTCTCGTCTATTCCAACGTCTATCTCTACCGCATGCACCGGGTGGTCTACGCGCGCTCGCGCATCACCTCCGTGCTGCGCACGCTGGCGCTTGACCTCGCCTATCTGCTGGTGATGGCGATTGCCCTCGTCGGGGTGGTGATCCTCGGCTTCTTCTCCGTGTAGCCCCAAAAAAACCGGCCCGCCGATCGGCGGGCCGGTTGGTTCGCGGCGAATCGGTCGCGGCACTATTGCGGCGAGCGTTCCGGCGTGACGAAGCGCAGGCTCTGCGAACGGCTCTGCTCGCGCGCTTCGATCAGGGCCCGCACCTCGGGCAGGTCCATCAGCGCGTTGACCCGCGCGGCCGCTTCAGCGCCTTCGGCGGTGATGCCGAACAGTTCGCGGAAGGCGTCGAGCGGGGTCGGCTTGGACGGGAAGTGTCGGACCTCATAGGCCTCGTCCTCGCCGATATTGGCGAGCTCGCGCGCGGCCGCGATGGCGTCGCGCAGCCCGCCGATGCGGTCGACGAGGCCCAGCTCGAGCGCCTGCGCGCCGGTCCAGACGCGGCCGCGGGCGACTTCCTGCACGCGCGACAGCGGCAGGTCGCGGCCCTCGGCCACCTTCTCGGTGAAGTCCTCGTACACGTCCTCGGCGAGGCGGTAGAAGGCCTCGCGCTGGTACTCGGTCCACTGCGTCTGACTGGAATAGGCGAGGGTGTAATCGCCCCCGACATGCAGCGGCTCGACATTGAGCCCGATCCGGCCGAGCGCGTCGTCGATGACGAGCTTGCCCGAGAGCATGCCGATCGATCCGGTGATCGTGGTGGCGTTGGCGTAGATCAGATTCGCCGGCGCGGAGATGTAATAGCCGCCAGAGGCCGCGAGCGTGCCCATCGAGACCACGACCGGCTTGCCCGCTTCGCGCGCACGCACAACGGAATGCCAGATCTGGTCCGACGCGATGGCGGAGCCGCCGGGGCTGTCGACCCGCAGCACGATGGCACGCACGTCCTCGTCCTCGACCGCCGCGTCTATGGCGCGCGCGAGCCGGTCGCTGCCGATCAGCTCGTCGCCGCCGAAGCCGGCCTCGCCCTCGCCGGTCACGATGGCGCCCTGGCCGGAGACCAGCGCGATCAGCGCCGGTGCGCGGTTGCCCGTGGCGGGCGGAGCGGCGTGGAAATAGTCCTCGATGGCGAGGGTGGCCTCCACGCCGCCGGCGCGCTCGAGCGCGGCCTCGCGGGCGGTGACGACATGGCCGAGGCGGTCGACCAGACCGGCCTGCTGGGCCTCCTCGGCCGAGTAGGGGCCCGAGGTGATGACCGCTTCCATCGCCGCGATCTCCATGCCGCGGTCGCTCGCCGCCGATTCGATCGCGGTATCGAAGATGGAGCCGAGATAGGAGAGCGTCGCCTCGCGATGGGCCTCGGTGTAGTCGGTCTCGGTATAGACGTTGGCGGCGTTCTTGTACTCGTAGAACTGGACGAATTCCGGCTCGATGCCGAACTGCTCGAAAAACCCTCCGAGGAACGGCGTCGCGGTCGAAAGCCCGGTGGCGGCGAAGCCTGCCGTGTCCTGCAGCCAGAGTTCGCTCGCGCCGGCGACGGCGAAATAGTTCACCACGCCCGTGCCCTCGAAGCCCTGCGCGTGGGCGATCACGAACTTGCCGGCCGCCTCGAGCGATTCGAAGGCGCGGCGCAGTTCCTCGGCCTGGGCGCCGGGCATGCCGAACTCGTTGGCGCGCACGAAGATGCCCTTCACCCGCTCGTCGCTCTCGGCGCGCTCGAGCGCCGCGATGATCTCGGTCGTGGAGAGCGGGTTCGTGAAGGCGAACGGGGAGCGCGTGGGCTGGTCGAGCCGCGTCTCGCGCAGGTCCAGCTCGAGCACGATGTCGCCGGACGGCAGCGGCGCGGGTGCGTCTGCCGACTGGATGGCCGAACCGATCAGGCCCGCGATCAGGAACACGGCCAGGATTACGGTCAGCACCGAGCCGATGATGACCCCGACGATCGAGCCGAAGAAGGTGATCCAGAACTGTTTCATATTCCCCTCGCGTGTGCGCCTGCCCCCCGCAGGCCGGCATCGGGTGCGACTGTAGGGAGAAGACATAGCCGAATCGAGCCCCAACTGTAGGGGCGGGCCGGCGTCGCGGACAGCTGATGCAGAAATGCGTCAGCGCGCGTCGGGATCGCGCGGGAAAGGTTGGTCGGAGTAGCAGGATTTGAACCTGCGACCCCTGCCTCCCGAAGACAGTGCTCTACCAGGCTGAGCTATACTCCGAACCGGAGCGCGGCTTATATCCAAGTCACCGGACAGGCGCAATACGCCGATGGCACCCCCGCTGCAGACCGCCCGTGCGCGCGGCGAGCGCCGAACTGCAAGGGGCCGCGAGCTGCTGAAGCTCGCCCGTTGCATATGGCGCGGGGAGGGGCTATCTACCCGGCCTCGCCGCGGAGAGCGGCGGACGCGTTGGGGCGTCGCCAAGTGGTAAGGCAGCGGTTTTTGGTACCGCCATTCCCAGGTTCGAATCCTGGCGCCCCAGCCATTTTTCGTTACACTGTTGCATCTTCTCCACCCGGCCGGATCACGCCGCGCCCCGGCGTTGGTTCGCCTGCGGGGCATTCGCCTTGCCTGCAACGGGAATCCCTCACGCGAACCGGGTTCGGCGCGGCGGCGGCGGCGCGCGCCTCAATTCCGCCTTTTTGCAAGCGCCAGGAAACTGAGGGACGCCGACCTGCGTTTCGTACCGCATGAACGGTGTTAGCGAGGTTGATTGCCGCATGAGCGCGGTGCTAGCGTCCCTCGCCAGGCGCCGAGAGGCGTTCAAAACACTCAAGACGGCGGGCAACGCCGCGTGAGATGGGGATGTTACGAGTTGTTTATTCCCGTCGACTAACAGCGGCGACCGCAAGGTTGCCGGGACGCTGTTTGCGGCGTCCCGATTTTGTGTAGGGGGCCGAGGCTGGCGCGGGACGCTGGCTGACGTCGAATTGAGGGTAAGCTAAGCGCGCGGCAACTGAAATCCGCGTCAGCTACTGTGAGGCAAGGCATGTCCAACACCATGAAGTGGATCCGCACATCGCTGCTGGCCGGGGTCGCCGCGGCGGCCGGGTCGGCAGCGTTCGCCCAGAGCCCGCTCGACCAGGCGCTGCAGGTGGCGCGTTCGTCGACCCAGCAGGGGGCTCAGGCTCAGGAACAGATCGACGAGGTCGCCGACCAGGCCGACGACCTCGAGCGCCAGTATCTCGCTCTGCGCCAGCAGATCGAGGACCAGGAGGTCTTCGTGCAGCAGCAGGAAGTCTTCCTGCAGTCCCAGCAGGTCGAGATTTCCGAGCTTCAGCGCCAGCTGGAGCGCGTCGACACGCTCGAGGCCGAGGTCACTCCGATGCTGCTGGAGATGACGGTCGCGCTGGAAGACTTCATCGCGCAGGACCTGCCCTTCCAGATGCAGCTGCGCCAGTCGCGCCTGGACAATATCCGTAACCTGCTCGGCGATGCGACCGTGTCGGTGGCCGAGACCTACCGGGTCATCCTGAACGCCTACGAGATCGAGTCCTCCTACGGCCGGTCGCTGCGCGTCTACTCCGACGTCGTCGAACTCGACGGCGTTCCCCAGGACGTCAAATTCCTCCAGCTCGGCCGCGTCGCGCTGATCCGCGTCTTCCAGAGCGGAGATCGCGCGGGCGAGATGGAGATCATGACCAAGGACAATCAGGAATGGCGCGCCCTGCCGGGGAGCTTCGCGCAGAACGTACAGCGCGCGATCCGCATCGGCGAGGAAGTCACCACGCCTGAGGTCTTCATCGCGCCGCTGCCCGGGCCGGAACGCGCTCAGTAACGGTAGAGACGGAGAAAGAAACAGATGAAAACGATCATCAAGCTGGCGACCGCCGTCTCTCTCGGCGCTACGCTCCTCGCCGGTACCGCGGCCGCCCAGGTCGACCGCCAACCGGTGTCCTCCATTTCCGAACTGCTCCAGCGCGTGCGTCAGGACGCCCAGGAAGCCCAGGCGGAAAACCAGCAGCGCCTGCAGGAATTCCGCAGCCAGCGGGCCCAGCAGCAGCAGCTCGTCACCCAGGCCCGCTCGCGCCTCAACGCGCTGCAGGCCGAGGCCGACGCCAACCGCGAACAGTTCGCGGAAAACCAGGAGACGATCTCCCGGCTCGACGCGCAGCTGCGTGAAGAGCAGGGCGCGTTCGGCGAACTGTTCGGCGTCGCCCGCCAGACCGCCGGCGAGTTCGCCTCGCTGATCCAGGCCTCGATCGTGTCGGCGCAGTTCCCGAACCGTCACGTTCCGCTGGAGAACCTGGCCGAAAGCCGCACGCTGCCGGACGCCAACGACCTGCAGCGCATCTACACCGTCATGATCGACGAGATGAACGCCCAGGCGGAAGTCGTCACCTTCGACCGCCAGGTCGTCGGCCTCAACGACGGCAATCCGGTTCCCGTCACGCGCGTCGGCACCTTCGACATCTTCGCCATGTCGGGCGGACCGAAATTCCTCCAGTGGTCCACCAACGAGGATGACCGCACGACCGGTTATGTCCTGTCCGTGCTGCCGGCCCAGCCGCCGGGCCGTCTGCTCAGCGCCGCGTCCAGCCTGGCCAATGCGGACGCGAACGAGATCGTCGAGGGGCCCTTCGATCCCTCGCGCGGCGCGCTGCTCGCCATCTTCAAGGACGTGCCGAGCCTCTCCGAGCGCTTCCAGCAGGGCGGTATCGTCGCCAAGATCATCGCGGGCCTGTTCATCTTCTCGGCCCTCTTCGGTCTGTGGCGTCTGCTCTCGCTCTTCATGACCAATAACGCGATCAACGCGCAGAAGCGCAAGTCGACCGCGTCGAAGGGCAACCCGCTCGGCCGCGTCATGCTCGCCTACGAGAGCGTGAAGGACCGTCCGATCGAGACGATCGAACTCAAGCTCGACGAGCAGATCCTGCGCGAGACGCCGAAGCTCGAGCTTGGCCTGAACTTCCTCAAGCTCGCGGCCGGCGTGGCCCCGCTGCTGGGTCTTCTGGGTACGGTGACCGGCATGATCCGGACCTTCACCCAGATCACCCTGTTCGGTACGGGCGACCCGCGTATCATGGCCGGCGGTATCTCCGAGGCCCTGGTGACCACGGTGTCCGGTCTTATCGCGGCGATCCCGCTCCTGTTCATCCACTCCTTCGCGGCGAGCTTCGCGCGCGGCGCGCAGCAGACCCTGGAAGAACAGGCCGCCGGTATCGTTGCCCGTCACGCTGAAGAGCGCGGCCAGGCTTAAGGGAGCGCATCGATGAATCTCCAAGGCATCATCATCGGCCTGCAGGAGTTCCTCGAGCGCGGGGGCCCGGTGCTCCTGTGGATCATGGCTCTCACCTTCGTGATGTGGGCCTTCATCCTCGAGCGCCTGGCCTATTTCGCCTTTGCCCACAGTGGTGTGGCGGCACGTACCAAGAAGGAGTGGGCGGCGCGCAGCGACCACCACTCCTGGTACGCTCACGCCATCCGGGACCAGCTGGTCTCGGAGGTGAAGCTGAAGGCGGAGCAGAACGTGGAGCTGATCAAGACCCTGGTCGCGGTCGCTCCCCTGTTCGGCCTGCTCGGCACGGTGACCGGCATGGTCGCGGTGTTCGACGTGATGGCCATTTCCGGCTCGTCGGATGCGCGTGCGATGTCCTCGGGCGTCGCGCGGGCGACCATCCCGACCATGGCCGGCATGGTATCCGCGCTCTCAGGGCTCCTGTTCTCGAACCAGATCGAGCGTATGGCGAAGCAGCGCGTGCACGAGCTCGCCGACGAACTCGAAGTGGAGTAACCCATGCGCAGGCGTAATCGAGGAGGAGACGACAAGGCCGAAGTCAACATGACTCCGATGCTGGATATCGTCTTCATCCTGCTGATTTTCTTCATCGTGACCGCGACCTTCCTCCAGGAGGAAGGGATCGACATGCGGCCGCCCCCGCCTCCGCCGGAGGACCAGCCGCAGTCGGAAAACCCGGTTATCCTGGTACAGATCGACGAGAACAATAACGTCTTCGTCAACCAGGACAGGACCGGGGTCGACCGGGTGTTCGCCGCGGTGTCCCGGATTCGGGCGGAGCAGCCGGGCTCGGCGGTTCTGATCCAGCCCGATGATGAATCCCATCACGGGATCACCGTCGGCATCTGGGACCAGATGAAGGTGAACGGGGTTCCGGTATCCATCCAGCGTGAAGACGAGGCTTAGGGAGAACTGTTATGGCGCGCCGAAAAAGCCGCGTGATGACGGAGGAGACCGAGGCCGAACTCGATCTTACTCCGATGCTGGATGTGGTCTTCATCCTGCTGATCTTCTTCATCGTGACTTCGGTCTTCGTGAAGGAGCCCGGTGTCGAAGTCGCCCGGCCCGAGACCGAGATCGTCGAGGAGGAGAAGCCGACCCTGCTCATCGCGGTCACCGCACAGGGTGAGATCTGGGTCAACCGCCGGGTCTACGACATGGCCAACGTGCGCAATGCGCTCGAGCAGCTGCTCGAGGAGAATCCGCGCGCCGAGGCGATGATCCAGGGCGACCAGGGGGCTCCGGTCGGGATCGTGCTCGATCTTCAGGAAATGCTGCTTGAGGATCTCGAGGTCGAAACCGTCATGATCTCGACTGAAAGATCGTAGGAGGAGTACGAAAGATGGCTTCAATCATTCGTCTCATCGTCGGGATACCGATCGCTGGGATTGTGACCTTCCTCCTGTTCGTGCTCATGGACATCCTCATCTCCGGGGGCGACTTCACCCCCGAGGAGGAGGGTGAGGATCTTCGCATCTCGATCTCCGAGGAAGTCGAGGAGGTCGAGGCCCGCCGCCGCGAAACGCAGATCGACGAGGTGGAGGAGGTGATCCCCCCGCCCCCGCCGCCGCAGATCGAGCGGGAGCGGGCGGATCAGCCCAACGAGAGCATGGAGACCGTCGTCGGCGACCTGCCCGAGTTCGAGGCGCCTGATCTCGCCGGCGACCAGGTCAGCTTCGACGTCTCCGACCGCGATGCCCAGCCGCTCGTGCGCATCCCGCCGCAATATCCGCCGCGGGCCGCCGAACGCGGTCTGTCAGGGCACTGCGACATGCGCTTCGACGTGACCCCGGATGGCACCCCGACGAACATTTCGGCGGTCAACTGCACCAGCTCGATCTTCGAACGCACGTCCGTCCGCGCCATCGAGCGCTGGCGCTACGAGCCGAAGATCCAGGAAGGCAACGCGGTCTGGCGCCGCGGCGTCCAGACGCGCATCGACTATCAGCTTGAGGAAGGCTAGTCGCGAGGCGGGGCGGGTCCGTCAGGGCACCGCCCCGCGCTTCGCTCGAACTAGCGATTGGGAGACTCGGATGATCCGCTCCAGGACAAGTGATCCATTCAACTGGATCAAGGCAGCAAGTGCGCTGCTGATGGCCGGCCTGATTGCGATGTCGGTCGCAACGGACGCGAGCGCGCAGCGCCGCAACAACAACGAGGAAGAGGAGGAGATCCAGCGCACGCTGTCGGCTGCCGTCGGTGGACGGATTCTCGAGGTCCAGGAACTGCTCGACCAGGAACCGCCCCCGCTGGATCAGATCATTCAGATCCTCAACAGCGTGCTGGGCATGGAACTGACGCCGTACGAGCGTTCCATCGCTTTGCGGATGCGCGGACAGGTCCGGTTCCAGCAGGACAACTACTCCGGCGCCATCCAGGACTTCCTGGCCGCCATCGATACCCGTGCGCTCGTTCCCGACGAGGCGAACTCGCTGCGCATCAATATCGGCCAGCTCTACATGGTCCAGGACAACGTGACCGAGGGCATTCGCCAGATCGAACTCGCGCTCCAGAACGGTGCGACGCTGACCAACCAGATCGGCAAGCTTCTCGCCCAGGCCTATGCCCAGGAAGAGCGCTGGCGCGAAGGCCTGCGCTATGCCGAGCACTATTACAACAATACGCCCGCGGAGAGCATGAGCTTTTCCGACTTCTCGCTCGTGCAGGCCTACTACCAGTCGCTCGAGCGGCCCGACGACGAGCTGCGGGTGATCCGCCAGATGCTGACCTACTATCCGGACAACCGGACGGCCTGGCAGAACCTGATCGCCCTGTTCGCTCGGACCGGGCGCGAGGAAGACGCGTTCGAAGCCAACAAGCTGATGTATCTCAACGGCTTGCTGCGCTGTGAGGACGGCAGCCGGCTGCTCAACCTCGCCCAGTATTACAGCTACTACAACAACCCGTATCGCGGTGCGACGCTGCTCGAGCGCTTCATCAATGCGGGCTGCGTCGAGGAAAGCGTCCGCAACCTGGAAACCCTCGCCAATATGTGGCGTCAGGCGGCGGAGTTCGACCGGGCCATCCCGGTGCTGGAGCGCATCGCGGAAATCACCGGCGATGGCGAGAATGCGCTGAAGCTCGCCGAAGCGCACTACCAGCTGAACAATTTCGAAGCGGCCGAGCGCTGGTTCGAGACGGCGCTCAATCGTGGCGGTCTGGACGAGACCGGCGATGCCTGGGTGCTCCTCGGGACCGTGCGGTTCGAGCGCGGCAACCGCCAGGGCGCGCTCGACGCGTTCGAACGCGGCACGCAATATCCCGGCTCGCGCCGGGCGGCACAGGACTGGGCCCGCTTCGTGCGCACGCAGATCCAGGCCGAGATCAACCGCGCCACGCGCCTGCAGCAGGTCCGCATCGACGAATGCCGCCTGACACTGGAGCAGGAGGTCGACCTGATCACCCTGCTCGGCCAGCCTGAGGACTTCAACGAGTACGGCCAGCCGATCGTCGACGTCCCCGAGCGCTGCGAGCGCTGGTTCAACGAGAACGCCGTGCAGATCCGCCGTCCCAACATGACGGACGAGGAAGCGGCGGCGTTCGCCGAAGAGCAGATCCGGACGGCCCGCGAACTCGCCCAGCAGGCCCAGCAGCGCGCCGGCTGACGCCTGCTGCCGATCGAAGAGGGAAAGGCCCCGGTGGTTCCTGCCGCCGGGGTTTTTCTTTGCCTCAACCGCTTGCGGAGAAAAGCGCGGTCGCGGCGAGGGCGAGGAGGGCGGCGAGCAGGACTGCTGGAAGCCGGCGGGCCAGCCCGGCTTCCAGCGCCTCGAGCCGGGCCCCCGTCCGCCGCAGCCTGGCCATTGCGCGCCGGGGCTGCCAGGGCCGTCCACGGGAGAGGCTCATGCCGAGCCCACGCGATGCTTTGACGGCGCCCTGCAAGCAGGCCTCCACCGCGACGAGCAGGTCGCCGGCCGGTATCGAGGGTCCGCGCATCCGGCGGAAGACCCGCCAGATCACGCCCGCCGCCAGCAGCGGCCATGCGGCGTGGATCAGGTTGGCGGGCTGTAGCGGATAGCCGAGGCCGATCCCGGCGGCGTCGACGAGCCCCCAGGGCAGCAGCAGCGCACCGCCGGCGAGCAGGTAGACCGGGACCGAGAGGCTCGCAGGCACGGGCCCGCCGCGATGCGGCCCGGCCGGAAGCACGGCGAGGAAGCGGATCAGCACGAGCGCGGTCGTCACTGCCGAGCCGATCACCAGAGCCTCGGGCAGGCCGGCGAACTCGTGCTTGATCGCGAGCTTGGCGAGTCCGCCCCCGCTCAGCGGAAGGCCGGCGATCGACAGCGCGGCGAGGGCGAGCGCGATGCGCAGGCCCGATGGTGTGGTCCCGGCCGCGCGCGCGGCGCCGGCGCCGAGGAAGAGCGCGCTCTTGGCGAGCCCGTGATGCAGGGCGAAGACGGCGGCCGCGGTCGCCAGCGTCGCGTGCTCGGCCCCGGCGGCAAGCCCCGCCCCCAGTGCGCCGAGCGCAAGGCTCAGCTGGCTGACCGAGGAATAGGCGAGCACGCTCTTGGCACGGACCTGCGTCAGGCCGACGAGCGCGGCGTAGAACGCGCCGAACAGGCCCAGCGCCGTCATCAGCAGCACCGGTGCGCCTCCCCCTGCTGCCGGAGACAGGAACAGGGCCGCGCCGAACAGCCCGGCCTTGGCGACGGCCCCGCTCAGCACCGCCGCCGCCGGTGCGGGCGCGGCGGTGTAGGAGAGCGGTTTCCAGACATGGACGGGCACCAGCCCGGCCTTGATCGCGAAACCGGCGATCAGGAGGATGGGGACGAGCGGACCCGCCCCGGCTGCGGCTTGGCGAATGTCCGCGATGGCCAGCCCGCCTTCCGTCTTCGCGGCGGCGACGAGCAGGCCGGACAGGACCGCCATCTCCCCGGCCACGGCGAGCGCGATATAGACCACCCCGGCGTGGCGCGCCTCGGGCGTCCCGCGGTGGACGATGAGCGGCCATGCCGCGAAGGAGGCGAGCGCGTAGCCGGCATAGAAGGTCACCGCGTCGCCGGCGAGGAACACCGCGACGAGGCCGGCGAGCGAGAGGTTCCAGGACAGGGCGAAGACGCCCGTCGCGTCTAGCCCGGCCATCGCCCGGCGCGCATGGATGCCGGCGAGCAGCCACAGGAGGCAGGCCCCGCCGAGGAAGATCGCCCCGGACGGGGTCAGAACGAGCCGGGTGTCGAGAAGGAGTCCGGGGAGCCGGACCGTCTCGCCCTGCGGCGCAAGCAGGGCTGCGGCAAGCCCGGCGAGGGGGGCGGCGAGCGACAGCGTCATGGCCCGGGCGCGCAGGCGCGGCAGCACGCCGAGCGCAGCGAGGATCAGCGGCACGCCGATCGCGGCGGGGACGAGGGCGAGGGCGCTCACGGCGTGTAGACCCGCTCGACGATGAGGCTCGCCCAGCCGAGCGGGCTGAAGGCGAAGCCGGCGAAGAGGCCCGCGCCGAGCGCGGCCGCCGCGGTGACCGCCGCGGGAAGGATCAGCATCCAGGGCCGGTCCCTTGCGAGCACCTCCGGGGCGGGCAGGTCTCCATCGGCGGGCCCGAGCCAGGCGCGGTAGAGCGGCGGAAGAAAATAGGCCGCGTTGAGCAGGGCGGATGCGATCAGCACGGCGACGACCCAGGGCGCGTCGACCTCCAGCCCGCCGAGCGCGAGGAACCATTTCGAGACGAAGCCGGCCACCGGGGGTATGCCGATCATGCCGAGCGCGCCGATCGTGAAGGCCCCCATCGTCAGCGGCAGGCGCCGTCCCGTCCCGCCGAGCGCGTCGAGCCGGTGGATGCCTGCGCGCCTTGCAAGCACCCCGGCGGCGAAGAACAGGGTGATCTTCATCAGGCCCTGGTGGACGAGATGGACGAGCCCGCCGATCGCCGCCACCGGGCCGGCGAGGCTCGCGCCGAGAATGATGTAGCTGATCTGGCTCACCGTGGAGTAGGCCAGGCGCGGCTTGATCTCGCTCTGGCGCAGGGCCTGCAGCGAGCCGTAGACGATGGTGACACTGGCGAGGACGGCGAGGGGCAGTCCAAGTCCGAGCGCGGTGACCCGTTCCAGCCCGAACACGTCGAAGATCACCCTCATGATGCCGAAGGCGCCTGCCTTGACGACCGCGACGGCGTGCAACAGCGCACTCACCGGCGCCGGCGCGACCATGGCGGCGGGCAGCCAGGCATTCAGCGAAAACAGCGCGGCCTTCACGCCGAGCCCGCCCACCATGAGGGCGAAGATCGCCGTCAGCGCCGCGGGCGAATGGGCGGAGAGATCGCCCGGCGACACGAAAGCGACCGGCCCCGCCCCGCTTTCCAGCCACACGATCCCGAACAGCAGCGCGGCGCTGCCCGTGACCGTGTAGGCAAGATAGGTCCGCCCCGCCGCGAGCGATCCCTCGTCGCCCTTGTGCACGACCAGCGGCCAGGTCGCGAGGGTGAGCAGTTCGTAGAACACGAAGAAGGTGATCATCGAGCCGGAAATGGCGATTCCGGTCGTGGCAAGGATGCACAGGTTGAAGAAGCCGAAGAAGCGCGGCTGGCCCTTGCCGCCGCGCATGTATGCGATGGCGTAGAAGGTCGTGACCGTCCACAGGAAGGTGGACAGCGTCACGAAGAGCAGGGCCAGCGCGTCGAGGCGCACGATCAGGGCGAGCCCCGGCACGAATTCGCCTCGCCATTCGAAGACTTCGCCCGCGGCCACGCGCACGAGCGCGTAAACCACGACGGCGAGCTTGAGCAGCGCGCACGCGATGTTTGCGCCGCTGCGCCAGGGAAAATGCGCGCCGGGCAGGTGCGGGCCGGCCGCACTGAACACGACCGGCAGCAGCGGCAGGAAGAGCAGGAGGCCGAGGACGATAGCGGTCTCGGTCATGGCAGGTCCCCGCTGGCCTGGGAGGTCCCGCCGGCAAGAGCCCCGATCTGTACGAAGCTGTACGGCGCGGAGGAGGCGATTCCGAGCCCGACAGCGGCCAGTCCGAGCACGAGCGGGAGGGCCGGCAGGAGCCGACTCGGGCAGGTGCTGACTTCCGGCACGTGATGGCCGTCCATGAAGTGGGTGAGCGGGCGGAAGAGATAGGCCGCGGCGAGCAGGCCCCCGGCCACGATCACGAGGGCGTAGATCCACAGCTCGGCGGCGAGGGCGGAGACCAGGAAGAGGTATTTGGCCATGAACCCGCCGCTCGGCGGCAGACCCATCAGCGACACGGCGCACACCGCGAAGCCGAGCACCGTCACGGGCATCGCCCGCGCGATGCCGTCCAGGCGCGCGATCCGGTCCTCGCCCGCACAGTGAACGATGAGCCCGGCCGCCAGGAACATGCCCGCCTTCGACAGCATGTGGGAGAGCGCGTGCAGCGCCATCGCGCCCCAGGCTCCGGCGGCCCACGGCGCGGCGCCCTGCGCCCCGCCGGCGAGCGGGAAGACCAGAAGGAGATAGCCGAGCTGGGCGACGGTCGAATACGCCACCAGCCGCTTCAGCCGCTCCTGGAGGAGGGCGAGCACGGAACCGTAGATCACCGCCATTGCGCCAAGCGCGCCGAAGGCGTGCAGGAGCGCCGGCACGGCAAGGCCCGGAAGCGCGTCGAACCAGAGCCGGACGAGGATGAAGACGGCTGCCTTCACGACCAGCCCCGACAGGAGCGCGCTCGCCGGGGCGGGGGCGGCGGCGTGGGCCGGCGGCAGCCAGGCATGCAGCGGGAAGACGGCGCCCTTGGCCAGGAGCCCCGCGCTCATCAGCGCGGCGGCGAGCAGGGTGGGTAGGTCGGCGACGGCGCGTCCGGCGATCAGGTCCAGATCGAGCGCCCCGTAGCGCGCATAGAGCAGGACCACGCCGAGCAGGAAGGCGAGCGAGGCCGGCATGGCGATCAGGAAATAGCGCAGCGCCGCCTCGCGCGATCCGTAGGCCGCCAGCGCCACGGCCGCGACCGTCAGAAGTTCGAGCGCGACATAGAGGTTGAACACGTCGTTGCTGACCAGGATCGCGCCGGCCGCCGCCCAGAGGCCGAAATAGAGCGGCCAGAACGTGCTTGCGCGCACGCCTGCGCCGTGGCCGGTCATCCGCATCTCGCCGAAGGCATGGAGCCCGGCGAGCCCGGCCGTGAGGTTCGCCGCGACCAGCAGGGCGGCGGAGAAGCCGCTCGCCTGAAGCCGTATTCCGAGCGGAGCCGGCCAGCCGCCGAGCGCGCCGCCCGGCGCCTCGCCGCCCATCGCGAGGACGAGGCGGACCGAGAGCACGAGCATCACCGGGACTGCGGCGAACACCAGCCACGCCCCGCGCCGGCCGGCAAGGATCGCGGCGAGCATGAAGGCCAGCGGGACGAGGACGAACAGGGACAGAAGGCTCACTCGCGCGCCTCCTCCCCGGACTTCGATCGCTCGTCCTCGGCCCGGCGCACGATCAGGGCGAGGGCGAAGGTCGTGATCGCGACCCCGACGACGAGGCCGGTGATGATCAGGGCCTGGGCGACCGGATCGACCGTGCCCTCCGTCCGCCCGGTCGCGCCGAACAGGAGGAAGACCCCGCTCGCCACGATGTTGAAGGCGATCACCTTGCGGATCGGCTGCGCGCCGGCGACGAAGCCGTAGAAGCCCAGCGCGACGAGGAGGACCCCCGTCAACGCGAACAGGGTCGCGGAGTCGGCGAGCGCGTTCATGCCGCGCGCCTCGCGGGGCCCGCGACGAGCAGGGCGAGGATCGCGGCGATTGAGAGGGTGAGGGTGTATTCCACGAGCACGATCGCCGGCTTCGCCCAGTCTTCCGGATAGGAGAGCGGCGCGCCCAGCGCCGCCCCGGCCAACGCAATGGCGACGAACACCACCGGCCCCGCCGCGACGGGGACACGCGCGGCCGGGCTGGCGATGCGCGGCTCGTCGCGCCGGCCGGCCAGGACGATGAGGATCCACATCGCGGCGAGTACCGTGCCGGCCTGGAAGGCACCGCCCGGCGCGTCGGCTCCCGCCCAGACCAGATACACCCCGGCCAGGACGCCGATGGCGGGCAGCAACCGGCCGAAATTCTCCATCACCCCGCCATGGCGGACCGGCGCGGCTTCGCGCGGGCGTCCGCCCCAGACGTCCTCCCGCGTCAGCGACCAGACGGCGACAAGGGCGAGGGTGAGCACCATCGTCTCTAGCAGCGTGTCGTAGCCGCGAAAGCCGAGCAGCACGGCGGTGACGGGATTGCCGAGCCCGAGGGCCTCGCGATTGCGTTCGGCTTCCTGGAACAGGCCCGCGCTGTCGGGCAGGGCGAGCACGGCGGCGCCCAGCCCGGCCGCGAGGACAAGGCAGGCGAGGCCGGCCGTGAGACGAGTCGCCAGGGGCAGGTGATCGTCCCCCTCCGGATCGCCCGCATCGCGCAGGGCCCGCCAGGCGCCGATGAGCAGGACGCCGGTGATCCCGGTCCCGATCGCGGCTTCCGCCAGCGCCACGTCGATCGCCCCCAGGCTGATCCAGGCAATCGCGGCAAGGAAGCCGTAGACGATGAAGAAGGCGATCGAGGCGAACAGGTCGCGTCCCGAGACCGCGGCAACCGCGCAGGCGATCAGGAGCGAGCAGAGAACGAGATCGAAGGCAAGGGTCATCGGCCGCGCTCCCGGTCGAGGGCTTCGCGCGCGATCAGCTGGGCGGCGGCGCCGGCGCTGAACAGGGCGATCAGCCAGATCAGGAAGAGCTTGGCCGCGGCCGCCGGGGACCCCCAGTGGATGGCGGCCGACAAGGCGATGAAGCCGAGGCCGAGATTGTCGGCCTTGGTCAGGGCGTGCAGGCGCGAGGGGATGTCGGGAAAGCGCAGCAGGCCGATCGTGCCGGCGATGTAGAAGAAGACGCCGGCGGCCAGGAACAGGGCACAGAGGGCGTTGGCGACGGTCACAGCTGCGGCGTCTCCTTTTCGGGGTCCTCGCCCTGCGCGCCGCGCACGAAGGCGACGACCACGAATGCGGCGAGCACGGCGAAGACGAGCGCGACATCGAGATAGGCCGCCTCCTCGCGCGCCGCGCCGATGAGGATGGCGACCGCGAGCCCGCCCGTGCCCACGAGCTGGACGGCCATCACGCGGTCCGGGCGTTCCGGGCCGCGCAGGCCCCGCAGCAGCGCGGCGGCGACGGTGAGCAGAATGGCGCTCGCGGCGAGCCAGAAGATCGTGGTCATGATCCCTCCTCCCGCCCGCCGGCGCGGGGTTGGGAGAAGGCGCGCGCCATCGCGTCCTCCCGCGGACGCAGGCTCCCCTCGACCTCGCCGCTCGCGTCCAGGGCGTGGACGTAGAGTGCGCCGTCCTCGGAGCCGGCCGAGAGCGTGCCGGGCAGGAGGCTGATTTCCGACCCGAAGATCAGCCGGGCCGGACCGTCCTCGATGCGGGTGGGAAATTCGATCCAGCCGGGGCGGATGGGCAGGTCGGGATGAAGCGCGCGCCAGGCGACGTCGATGCCGCCCTGGAAGGAGCGCGCGAGGAAGCCGGGCGCCAGCGCGGCGAAGCGTGCGAGCCTGACCGGGTGCGGGGCGGGGGCGAGCAGGACGAGGCTGAGCGGGACGGCGAGGGCGAGCGCGAGGGCGCCGGCGGCGAGCGCGTCCGGCGCCGCTCCGGTCAGGGCGAGCCAGACGGCTGCCAGCACGCCCGTGCGGCGAAGGCCGGTCGCGAGGTGCGCCCCTCGGCTCATCCGCAATCCCTCCATGCAAGACCCGTTGCTCCGCCTTGCGAGCGGTCCCCCGCGCTTCCAAGCCGGTCGGGGCACGGGAAGTTCCCGTCCGCTTGCCGCGAGAAGGCCGGGCCGGGGCCCGAGTGTCGCCCCATTTGTTACGGAAAGTTCATGTGCTGGGCGGGCGCTGACCCCGGACCCGAATACGGGCCGGAGTGGGAGGAAGACCTATGGCAGGCACGCTCGCAGGCGCTTCGCGCCTGAGCTTCATCATTCCCGTCGCCGCGGTGGTGACGGTCGCGCTGTTCATGCTGATGCAGGCGCTCATACGAACCGAGCTGGTCCCGATCGCACCGCGCGAGGACCGGCCGCACTTCGTGATCGCGGAATACGTGGTCCCTTACAATCCCGTCAGACCCCATCCCGACGAGATCGACGATCCGGTTTCGCCGCCGGAAATTCCCGAACTCGATGCCGACCGGGCCGATCCCGACAGCCAGGTCGAGCCGGTCCCGCTGGGTCCGGTCGTGATCGACACGCCGACGGGCGAGGGCTTCGACGTCCGGGATATCGCTTTCGTCCACGATCCCGGCCCGATCGTGCGCGTCTCGCCCAGCTATCCGCCGCAACGCCTGGCGGCGGGCGAGGAGGGCGACTGCCTGGTGCGTTTCGACGTGCTCGGATCGGGGGCTCTGGCGAATGTCCGGGTTCTCGCGTGCGACGCGGGGTTCGAGCGCGCCAGCATCGCCGCGGTCGAGCGCTGGCGCTACAACGCGACCGACCGGGTCGGGCCCGGCGAGGTCGCGCTGCGCGGTCTGACGACGCAGCTCGAATACCGCCTGGATCAGTGAGCAAGAGGGCCGCCGGGGAACGGGAGGCCCCGGCGGCCGCTTCCCGCCGCAAAGGACATCTGCCGTGACCCGCTGGCTCTTCGCGCTTTCCGGGGCGCTTCTCGTGACCCTCACGCTCGCCTTCGTCCTCGGCTGGGTGCTCGGGCAGGGCGCGTTGCCCGATGCCGGCCCGGCTCCGGCCGAGGCGGGCACCGGGCTCGCCGCCGGTCCGCCCGAGCGGCCGGAGATTCCGGTCCGTCATGTCTACCCGGTCCCGGTCTGGGGGCTCGGCGGGGAGGAGGCCGCGCCGCCGCCGGCCGTGAGCCGCAGCGACATCCTGGTCAGCGCCGCGCCGGGACTGGCGCCGGTGCTCCTGGTGAGCTGCACCGTCCGGCTGAAGTCCGGCGAGGCGGGGGTCGGGATCGAACCCGTGGCGTGCTCGCCGGCCGAATTCGCCCGCGTGCGCGCGCTCGTCGAGGCCGGGCTCGAGGGCGAGGACATGAACGAAGACGCGCCGCGGCTCGTCGAGCTCACGGCGCGCTTCGAGATCGAGGCGGAGGAAGCCGGCTAGTTCGCCGTCTCCGTCTGGCGGGCGGGCATGCCTGCCTCCGCGTCGGCAAGCCCGGTCACCATCAGCGCGAACGCATACTCCTCCGCGCGTTCCTTGAGCGAGTCGAAGCGCCCCGAGGCCCCGCCATGGCCGGCGCCCATATTGGTGCGTAGCAGGGTGAGGCCCTCGTCGGTGCGCAACTCGCGCAGCCTTGCGATCCATTTCGCCGGCTCCCAGTAGGTCACCCGCGGATCGGTGAGGCCGGCGGTGGCGAGCACGTGGGGGTAGGCCTGCGCGCGGACCTGGTCGTAGGGGGAATAGGACTGGATGTACTCGTAGGCCGCCACGTCGGTCAGGGGGTTGCCCCATTCGGGCCATTCCGGCGGGGTGAGAGGGAGTTCCGCGTCGCTCATCGTGTTGAGCACGTCGACGAAGGGCACCGCGCCGATCGCGCCGGCGAAGAGCTCGGGCGCCTGGTTGATCGCCGCGCCGACCAGCAGGCCGCCGGCCGAGCCGCCATAGGCCACGAGCCGGCCCTCGCTCGTGTAGCCCTCGTCGATCAGCGCACGGGCGGAATCCACGTAGTCGTTGAAGGTATTGGCCTTCCTGTCGAGCTTGCCGTCGGTGTACCACTCATAGCCCTTGGCCATCGAGCCGCGGATATGGGCGATGGCGAAGATCATGCCGCGGTCCACGAGCGACAGGCGCGTGGTGGAGAAGCCGGCCGGAATGGTGATGCCGTAGGAGCCGTAGCCGTAGAGCAGGAGCGGCGCCGTGCCGTCGAGCGGCGTGCCTTCGCGGTAGAGGATCGTCACCGGCACCAGAGCCCCGTCGCGGGCCTCGGCCTGGATGCGGCGGACCACATACGCATCGGGATCGTGGCCGGAGGGGATTTCCTGCACCTTCAGGAGCTCGCGCTCGCGCGAGGCGAGGTCGTAGTCGAAGGTCTCCTCCGGCGTCGACGGGCTCTCGTAGGAGAAGCGCAGCGTGCTGGAATCATACTCGTAGCTGCCGTCCATGCCGAGGGCGTAGGCCTCCTCCTCGAAGGCGATCTCGTGTTCCTCTCCGGTCTCGAGGTGGCGCACGACGATGCGCGGCAGGGCATTGGAGCGCTCCATGCGCACCAGCCAGTCGGCATAGCCTTCCATGCCCAGCACCAGCGTGCCGGGGCGGTGGGCGATCACGTCGGTCCAGTTCTCGTGGCGCGGATCGTCGAGGGGAGCCTTCATGATCTTGAAGTCGACCGCGTCGTCCAGATTGGTGCGCACCCAGATCTCTCCGCCCGCCTCGGTGAGGTCGTACTCCACGCCGGTGCGGCGCTCGGCGACGAGGATCGGCTGCGCGCCGGGGTCGTTCGCGTCGATGACGCGCATCTCCGAGGTCGTGTGGTCGTTCGCCGACACCACGATCCAGCGGTCGCCGTCGGTCTTGCCGACCCCGAGGAAGAAGCCGTCATCGGCCTCCTCGTAGACCAGCTCGGGCTCCGCGGCGTCGATCGCCTGGCGGTAGAGCCGCTTCGGGCGGTTGTTTCCATCGCGCCAGACCCAGTAGAGCGTGCGCGAATCGTTCGCCCAGACGAGCGAGCCATAGGCCTCCTCGGTGAGCGTCGCGATGTCCTCTCCGGTCTCGAGATCGCGGATCTTCAGGGCGTAGAACTCCGAGCCCGTCGTGTCGACGGCGTAGGCGAGATAGCGATGGTCGGGGGAGTGGTCGACGGTCTCGATCTCGAAATACTCGAAGCCCTCGGCCATGGCGTCCCCGTCGAGGATGATCTGTTCCTCGCCGGACATCTCGCCGTTCTCGTCGGCCGGGCGGCGCGCGAAGACCGGATACTGCCCGCCCTCGCGATAGCGCGTGTAGTAGAACCACGGCCCGTCGCGCATCGGCACCGAGCTGTCGTCCTCCTTGATGCGCCCGCGCATCTCCTCGTAGAGCCGCGCCTGCAGGGCCTCGGTCGGGGCCATGACCTGGTTGTAGTAGGCGTTCTCCGCTTCCAGGTGGGCGCGGATGTCCTCGCGCAGCAGGCTCGGATCGCGCATCACCTCCTGCCAGTTGTCGTCGCGCAGCCAGGCATAGGGGTCGGTCCGCATGAATCCGAGCTGCTCGATCTCGACAGGGCGCTGCTCGGTCGTGGGCGGCTCGATCTCCAGCGCACGGTCGATCAGGGCATTGTGGGTGGCTTGATGCATTTCGGGAGAACTCTCGTCGGTCGCTGCGGTTTCTCCATCCCCGGGGCCGCCGCAGGCGGCGAGGACGAGGGCGGCGAGCCCGAGGAGGGGCCCGGCCGCGGCGCGGCGAAGCAATAGGTCAGTCGATGGCGGCATATCAAGCGCTCTCCGGCATGGGGGGAACTCCGGCCGGCACGCCGCCGGGAGTCGGACGAGCGCCTAGTCTTCCCCGTCCGCGGGTTCGAAGTCCAGCACGATGCCGTTGGCGCAGTAGCGCTTGCCGGTGGGCTGGGGGCCATCGTTGAAGACATGGCCGACATGGGCGCCGCAATTGGCGCAGTGGAATTCGGTGCGCGGGATCAGGAGCTTGAAATCGCGCTTGGTTTCCAGGCTCTCCGGCCCGTACACGTCGTAGAAGCTCGGCCAGCCCGATCCGGACTCGTACTTGTGCTCGGAGGAGAAGAGCGGGTTGCCGCAAACCGCGCACGCGAACACGCCTTCGCGCTTCTCCTCGTTGAGCGCGCTCGATCCGGGCCGCTCGGTGCCTTCGTGGAAGGCAACCTTGTCCTGTTCCGGCGTCAGCTCCTTGCGCAGGCGCTCCACGGCGTCGCGATCGAGTTTGGGCATGTCGGTCTCCAGAGCGGCTCGTCTTCGCGATGACTATAGCTCGGCTTTCCGGCGCGGCGCGCCTCGGCTTCAGTAGATCGCGCGCTGCGCGCCCGGACAAGGAAAGCCACGCTTCCTTAACGCGTTGGCGGCAGGCTCGGACGCGGATTTTCGATCCGGGACCGATCAATGGCCGAAGATTTCGCAGCGGGACACGAAACCGGCGGGGCCCGGCCGCGCTCGTCGCGCGCGCTTCTCACGCGGCGCCTGGCCGACATCGTCTGCCTGCCGTCGAGCCGCGTCACCCCGCAGGAGCGCTGGATCGTGGCCGACGTCCTGGAGGAGATGCTGCGCACGGCCGAGCCCGCGCTGCGCGCCCGCGTCGCCGTCCGGCTGGCCGAGCAGGGCGAGGCGCCGCCGGGCCTGCTGCGCCGGCTCGCGCTCGACAGCTTCGACATCGCCGCTCCCATCGTCGAGCGCTCGCGGGCGCTGACCGACTTCGACATGATGGAGATCGCGCGCAAGGGGGAACTCAAGCACCGCATCGCGCTCGCTCGCCGCGAGCATGTGTCCGAAACGGTCACCGCGGCACTGGCCGCATCCGGCGATCCGGCCGTGGTGGAGATCCTGCTCAGGAACGAGGGTGCGCGCATTGCGCCCCAGACGATGGACCATCTCGTCCGGCTCGCCGGCGAGCACGCCTCGCTTTCGCGCCTCGTCATCCGGCGCAGCGAATTGCGCCCCGCCCAGGCGCTGAGCCTGTTCTGGGAGGTCGATCATCACCAGCGGCGCATGATCCTCGAGCGCTTCGCGGTCGATCGCGCCATTCTCCAGGAAGCGGCCGAGGACGTCTTTCCCGCCGCCGCGCGCGAGGCGGAAGCCGATGCCCTCGTCATGCGCACGCTCGCCTATATCGACCGGCGCCAGCGCGACCGCGAGGCCAACGACGCCTCCGCCTATGGCGGTCTGGAAGGGGTGATGGAGCAGGCGGTGAAGGGCTTCGGGCCCGACCTCGTGGCCGAGGCCGCACGGCTTTCGAACGTCCAGCTTTCCGTCTTCGAGCGGATCATCGAGGACATGGGCGGCGAGGCGCTGGGCGTGTTCGCCAAGGCGACCGGGCTGTCGCGGCGCCATCTCAATTATCTGCGGCTCGGCGCGGGCCATGCCGACGGCTCGCCGGCGGCGCGCCAGGCCGAGCTGGTCTTCGATATCCTCTCGGTGAACAAGGCCCAGACCGTGCTGCGTTACTGGGACTGGAGCCTGCGCCGCAGCGGTCAGGCCGGCTGAACCCGGCCGGTCCGCCTGCTTGCCAGCCCACCGCCGAGCCGCTAAGCGGTCCCCCGCTGCTGTCAGAAAATCGACACGGAAAGGACCGGCGCGCCGATGATCGAGGTGATTTCGCTCGCCCTGGCCAACCTGACCTCCCCGGCCGTGCTGTTCTTCGCCCTCGGAATCTTTGCCGGGGTCGCGAAGTCCGATCTCAACGTGCCCGAGGCGGTGGCCAAGGGGCTCGCCCTCTATCTGATGCTCGCCATCGGCTTCAAGGGCGGCGTCGCTGTGAGCGAGCAGGGCTTCACCGCCGCGCTCGCGCTCGCCGCGCTCGCCGGCATCGTGCTGAGCTTCGCCATGCCGCTCATCGCCTATGGCCTGCTGCGGGCGATGACGAAGCTCGACCCGGTCACCGCCGCGGCCTCGGCGGCCCATTACGGCTCGATCTCGGTCGTGACCTTCGTCGCCGGTGCCGAGTTCCTGCAGATGTCGGGCATGGTCAGCTCGGGCTACATGGTGGCGGTGCTGGCGCTGATGGAGACGCCGGCCATCCTGACCGGCCTTATCCTCGCCGGGCGCGCCGCAGGCAGCGACCAGCGCACGCGCTCCGAACTGGTACGCGAGGTGGCGCTGAACGGCTCGGTCGTGCTGCTGCTGGGCAGCTTCCTGATCGGCATGCTCTCCGGCCAGTCGGGGATGGCCAAGCTGGAGCCCTTCGTCGTCGATCTCTTCCAGGGCGTGCTGGCGCTCTTCCTCCTGGACATGGGCCTCGTCGCCGCGCGCCGGCTGTCCGGCGCGAAGAAGCTCGGGGCCGGCGGCATCGCCTTCGGCCTGATCATGCCCCCGATCGGGGCGAGCCTGGCGCTGGCCACCGCCTGGCTCATCGGCATGAGCGCGGCCGACGCGGCGGCGTTGATGATCCTCGCCGGTTCGGCGAGCTATATCGCGGTACCCGCCGCGATGCGCATCGCGCTGCCCCAGGCCGATCCGTCGGTCTATCTCACCCTCTCGCTCGCGATTACCTTCCCGTTCAACCTGACCCTGGGCATTCCGCTCTACGCCGCGGTGGCCCGGCTCGCGATCGGAGGCTGAAACCATGACCCGTCCTGTCCGCAAGAAGCTGATCGCCATCGTGGAGACGGTTCACCTGCGACGCCTGCTGGACCTGCTCGCCGAGTGCGGGGTGACCGGTTTCACCGTGGTCGATGCCCGCGAGGGCCGGGGCCTGGAGGGGGACTGGCATCGCGGCGACTTCGCGGACGCCACCGAGAAGAAGCTGGTGCACGTCATCACCAATGCCGAGACCGCCGAGCGCGTGTTCGCCGCGGCCGAGCCGTTCTTCAAGCGCTTCCCCGGCATCATCTACGGTCACGATGTCGAGGTGGTGCGCGGCGAGCGCTTCTGATGAAAGCTGCTATACAGCAGTCGAATTTGCTGGAAATGGCTGGACCGGTTTCCTAGAAACGCCGCCAGCTTTCGACCCACCGGGTGCTCTGGGAGGAGACATCTTGGCGCGCCAAGCCCTGTTTACGGTGCTACTGACCCTCGCGCTCGCCGCGCTGTGGGCCGTGCTCTCGGACAAGCTCACCAATCCGCTGATCCTCGGATTCGGCGTGTTCGGGATCGTGTTCGCGGTCGCGATGGCGTTTCGCATGCGCCTGATCGACGAGGATGCGGTGCCGTTTCCGCGGCTGCCGCAATTCCTCGCCTACTGGGGCTGGCTCGGCGACCAGATCGTGCGCGCCAACATCCATGTCGTGCGTCTGGTGATGAACCCCCAGCTCGACATCCAGCCCGTCGTCACCCGCGTGCCCGTCAAGCTGCACACCGATCTGGCCCGTGCGACCTTCGCCAACTCGATCACGCTGACGCCCGGCACGGTGACGGTGGAGGTCGAGGAGACCGGCTTCCTGGTCCATGGCCTGTCGGCGGAGCTCGCCGCACAGGAAGGGCTTCGCGACATGGAAGCGCGCTCGCGCAAGGCCGCGGAGGGAGCGCAGTCGTGACCTTCATGCCGATCGTGGATTTCTTCGTCGCGGGAGCCTTGGCGATCGCCATGGCGATCATGCTCGCGCGGCTGTTCATCGGCCCGACGCTCTATGACCGCGTTCTGGCGCTGAACTCCTTCGGCACCAAGACGGTGCTGTTCCTGGTGGTCTTCGCGCTGATGGTGAACCGGGCGGACGCCATAGACATCGCGATCCTCTACGCGCTTTTGAACTTCATCTCGACGATCGCGATCCTGAAATTCTTCCGCTATCGCTCGCTCGAGGTCGCGCTCACCCGCATGGAACGCGGCGAGATCGCCAAGAAGCAGGCCGAGGAGGAGCAGAAGACATGAGCGAGTTCCTGCTCATCCTCGACCGGGGGCTGGACATCCTCTCCATCGCCGCCATGGTGGCCGGCGTGGTCTTCGTCCTCGCCGGTGCCATCGGCGTGATGCGCCTGCCCGATTTCTACACCCGCATGCACGCGGCCGGCGTCACCGACACGCTGGGTGCCGAGCTGATCATGCTGGGCCTGATCCTGCAGGCTGGCTGGAGCGCGCTGTCGCTGAAGCTCGCCCTGATCGGCCTGTTCATCTTCCTGACGAGCCCGACCGCGACCCATGCCGTGGCCAATGCCGCCTACCGGGCCGGGCTCAAGCCGCTCCTGAAACGCTACGCGCCCGATTCCGAGAAGGACGGGGGGAAGGCCTGAGATGCACACCGTCGATCTCACCCAGTATCTCGACTATACGCTGATGGCGATGCTGCTCGCGGTCGGCATCGCGGTGGTCCGGCTGAAGAACCTCTTCGCCGTGGTCATGCTCACCGGCGTCTACTCGCTGCTTTCGGCCGCATGGTTCGTCTCGCTCGACGCGGTCGATGTCGCCTTCACCGAGGCGGCCGTCGGGGCGGGGATTTCCACCGTGCTGCTGCTGGGCGCCATGTTGCTGACCTCGCGCGAGTGCGATCCGGTGCCGCGCCAGCGCCACTGGGCCGCGCTCGCGGTCGTGGCGGTCACCGGCGCGCTCCTGTTCTATGCGCTCGGCGACATGCCGGTCTATGGCGACCCCAACTCGCCGGCCAATTCCTATGTCGGCATGGAATACATGCAGCTCACGATCGAGGATATCGGCATCCCCAACGTCGTCACCGCGATCCTGGCGAGCTACCGGGGCTTCGATACCATGGGCGAGGTGTTCGTGGTGTTCGCCGCCGGTCTCGGCGTGGCGCTGCTGCTCGGCCTGGTCGGCGCGCGCTCCGGCTCGAAGGGGGAGGGCTGAAGCCATGGCCATGTCGCCCCATGTCGTCCTGAAGGTCGTCTCCAAGCTGCTGATCCCGTTCATCGTGGTCTACGGCTTCTACGTCCATTTCCACGGCGAGTACTCGCCCGGCGGCGGTTTCCAGGCCGGCGTGATCCTGGCGAGCGCGCTGATCCTCTACGCGCTGATCTTCGGCGTGGAGGCCGCCCGCAAGGCCGTCCCGACGGCGGTCGTGCGCGTCGGCTTCGCGCTCGGCGCCATCATCTATGCCGGTGTCGGCTTCGCCAGCCTGCTCCTGGGCGGGGAGTTCCTGGACTACGACGTGCTGCACCCGGACAAGGCGCACCATACCGGCCAGGTCATGGGCATCATCCTCGTCGAGGTCGGCGTGCTGGTCACCGTGACCTGCGTGATGATCGCCATCTTCTACGCCTTCGCCGGCCGTCCGCCGGAAATCCCGGAAGAGGAGTGGTAGGGCGATGCTCGAGATTCTCGCGGACCGCTTCACCTACGCCGTCGTCCTGGTGCTGATGATGGTGGGCCTGTACGCCGTCGTGGCGTCGGCCAACCTGGTCAAGCGCATGGTCGCCCTGTCGATCTTCCAGACCTCGGTCTTCCTGCTCTACATCACGATGGGCAAGGTGTTCGGCGGCGAGCCGCCGATCCTGCCCTACGAGGTCTCCCACGGTTACGGCGCGGCCGAGCACTTCGAGCACGCGGTCTATTCCAACCCGCTGCCGCACGTGCTGATCCTCACCGCCATCGTCGTCGGCGTCGCGACGCTCGCCATGGGCCTCGCCCTGGTGGTACGCATCCGCGAGGCCTACGGCTCGATCGAGGACGTGGCCATCGCCGAGGCGGACTATTCCCAGGAAATCGAGAGAGGCGTGTAAGGGCTCATGGAGGCTGTCTTTCTCCCCGCCGCGCTGGCAACGCATGCCCCGGTCCTCGCCGCGGTCGTGCCGCTGTTCATGGCCGCCGTCCTCGTCGCGATTCCCAACGGGCGCTTCGCGTGGGCGGTGGCGCTCGCATCGACCGTCTTCACCCTGTTCATGGCGTTCGAGCTCGTCGCCCAGACGCGCCTCGTCGAGGTCGTCAGCTATCATCTGGGCGGCTGGGCGCCGCCCTACGGCATCGAATTCCGCGTCGACCGGCTGAACAGCGCGATCGTGCTGCTGATCGGCGCGATGGGCGTGCTGGCGACCGTGTTCGCCCTGCCGAGCGTCGCCGACGAGATCTCTGCCGACAAGCGCGGCCTGTTCTACGCCGCCTTCCTGGTCTGCTTCTCCGGCCTGAACGGGGTCGCGCTCACCGGGGACGCATTCAACCTCTTCGTCTTCCTGGAGATCTCCTCGCTCGGCACCTACGCCATCGTGGCGATGGGACATCAGAACGACCGGCGCGCGCTGACGGCCTCGTTCAACTATCTCGTGATGGGCACGATCGGGGCGACCTTCTTCGTCATCGGCGTCGGCTTCCTCTACATGGCGACCGGCACGCTGAACATGGCCGACATCGCGCGCATCGTGGTGGACATGCCCGGCAACCGCGTGATCGAGGTGGCGTTCGCCTTCATCCTCGTGGGCATCGGCCTGAAGGCCGCGCTCTTCCCGCTGCATCTGTGGCTGCCGAACGCCTATGCCTTCGCGCCGAACTTCGTGACGGTCTTCCTGGCGACGACGGCCACCAAGGTCGCCTTCTACGTCATCATCCGCTTCCTGTTCGACGTGTTCTATCCGGGCTCGGCCTTCGTCGAGATGAGCCTTCTCTGGGTCGTCACCCCCCTGGCCATCCTCGGCATGATCCTGGCGAGCGCGCAGGCCATCTTCCAGGTCGATGCGCGCCGGCTGCTCGCCTATTCCTCGGTCGCCCAAGTCGGCTACATGATGCTGGGCCTCGGCATCGGCACCGCGCTGGGCGTCAGCGCCGGTGTGCTGCACCTGCTCAATCACGCGCTGATGAAGGGCGCGCTCTTCATCGCGCTGGGCGCCTTCGCCTATTCCTACGGCGTGCGGCGCATCGCCGACTTCAGGGGACTGGGCCAGGCCATGCCCGGCGTCGCGGCGGCCTTCACGATCGGGGCGCTGAGCCTGGTCGGCGTGCCGTTCACCGTCGGCTTCATCTCGAAATTCTACCTCATCCAGGCCGCGCTCGCCTCGGGCTGGTGGTGGGCGGTCGCCGCCATCGTGGTCTCCTCGGTGCTGGCGGTGTTCTACGTCTACCGCATCCTCGTCGTGATGTGGGTCCAGCCCGCGCCGGCGGGGCGCGAGCGCATCCGCGCGGTGCCGCTCATGATCCTCGTCCCGCTCTGGATCCTCGTCTTCGCCAACATCTATTTCGGAATCGACGCGAGCTTCATGGTCGATCTCTCCAGCGCCGCCGCCGAAGCGGCGATCAACGGTAGCGCCACCGTCGCCGAGGCGGCACCGGGCGGGGAGGCGGGCCGATGAACTGGACCCCCGAACTCGCGCTGGCGCTCGCCCTCGTCGTCCCGCTGATCGGCGGGGTCGGCGTGGTGGTGTTCGGCAACATGCCGAACCTGCGCGAGGCCGCCACGCTGATCTCGGCGGTCGTGCTCGCCGTGATCGTCGCCTGGCTCGTGGAGATCGCGCCGTCCCAGCCGGAGGTCGAACTCATCGAGTTCGCGCCGGGCCTGTCGCTCGCCTTCAAGCTCGAGCCGCTGGGCGCGGTCTTCGCCATGGTGGCGAGCGGGCTGTGGATCGTGAACTCCCTGTTCTCGATCGGCTACATGCGCGGCAACAAGGAGAAGGACCAGACCCGGTTCTATCTCTGCTTCACGATCGCCATCGCCTCGGCGATGGGCATCGCGCTCGCGGGCAACCTGCTGACCCTGTTCTTCTTCTACGAGGCTCTGACGCTCTCCACCTATCCTCTCGTCGCCCACAAGGGCGATGCGAAGGCGAGGAAGGGCGCGAGCATCTATCTCGGCATCCTGCTGACGACCTCGATCGGCCTGCTCCTGCCCGCCGTCTTCGCGGTCTGGTACTTCGCCGGAACGACCGATTTCGCTGCCGGCGGCATCCTGTCCGGCGCCGTCTCGGTGACGACGGGCGGCATCCTGCTGCTGCTCTTCGCCTTCGGGATCGGCAAGGCCGCGCTGATGCCGGTCCATCCCTGGCTGCCCAACGCCATGGTCGCGCCGACCCCGGTCTCGGCCCTGCTGCATGCGGTGGCCGTGGTGAAGGCGGGCGTGTTCACCATGCTGAAGGTGTCCACCTACACCTTCGGGCCGGAATTCATGCGCGAGCTGCCGATGGCCGACGCGCTGGCCTGGGTGGCCGGCATCTCCATCGTGCTCGCCTCGGTCATCGCCATGACAAAGGACAATCTGAAGGCCCGGCTCGCCTATTCGACCGTCTCCCAGCTGTCCTACATCACGCTCGGCGCGATGCTGGCGACCCCGATCGCGCTGCTGGGTGCGGCGGTGCAGATCGTCATGCACGCCTTCGGCAAGATCACGCTCTTCATGACCGCCGGCGCGATCTACACCGGCACCAAGAAGACCGAGATCTCCCAGCTCGACGGGCTCGGGCGCTACATGCCGGCGACCTTCATCGCCTTCACCATCGGCGCGCTGTCGATCATCGGCCTGCCGCCCTTCGGCGGGGTGTGGGCGAAGCTCTTCCTGATGGAGGGCGCGACGGCGGCGGGCCAGCCCTGGCTGATGGCCATGCTCATCGCCTCGACGATCCTGAATATCGGCTATCTCCTGCCGGTGGCGTTCCGCGCCTTCTTCAGGAAGGGTCCGGCCGAGAGTCCGATGAAATCCGGCCTGCCGCCCCTGCTGGCCGTGGCTGCGCCGGTGATCACCGCGATCGGCACGATCGCGCTGTTCTTCGCGATCGGTCCCCTCGTGGACTATCTCGAACCAGTCTTCACCACGGAGATGCGGCCATGAGCGACGCTCCCGAACGCGACGACGACATCCATCCGGTCTCGCGCCACTTCCTGTGGCTGGACAGGCCGGCCGTCCGCCAGGCGCCGTTCTACATCTTCGGGGCGCTCGCGATCGGGCTTCTGATCGTGGAGGCGATCCACCCGCGCCACGCCGCGAAGTGGGAAGCCCTGTTCGGCTTCTACGAGCTGGAGGGCTTCTTCGGCTTCTGCCTGGCGGTGCTGGCCGGCTGGCCGCTGCGCGCCCTGCTCGGACGGCGCCCGGACTACTACAGGCAGGACGGCGACGATGAGTGAGCTCCTGACCCCGTTCGCCGGCCTGTCCCCGGCCTGGCCCGTCCTGATCGCCGGCCTGCTGACCCTCCTCGCGCCGCACGGCGTGAGAAAGGCGCTGATGCTCGCCGCGCCGGTAGCCGCCGGTATCGTGATGCTGGCCACCCCGGCCATCGGCACCTACGGCGTGTTCGAGGTCGCCGGATTCACCTTCGAGACCTATCGCTACGACTCCCTGTCGCGGGTCTGGGGCCTGGTCTTCATCCTGGTCAGCCTGCTCAACGCGATCTACGCGCTGCACGAGAATAACCGCGTCACCGATGCGGCCGCGCTGATCTATACCGGCGCAGGGCTTGGCGCGGTGTTCGCGGGCGACCTCCTGACGCTGTTCTTCTTCTGGGAAGTCACCGCGATCAGCTCGGTCTTCATGATCTTCGCGGCCGGCACGCAGGCGGCCTACCGGGCGGGTCTGCGCTATCTCGCGATCCAGGTCCTGTCCGGCGTGATCCTGCTCGCCGGCGCGATCCTGTGGGCGCGCCAGACCGGCAGCTGGCAGATGGGCGGGCTCGGCGATGTCGGCGTGTTCGGCCTCGACACGACGGCGGGCAAGGTCATCTTCCTGGCCTTCGGCATCAAGGCGGCCTTCCCCTTCCTGCACAACTGGCTGCAGGACGCCTATCCCAAGGCGACCGCCACCGGCGCGGTCGTGCTGTCGGCCTTCACCACCAAGCTCGCCATCTACGCCCTCGCGCGCGGCTATGCCGGCGAGGACATCCTGGTCTGGATCGGCGCGATCATGACCGCCTTCCCGGTCTTCTACGCGGTGATCGAGAACGATCTCAGGCGCGTGCTCGCCTATTCGCTGAACAACCAGCTCGGCTTCATGGTCGCCGGCATCGGGGTGGGCACCGAGCTCGGCCTCAACGGCGCGGCCGCGCACGCCTTCGTGCACATCATCTACAAGGCGCTGCTGTTCATGAGCATGGGCGCGGTGCTGCACCGGGTGGGCACATGCAAGGCGAGCGAGCTCGGCGGGCTCTACAAGTCGATGCCGTTCACCACGGTGTTCTGCCTCGTCGGGGCGGCGGCGATCTCGGCCTTCCCGCTCTTCTCCGGCTTCGTCGCGAAGGCGCTGACCATCTCCGCGGTGCTGAAGGCCGACTACGGCATTCCCTTCATCATCCTGGTCTTCGCCTCGGCGGGCGTGCTCGAGCACTCGGGCATCAAGATCCCGTTCTTCACCTTCTTCGCCCACGACAGCGGCAAGCGCCCCAGAGAAGCCCCGCTCAACATGCTCGTCGCCATGGGGCTCGCCTCCTTCCTGTGCATCTATCTCGGGGTCAATTACGGGGTGCTCTACAACCTGCTGCCCTATGATGTGGCCTACGAGCCCTACACGTTCGACCACGTGGTCGGGCAGATGCAGCTCCTCATCGCGGCGCTGTTCGCGTTCACCTTCCTGGTGAAGTTCAAGCTCTATCCCCAGGAGCGCGACATCACGATCCTCGATTTCGACTGGGTCTACCGCAAGGTGGGCGACGGGGCGGTGCGCTGGGGCGCGGCGATGACGATCAAGCTGATCGGCCATGTCGAGCGCGGTCTCGGCGCGCTGATCGGCGGGATCGGCGGACGGCTCCACCACCTGTTCAGCCCGGGCGGGGCGCTCGCGCGCGAATTCCCGTCCGGCCTGATGGCGCTCTGGACCGCGATCATCCTCGCCCTGGTGCTTGTCGTGGCGTACTTCTCCCCGCTCTAGCGGAGCGCGCAGGAACTCAACTTATTAGAGTGTAAGCACCCGCTCTGCGCCCTTGATAGGAAAGTTATCCTCGTGTTCCCCTGATGTTCCTAACATCGGGCCATCGCTTCGGCATGGATGGAGACAGACGAGGATGACGGAGGACAAGATCAGCAGGGCCCGGCTCGACCGCGCCCGCGCCCGCCTCGCCCAGCAGGCGGTCGCCTATGCATTCGACGTTCCGGTGGAGGAGATCGCGGCGCCGACCCGGCGCTCGGCGAAGGTCGCGCTCGCCCGGCAGGTGGCGATGTACCTCGCCCACGTGGCGTTCGAACTCTCGCTCGCGCGCGTCGGCGACGCCTTCGGGCGCGACCGCACGACGGCGGCCTATGCTTGCCACCGCATCGAGGACCGGCGCGACGAGCCGGGCTTCGACGGTTTTCTCGACGCGCTGGAGGCCTGCCTGCGGGCCGCTCCGCCGCCGCCCGGGCGCGGCGCCTGCGAGGAGATCGCGGCGTGAGCGCGCCCTCCTGGATGGTGCGCCTGGCCAAGCCCGGCCGCGTGCTCGCCCCGCTGCCGGGCGGGCGCACCGGCTACGGCGTCTATGCCGGCTCCGACCGGCGCCGGCGCCCTTTCGCGGTGGCCAGCGCGAAGGAGACCGCCGCGGCGCTCAGCGCCGGTGCGATCGCGGCTGCGGGCAAAGACTGTTTCGTGCTCACCGGCGCCGGACGCATGGCGCTACACCGCGCCGATGCACCCGGCGAAGCCCAGGACCGCTTCGCCCACCAGCATTGCGATCTCGGCCCGCGCGACGTCATCGACCGGCAGGGCCGGATCGAGACCGTCATCGCCAATCTCTCCGAGTCCCCGCCGGCGCGCTACGCTAGGGCTTGCCACGGGCGTCCGCCTCTGCTCGAGCCCGATCAGGTGATGGCGGGCGAACGCCTGCGCGCCGACTTTCACCGCTCGGCCATGGGTGCGCCGGCGATGAGCGACTGGACGCGCGCGCCCCGCGGCAGGACGCCGGCATTCCGCTTCGACCCCGGCGATGCGCCCGTCGCGCGCCTGGACGCGAAACGCCGCGTGATGGACGCGCTGGCCGCCGTGGGGCCGGGCTTCGACCGGCTGCTGGTCAATGTCTGCCTGCGCGAGAGCGGGATGAGCGCGGCCGAGCGCGATCTCGGCTGGCCGGCCCGCGCCGGCGCGCCGGCCCTGAAGCTCGCCCTGGAACGCCTCGCCATCCATTACGGCATGAGGCGCGCGCCGAAGGTGGCGGATCCGTTCGCGGGCTAGTTCAGCCTCTGCCCGTTCATCAGGGCCTCGGCGATCTCGCCGCGATCCATAGGGGCGAGCGCCTGCAGGCGGGCGCTCAGACGCTCCTCGATGGCGGCGAGTTCGCCGCGCGCCTGTCCTTCATGCTCGTGGGCGCCGTCATGGTCGTCCGCGGCCGCGAGCGCGCGGATGCGCGTCTCGAAGCGCTCGCCGAGCGCCTGATACGCTTCGAAGGCCTCGGCGAGAGCGGCCTCCACGCCCGCCGTATCGAACCCGGTCGGGGCAGCCGGCAGATCGAAGCGATAGCGCCCGTCATGGGGCGCCATCATCTCGATGCGCGCGAGATAGGCGCGCGGATCCGCACCGAGATCGAGTTCGAACACGTCCAGCGACGGAAGTTCATAGCGCCAGGCCTGACCCCAGACCGCGTAGGGCGCTTCCGGGGCATGCCGGGCCGCAGCCTGCGCGACGAAGGCGTCGAAGGCCGTCCCGATCTCGAAATATGCCGTGGCGATGGGCTCGTACTGAGCGGTGTTGAAGGCAAGGTCGTCCTCGCTGGCCTCCTCGTAGTCTAAGTCGTCCTCGACCGGCTCGGCCTGGTTCATCATCGCCTCTTCCATCATGGCGATGGTCGCGGCATCCATCTGGGAGAACATCATTTCCAGCTGCGGGCGCAGCATGGCACGCTCCTCGGCAGGATAGCTCGCGAGCACGCGGTCGAGCGCGGCCTGCTGGAAGGGCTGGAGCTCCTGGGCGTGCGCAGGGGCGACGAGCGCGGCGGCGAGGCCGACGAAGGACAGGAAACCGGTTTTCATGGGGGAAGATCTCTCTATCGAAATTCCGCTCTTGAAGGCGGATGAGCCAAGGGCCGCGCGATAGCAGAGCGCGTGCGCCCGGCCAACCGTGAAATGCGAGAGACAGATTAAATCGCGGAAAGCTCTGTGGCTTCAGGCACGTGGGCGCCGTTGCGGGCGGTGAGCGCGAGTGACGCGGGAAGGGGCCAGGCCAGGCCTCACGCCGCGGCGCGCTCCTTCGCCTCGGCCCGAATGCGCTGCACCATCGAGGCCAGGCCGTTGGAGCGTTGCGGGGAGAGGTGCTCGGCCAACCCGATGCGGGCGAGCACCCTGGCCGGATCGATCTCGAGCGCCTCCTGCGGCGTGCGCCCGGAATAGAGGCGCACCATCAGGGCGACGAGGCCCTTGACGATGTGGGCGTCGCTGTCGCCGCGTACTACCAGCCGGCCGTCCATGTCTTCGAGCACCAGCCAGACCTGGCTCACGCAACCCTTCACCTTGTGCTCGTCGGCATATTCGTGCGCAGCGAGGCCGGGCAGGGCCTGGCCGAGCTCGATGAGATAGCGGTAGCGCTCCTCCCAGTCGCCGAGGAGGTCGAATTCGTCGACGAGGGCGTCGATATCGTCCTGGATGGTGTTCATTCCCGTGAGGTAGCCATCATGGCCCGCACGGGCAAGGGCGCGCGATCAGCCCCGGGTGTCGGCGCCCTGTGCGGCCGCCCAGCTCTCCACCCGGGCCACGGCGACGTCGCCGAGGAAGCCGGCAAAGCTGCCGGCCTGCTCCCCGACGGCGCAGACCTCGGCATACTGGCGGCAGAAATCCGAGCGCGTCTCCTGCGAGGCGGAGATCACCTCCCCGATCGCGTCGTGGCCCGGCTCGTCCACCGCGGCGAGGATGAGGCCCGTCAGCGGGCTGTCCTCGGACATGTGGAATTGCGGCGGCGTGAAGGCCGCGACGACGCTGATCCAGAAGGCTGCGCGCAGGATGAAGAGCATCTTTCCGCCTCGACTTCTTCCTTCGGGGGCTCCGAAGCAAGATCGAGGCTAGAGAAAAAGCCGGGGTTTTGCCACCGAAACCCCGGCTTTCGGTAAATGCACGCTTAATACTGAACCATTCTTAGTCTTTGATTCAGAACAGTGTTTCAATTCGAGACGATACGGGCCGTGGTCAGGCAGTCGGCAACGTCCCCCAGTGCGTGCTCGGCGATGCAGAACGCGTCCTCGTACTTGAAGTGACCGGCCGCCACGCACTGCTGCAGGTCGAGCTTCGCCCAGGCGATGCAGCGCTCCACCGTCGGGTTGGACAGAAGCTGGTCCATATAGGCCATATCCCCGTCCTCGATGGACTGCAGCGCGGCGACGACGAGGATCTGGCCCACGCGTCGCTCGTCGGGCTCGAGCTGGCGCTGGCCGACCGTCACTTCCAGCTCGGACAGGGTGATCGGCCCGGTCGTGTCGGTGACGATGTCGTTCTCGAACAGGGAGGCCGCCGAGCCCAGCCGCTGCGCCGTCGGCGCACCGGCCGCCGGGGCGATCTCCTCGGACAGGCGGAAATTCGTCGTCAGCCGGTTCGACGCGGTCTCGATCGCGGCGAGGCGTTCCTGGCGGTCGCGCGCCCGGCGCTGCGCCCAGGCTTCGGTCTGCAGATTGTAGGCGGCCTGGCGGTAGCGCAGCCCGACCTGATCCATGCGCCCGACATCCTCGCCGATCGCGCTCGTCACCGACTGGGTCGCGGCATCCGCGCCCATGAAGCCGGTCACGAAGAGCGGGTCCTCCATAAGGCTCTGCGCCGCGACGTCGCTGCCGTAATAGTCCGCGATCGCGCGCACCGCGTCGATGAATTCGGGATTCTGCGCGGCGACGAGGGCGGCATAGGCGATCTGCGCGTCCACCAGCCGGTCATCGGAATAGTAGGCGGCGAGCGCATCCATCGTCTCGTCGAGGTCGAGGCCGGAGCGCAGCTCGCGCCGGCCCGCGGCGCTGACCTCCTCGTGGAAGGAGGCGTAGGTGGAGGCGGTTTCCACCAGCTCGTCCTCCTCGGCAGGAGCGGACTCGGGCGAGGCGCCGAGCGTGAGGACCGGCCCCTCCTGGATCTGCCCGTCGGGCTCGGGAGCAGAACCCGTTTCCTGTGCGCCTTCATCGGCTTGCTGAGTGAGGGAAAGTGCTGCCGCGAGTACAAACGCCCCGATCATTCGAGCCGCTCCTTTTCGATGCTGGGAGGCGGGACCATACTGCCCGCAAACAGGCTGTCCTCCAAGTATGACCGGGAGGTTTAGGCAGGATTCAATAATTGTTAATGCAGCGGGAGGACGGTGCAGGGGTACTGACCGGTTGTGAGTCGGAATAATCCCTGATGCGTCAATCGCTTCGCCCGCTGCTGCTGCTGGACCGGACGGCCGGCCGGCTCGTCCACGCCCTTTGGCTGGGCGTGGTCGCGGGCGGCGCGTTCATCAACCAGGGTGAACAGGGCGTTAGCGCGGGCGGCCTCGCCCTGTGGGCCACGGCTGCGCTGCCCGGCTTCATCGGATTGAAGATCGCCGGATCGCGCGCGCTCAGGCTCGGCTTGAACCGCCTGATCCTGGCGCTTGCCTGGGTCCTGCCCGCGCTTGCCGCCACGGCCGCGCTCGGCGGCGTGCTGACGCCGGCAGCCCTGGTCTTCCTCGCCGGGCCCGCGGCACTCGCCGCGAGCGGGCGCCAGCTCGATGCCGGCCTGTCCTGGACGGTGAACGCCGCGACGTTCGCAGGCTTTGCCGTGTTCGAGGCACTCGCGCCCGCAGGCGCGCCCGGCATGCCGCTGGAATCCGCGCCGGTCGTGATGATGGCCGGCTTCCTGGCCGCCTGCGCGCTGGTCGCAAGCCTTCGCCACGCCGCCCGGCTCAATGCCGCGCGCGCCGAGGCGCGCCGGTTGAGGCCGGCTGCCGAGGCCTTTGCCCATGCGCCGGCGCCGCTCGTCGCGGTCGACACGGCGGGCCGGGTGACCGCGGCCTCGCGGGCGCTGCGCCGCCTGGTCCCGGGCGCGCCGCGCGAACTCACGGGCCTGCCCCTGACCGATTTCGCCTTCGACGAAGCCGGTGCGCAGGCCGTGCGCGCCGGATTGTCGGATGGGCTCGAAGGCGGTGGCGCGGAGGCGAGCTTCGGCTTCGCCGTGCGCGGCGGCCGCGGGGAGGAGACCCGGGTCCAGGCGCGCGGTGCGCTGGCCGGGCAGGGCCTCGTTCTCAGCCTCGACCGCGAGGACGAGGCGCAGAGCGCCGAGGTCGAGACCTTGCGCGCCGAGCGCGACGAAGCGCTCGCGGCGAGCCGGGCGAAATCGGAGTTCCTTGCCGCGGTGAGCCACGAGCTGCGTACCCCGCTCAACGCGATCATCGGCTTCTCCGACGTGATGAAGCAGCGCCTGTTCGGCCCGCTTCCGGCGCGCTACGCCGAATATGGCGACCTCATCCACGAGAGCGGCATCCATCTGCTGGACCTGATCGGCGACGTGCTCGACATGTCCAAGATCGAGGCCGACCGCTACGAGCTGGTCACCGACCGTTTCGACGCGCGCGACGTGGTGGAGACCTGCGCGAAGATGATGCGCCTGCGCGCCGAGGACAAAGGCCTGGTCCTCAGCGTGGATGCCGGCGACCACGCGCTGGAAGTGGAGGCCGACCGCAAGGCGGTGCGCCAGATCCTGCTCAACCTGGTCTCCAACGCGATCAAGTTCACGCCCGCCGGCGGGGCCGTCGCCGTGATGGCGCGCGCCCAGGGCGACCAGCTCCTTCTGGCGGTCGGCGACAGCGGCGTTGGCATGGCGCCCGAGGAGATCGGCTCGCTCGGCGCGCGCTACACCCAGACCCGCTCGGCGCAGGGCATCGACGAGCGCGGTTCCGGTCTCGGCCTCTCGCTCGTGCGCATGTTGGCGGAGATGCATGGCGGGTCGATGAACGTGCAGAGCGTCCAGGGCGAGGGCACCACGGTGACCGTGCGCCTGCCGGTGCTCGTCGAGGCCCGCGGCGAGGTCGCCGCGTTCGAGCCGCTCGCCGTGCACGAGCAGATCCGCCGCGCCCAGAGCGCCGGGGAAATGATCTCCAAGGCCCACGGCGCGGCCTGACGGCGGACACCTAGCGCACGCCGTATCCCTCATAGGGCAGGGCCGCGAAATCGAGGGCGGCCTGCAGATGGCCGATCTCGATCCAGTAGCGCGCCAGACGCTGTCCACGCGCGTCGAAGAGCTCGATCGCCGCGGCCTCGTTCGGCGCGAGCGCGGCGAGCAGGCCCAGCGTCTCCTCGGGAAAGACGAAGCCGGAGGCCGGCGCCTCGGCGCGCTCGCCCTCGCTCAGCAGGCGCCGGGCGCGTTCGGGCGAGAGGCGGGCCGAGGCGAACACTCGGCGCTCGCCGTGAGGCGGGGCGCTGAAGCGGGCGATCGCCGCCCCGTCCGGCGGCGGCAGAAGGCCGGCGAGCGTTCGGTCATAGGGCTCGGGAGCCTTCGCGCCATCGCGCAGCACCAGCACCGCGCTCGTGGCCTCGCTCTCTCCGGCGATCACGAAGGCGGGCGCCGTCTCGCGCGCGTCGACGCGGTCGCGGGGGTTCGGGTCCGGCACGCTCACCGCGCGCCCGAAGCGTGCCCCGTCCATCTCCTGAAGCACCGGCCAGCGCACGAAGTCGTAGCGGGTGCGGTCGACCCGCCAGGTCCGGTGAGTGCCCTGGAAGGGGAAGGTCGGCTGGCGCAGCATCTCCACGGCGGCCGCGCGTGCGGTCTCGGCGATCGCCCGGACCGGTTCGCTGTCGCACGCCGCCATGCGCCGGTCGGCCCGGATGCGCGAGAGCGCCGCCTCGATCCGGGTGGACTCTAACCCGGCGGCGGTCAGATCGCGCCGGGCCTGGGCGAGCCCGGCTTCCAGGAAGCGCCGCTCCGGCTCGGCAAAGAGATCGCAGGCCTCGTCGGCCGCGAGCGCCTGGGCGCGGATGCGGAAATTCGCCTCCGCTTCGCTCGGGGCGGCATCGCCGATCGCGGCGGCGAGGAGAAGGGCGGGCATCCACATGCCCGCCAGTCTTACACCCGACGGCTTGCTGTCCGGTTTACGGCGCCGCCGGCGATCAGAAGGAGCACGGCGAGCGAGAACGCGCCGAGCGCGACCCAGCGGTCATTGCGGCGCAGGAAGACCGTCACGGCCTCGCGCGAGAAGGCCGGGCCGGTGCTCGGACCGAAGGCGGTGACCGCGGCGGCGTCCCACAGCACGGCGCGGCCTTCCATCCCGTCCCACAGCGTGGAACGGGCGAGACGCTTGGCGGCGCGAGCGAAGTCGGCCCCCTCCGGCGCGGTGATCAGGGCGACGGTGCGTCCGCGGCGGTCGTCGAAGATGGCGGCGATCCCGGTGACGTCCCCGAGCGCGCGCGTCTCCTCTGCGGCGAAAGCGGTGGAACCGAAATAATGGCTGTCGCGGGGCGTGCGGGCGCGGGCGGCATCGGTCGCGGCGCGCACCTCGGACGGGGCGGCTTCGATGAGACGGGCGTCCATCGTGTCCATGGGGCCGAGCACGAGAAGATTGTGATTGGCCGGCGCGAGCTGCACATCCTCGCCGAACCAGCCATAGATCCAGGCCGAGCCCGAGGCGAGGGCCGCGCGCCCGATGACGGCGAGCGCGGCCGCGCGGCTTTCGGGATCCGCTCCCGCGATCACCACGGCAGTGCGACTGCCCTGCTCGGCTCCGAAGGGGGCGCCGAGCGCAGCGAGATGGGCGAGGTCTGAGGACGCCGGCGCCGCGGCGGTCTCGGTGAAGACGAGGCGGGGGGCGGACAGGGCCTGGGCGGCGCCGAAGCGGCGCTCCTGGCCCTCCATCGAGCGCGCGGCGAACAGGCGCGCGGCGGCGATGAGGGCGCTGGAGTCGGTCGCGCTCAGCTGGATTTCCGAGGGGCCGGTCATGACGATCGCCGGGGTTACGGCGGCGGGATCGGCGACCGCGCGCACGGTCAGCTCGGCGACCGAGGGTTCGTTGACGAGGATGGGCGCTTCGCCGAGGCGCAGGGCGAGGCCCTGGGCCGTCAGCGCCGCCACGGCGGTCTCCTGCACTCCGGCCTCGCGCGCGTCGACATGGATGCGCCGCGGCGTGGCATAGTCGGAGGCGAGCGCCGCCTCGATGTCGGACAGGCTGTCATAGCCCGCCGCCGGAGCGGCAGAGACGCGCAACCGGCTGGCCTCGGCATCGAGGATCCAGCCGTCCTCGCCGCCGGCCTCGAAGACGAGGTTGAGCGTGTTCGTGCCCGGCCGCACCGCCTCGGAATAGAGGGCGAAGCGAGCCTCGAAGCTCTCCGCACGCGGGGCGAGAACGACGCTGCGTCCGCGATTGATGGAGACCGAGATGCGCCCCCCCGAGGCATCGCTCTTCGGCCGGGCGACGAGAATGAGTTCGACCGCCTCGGCGCGCGCACCCGGCGCCAGATCGAAATCGACCCGCACGAGGGCCTGGTCCTCGTCGAGACGCAGCCGCGCGGCCGCATCGAGCGAGGCGAGCGTGAGCTCCTCGGAGCGTGCAGGACGCAGATCGCTGGAATATCCTGGAGAAGCCGACGCCATCATGGCGGCAGCCAACGACAAAAGGCGCAGCAACGCTGAGCGTATCGACATGAAACAATCCCCTCGGTTAGGACTTTATTAAGCAATTGGTCTGCCATCAAGAAAAATGAGCGATCTGAAAACCCGATTCTGGGTCGACGCCCTGCGCTGGCGCGCTGAATCGGGCGGCGCGGCCATCTACGTGGCACGCCGCGGCGACCCCGATGCGGGCGCGGTGCTGGTCAAGGTCTCGTTATTGGACGGGACGGCGCGCCTGTTCGTGCCGGTCACCGACTTTTCCGGCGAGCGCGTGTGGAGCCAGCCGCTCGGCGACAGCCTGGAAGAGGCGCGCGCCGACGCCTATGCGGCGCGCCGGCTCGAGGACGATCCCGATCTCTGGGTGATCGAGATCGAGGACCGTCATGGTCGACATTTCCTTACCGAGCCGGTTGAGAAGTCTTAACGCGCCTGCGCGATACTGGTGGTGTCTTCCAGGGGACCTTCACGGGAGGTCAGGCGCGCCATGCTGTTTCTGTTCAACGATGTCGTGTTCGATGTCGGCGATCCGCGCGAGGCGGCGCTCTCGGCGCACACCCCGCTCGACCCGGCCGTGCTGAAGTCCTTCAACGTCGCCAAGACGATCAAGCTCGTGCGAGAGACGATCTTCGAGTTCCCCGAGATCGCGCGCGAGCGCCCGGACAAGGCGCTGTTCCTCTCCGCCATGGTCGCGTGGAAGACCGGCGAGGCGAACGCGATGCTCGCCGTGCGCCCCACCGCCGCGCGCACTCCCCGCGACGTGCAGATCCGCCTCGCGGACGTCTCCATCGTCACGCTCGCCCAGCTGCGCGAGCTTCAGGGTGGGGGACGCCTCACCGCACGCGCCGCCAACGACGCGGTCTGGGACCACGCTCCGCAGCGCCTGCAGGCATAGCGCACGCACCTTCCCCGGATCGTCATCCCGCCCTGGCGCGTTGTCTCGATAACGCGAAGGAAAACAGGGAGGTCTGTCCGATGGCCGATCGCTACAGCGAGAGCAAGCCTTTCAAGAATCCGGCGAAGACGGAGAATGCCCCGTTCGACGACCCGGCCGATGATCAGGTCGAGGCCGAGGCGTTCGACGAGGACAAGCACCTCGGGCGCGAGGACCAGCGCCGTCCGGCGCGCGGCGATGCCGATCCGGGCCGCGTGCCCGTCGACGAAGGCATAGCCGGCGGACGCGGCGAGCGCTTCGGCGAGCAGCTGCCGCGCGGGCGCGAGACGACCGACGCGCTCGACGAGGTGACGGTCGAGCAGGAGCGTCTCGCCGAGAAGGCCCAGAGGAAGGCCGAAGAGTCTAAGTCGCGCAGGGACAAGGACGTGATGAGCCAGGAGGAGAAGGTCGACGAGGCGATGAAGGAGACCTTCCCGGCCTCTGACAGCCCGAGTTTCACTCCCGGCAAGCCGAAATAGGCCTCACCGCACCCGGCGGTAGATGCCGTCGATGCGCAGATCGCCCTCCCGCTGCACCAGATAGGAGCGGATCACCGCCTCGAGCTGGTCGAGATCGGCGATCTCGCAGAAACCTTCCTCGCCGAGCGTGATCCCGGTCTCCTCGCGCACGGCGCGGGGCAGGGCGGAGCAATCGGGCTGGTGATAGGTCGCCATGTCCCCGTAGAGAAACAGGATCCCGTACCCGATGCCGTCCCGGCGCGGCCACTGGGCGATGTAGATATCGCCGTCCAGCCGCTTCAGGCGGGCGTTCTGGTGCGGGAAATCGGCCACCTCGCTGACATAGCGCCGGCCCTCATAGGCGATCTCCCCGCGCCAGGTCGGCCGGTCCCACTCCTGGCCCTGCGGATCGTAGGGCGTGTGGGTGTAGAGCCCGGGCGCGAGCGCGCGGTCCGCGCCCCAGAAGCCGATCAGCTCCTCCTGCGAGTAGAAGCAGGCCGAGATCAGCGGCAGGACGAGGGCGGCGAGCGCCGCCACGCAGCGCCTCACAGATCGCCCTCGCGCACCAGATAGCTGCGCCCCTCGGGGAAGGCGGGAAAGTCGTCGGCGCGCTCGACCTCGTAGGCGAGCAGCGCGTCGCGCAGCGTGTCCAGGCTGTCGACGGTGCACACATCGTCGACGAGTTCGAGCCCGAGGCTCGCCTGCACCGCGAGGCTCAGCGCCTCGCACACCGGCAGCTCGGCGTAATAGCGCCCTTCCGTTTCGGTATCGGCGTAGAGCAGGGTGTAGGCATATCCCTCGTCCTGCTCGCCGTCCTCGGGCGGATGCTGGACGATCCAGACCCCCGGGCGCAGCACCGCCATGCGTGCGCCCTGATAGTCGAAACCCTCGGCCGGCGAGGTCATCACGCCGTCCTGCGTGAAGCTTATCTCCCCGCGCCATGTGACTTCCGGCGCCTCGCCGGCCTCGGCGTCGTGGAAGGAATAGACGCCCGGCTGAAGCGGCGTGACGGTCTCGTCCGGCCCGATCAGGGGCCCGGCAGAGACGAAGCACGCCGCCAGAACCAGGCACAGCGCGGCCGCGGCGAGGGCGCGGAGGCCCCGGGCGGATACGGCCGCGGCGCCCATCACGGCGTCGCCGCCGTCAGCGGACGGGTGGCCGCGTCGAGCCAGGCCCTGACCTCGCCCTCGACCCGCGGGCCGACGCGCTCGCGCACGGTGGCGTGATAGGCATCGAGCCAGGCGACCTCCCCGGCATCGAGCAGGGTGACGTCGACGAGACCGGTGTGGATCGGGGCCATGGTCAGCGTCTCGAAGCCGAGCATCTTGCGGTCCCCGCCGGGAATCTCTTCCGGCTCGGTGACCACCTGCAGGTTCTCGATGCGGATGCCGTAGGCACCGAGCTTGTAGTAGCCGGGCTCGTTGGACACGATCATTCCGGGCTGTAGGGCGATGGAATTCTGGGCCTTGGAAATGCGCTGCGGGCCCTCGTGGACGCCGAGATAGCTGCCCACCCCGTGTCCGGTGCCGTGATCATAATCGAAGCCGGCCATCCACAGCGGCGCACGCGCGAGCGCGTCCAGCTGGCTGCCCGTGATCCCCTTCGGGAACCGGATGCGCGAGAGCGCGATATGGCCCTTCAGCACCAGGGTGAAATGCCGGCGCATCTGCGCCGTCGGCGTGCCGATCGGGACGGTGCGGGTGATGTCGGTCGTGCCGTCGGGATACTGCCCGCCGGAGTCCACCAGGTAGAGCGAGCCCTTCTCGAGCTTGAGATTGGTGCTGGTATTGACCCGGTAGTGGGGATGGGCCCCGTTCGGTCCGGCACCCGAGATCGTCTCGAAGGACAGGTCCTTCAGCTCGGGGATCGCGGTGCGGAACTTCTCCAGCGTCTGGGCCGCGGTGATCTCGTCGACCTCGCCGGACTGGGCGACCGTGTCTAGCCAGTGCAGGAATTTCACGATCGCCGCGCCGTCGCGGATATGGGCCTGGCGCGCGCCTTCGATCTCCGCGGCGTTCTTGCAGGCCTTGGGCAGGGCGACGGGATCCGATTTCCTCTGGACCCTGGCACCGGCCTCCTCCAGCTGATCGAACACCCAGACCGAGGCCGTCGAGCCGTCCACGCGCACCGTCTTGCCGGACAGCGATTTCAGCCCCTTGGCGAACTCGGCCTCGGGCCGGATCGCGACCTCGTTGCCGAGATGGGAGCGGGCCTCGTCGGTCAGCTTCCTCTCGTTGATGAAGAGATCGACGCTCGCGTCCCTGTTCAGGATCGCCCAGGCGAGCGGCAGGGGCGAGCGGTCGACATCGCCGCCGCGAATGTTCAGCAGCCAGGCGATCGAGGCCGGGTCGGTGATCACGGCCGCGTCCGCACCGTCCTCCTTCACCGCCGCGGCGATGCGTTCGCGCTTGGAGGCATGGTCCTCGCCGGCAAACTCGGTGGGGTGGGGAACGACCGGGGCCTGCGGGGGAGCGGGCTGGTCCTCCCAGGCCTCGTCGACCACGTTCTTGTCCAGGCTGACGAGTTCGGCCTTCGCCTTATTCGCGGCCTCCTCGATCCGGGCAAGGGAATCGGGGGAGTGGAGCTTGGGATCGTAGCCGATGCGCTCGCCCTCGCGCGCGTTGTCGCGGATCCAGCCGGCAATGCCCTGCTCGACGAGGTCGGCATACTCGAACAGCTCGCCGTCGACCTGAACGCGCACCTGGGCGGTATAGCGCCCGTCCACGAGCACGGCGGCCCGGTCGCGCATCACGACGGCCGCGCCGGCCGACCCGGTGAACCCGGTCGCCCAGGCGAGCCGCTCCGCGTTCGCGGGCAGGTACTCGTTGTTGTACTCGTCCTCGTGGGGAATGATGAAGCCGTCGAGGCCGGCGGCCTCCAGCACGGCGCGAATCTTGGGAAGGTTGCGGCGCCCGTGTCCGGGCCCGCCCTTGACGTCGAAATTCTGGATCGGGTGTGTCATGGCGCGGAGCCTAGGCGCGCACGCGGGCGCTTTCAATCGCCCGCGTGCGCCCTGTCAGCAGATCGTGATGGCCGGCCTCAGGCCGCCTTCGGCCAGAAGGCCTTCAGCTCGTCATTGAGGATGTGGCGGGCCTTCTGCGCCTCGTTGGTGTCGATCTTCTCGTTGAGGAGCTCGAACACCGCGCGCGCCGCCTCTTCCGGGCCGAAGCCGAGATTGTTGGCGTCGCCGAACCCGTCCCCGATCATCGACAGGAAGATCTCCGGCTCGCGCACGACATTGGGCTGGTCGGACGGGCGGTACTGGTCGTAATAGACCCCGCGGATCGGGATCGGCAGCTGCGCGCCCAGATGGGCCGCGTCGTCGGTCGGCAGCCGGTCGCGCAGCGCCTTCAGAACGCCGCGCAGCGCGATATAGGCGGCACCGCGGTCGTCCGCGCCGAGCTTCTCCTGAAGATCGCGCAGCCACTCGTTGGTGCGGTGGATGGAATCGTCGAGATTGCGCACTTGCGTGGCGCTCATGGCGGGGCTCCCTTCGGTCTGCTCATGGGACTCACCGGCATGAACGCCGCGGGAGGCCCTGCCGGTTCCATGGCTGCCAGGGCGCCTGCGCCCCTTGCATCGGCGCCATGGCTGGCATGCGCGGGTGGGCGTTCTCCCGGCCTTCGGTGCGGCGCATATCGGCAGGGAACCGACAGAGACGGAGCGCCGCCATGTTCCACGCCGACGACCATATCCGCCTGATGGGCTGCGACACCACGCGCGCCATGGAGCGCCGCCGCGCCAGGGCCGGCATCCGCGAACTGCCGCGCGCCCACGACGTCAACGCCTTCCTGGAGCGCACGGGCCTTTCCGGGCTGGTCAGGAAGCGCCGCTAGGGCGAGCCTTCCGCGCCGGTGCTTTGCACGCGGCGCGGACCCATCCCGGCCGGACGGCCGCGTTCGGACACGGTCAGGCCCTGGGCACGACCGCCCGGCCGGGATGATCCGGCTGTCTTACGCCGGTGCGCAGCACGCGCTCTTGGTCTTGCCCGCGAGGCGGGCCTCGTCGAGCGTGCCGTCGCCGTACTCGGCCGAGCGCCCGTGGCTGAAGAAGGTCTCCCAGGCCACCCCGTCGGGGTCGCGCACCCAGGCCTTCTTCGACTTCGCATAGCAGCAGGTCGTGCATTCCTGGTCGAAGATCGGCTGGTCGGCCGCGACGAGGCGCTCGCGCAGCTCGGCGAGTTCGTCTTCGCTTCCGGCCTCGAGGCCGACATGGTCGACGCCGTAGTTTTCACCGCGGCTCGAGATCGAGAAGTTCACGCTCGGCGCATCCAGCGACCATTTGGCGTAATCGCTTTCGAGCACGACGGGCTCGGCCTTGAACAGGCGGGTGTAGAAGCCGACCGAGCGATCGAGATCTTTCACGGTCAGGGAGAGGTGCAGTCGAGGCATGGTGAATCTCCTTTGCCCGGCGCGAGGGTTTCGAGAAGCGCGTCGACGCGCGCCGGCGTCTCCGCACAACAATCCTTCATCAGGAAACCGACGAGGCCGTGCATGCCCGCGAAATCGGCCGCGTAGATCACGCTGCGACCCTCGCGGCGCTGGCTGACGAGCCCGGCGCGGTGAAGGATCGCCAGATTGGTCGAGGCCGTGTTCTGGCGCATGTCGAGCCGGGCCGAGATCTCGCCCGCGGGCAGGCCGTCTTCTCCGGCCCGCACCAGCAGGCGGAAGATGTCGAGCCGGGCCTCGTGGGCGAGGGCGGACAGGGCGTCGATGGCGTTCATCTTTTCCATATATCCAGATTTCCCGATATTTCGATGGATGTCAAGCGGGATTTTTGGGGGCGAGGGGGAGGGAGCTTCGCAAGCCCGCGTTTCCCTTTCCCCGCTTGCGGGGAGGGCGCGCGCGGGCGGGCCATGTCCTACCGCCCCAGCGTCAGGATCGCCCAGCCCTCGATGATATCGGTGTGCTCGATGCGCAGGCCTGCCTTCGCATAGGCCTCCTCGACCGCGCCGATCTGCTCCTCCAGCAGGCCCGACAGCACGGTCTTGCCCGTCTGCGTCAGCCGGTCGGCGAGCTGGACGGCGAGGTCCTGCAGCGGGCCGGCCAGGATATTGGCGAAGATCAGGTCGAAGCGCGCGTCGAGCTTGTCGTGCTGGAAGCCGTCCGCGGCGAAGGCGTCGATGCGGTCGAGCACGCCGTTCTTGTCCGCATTCACCCCGGTCTCGGTCACCGCCTCGGGATCGATGTCGGAGGCGACGATCCTGGCGTCCGGCCAGACCATGGCCGCGGCGATGGCGAGCACGCCGGTCCCGCATCCGAGATCGAGCACGCTTGCCGGCTCCAGCCCCTCGCGCTCCAGCCGGTCGCAGGCGATGAGGCAGCCCTTCGTCGTGCCGTGATGGCCGGTGCCGAAGGCCGGGCCCGCCTCGATCTCGATGGCGAGCTTGCCCGACGGGATGTTCTCCTTCTCGTGCGCGCCATGGACCACGAAGCGCCCGGCCTCGACGGGCTTGAGCCCCTCCAGCGACAGGCGCACCCAGTCCTCCTCGGGCAGCGGGCCGAAATCGACCTCGATCGCCGGGTCGTCCGCGTCGAGCCCGATCGTCTCCAGCAGGTCGTCGACGCGCGGCTGCTCGGCGAACAGGATGTCGAGCCGTCCCCTGTCCGGTGCGCCGTCCTCGAAGCAGGACCAGGACAGGGCCGGGGCGGGATCGGCGTCCTCGAGCCGGTCGGCGGCCTCGCGCAGCGGTGTCATCGGGCCGGTCGCGACGAGGCGCCAGAGCGTGTTCATGGGCATGAAGGGGTCTCCACGAAGAGGGCCGGGGAGGCTTAGCGGGCTTTCATCGCCAATGAAACGCCTCAGTCAGGCGTTCCCGGTGCGAGCGCGCGCTCGTACTCGGCGAGAATCGCCGCCCAGGCCGGGGCGGCCGGATCGATCAGCTCGAAATGGCCCGCGTCCGGCAGGGTGATCGAGACCGCCTCGTCGCCCGCCGCCTGTGCCAGCAGCACGTAGCGCTCGCCCAGCACCGGCGGCACGATCGGGTCGAGTTCGCCCGAGATCACCGTCTGGGGCACGCCGACCGGCAGCATCGCCGCCGGGGAGGTGTCGTCATAGCCGGCCCCGGCGAGCAGGTTGTCCACCGTCTCCGGCTCGCCGCAGCGGCCCGGCCCGTGCGCCCGGTAGTCGGCGAGATCGTTGATCCCGGCGAGTGTCACGACCGCGTCGGGCAGCAGCGGGTTCTCGCGATGCAGCGGGCTGTCCTCGGCCAGCACGCCGCGGGCCGCCGCCCACAGGGCGAGATGGCCGCCGGCCGAGTGTCCGGTGAAGACGAGCCGGTCGAGGTCGAGGCCGTGCTCCGGCGACAGGACGCGCAAATGGTCGATCCCCGCCGCGATGTCCTCGAACGTGCCGGGATACGCCCCTTCCGCGTGGCCGATGCGGGCGTATTCGAGATTCCACACCGCGATGCCGCGCCGTCTCAGGTCGGCGGCGAGATAGTCCTGCAGGATCGTGCCCGGGATGGCGGCGAGCCAGCATCCGCCATGGATCATCGCCACGACCGGGTGCGGGCCTGGCCCTTCAGGCAGCCACAGCTCGCCGAATTCCAGCTCCCCGGACCCGTAGAAGATGCGGGCGTCGGCGCTTTCGCGCGGGCGCTCCAGGAGCGCGTTCCACGCGATCGGGCGGGAGCCGGCATGGGGGTCCTCGACGGCCGTTTCGGGCGCAGGGGTGCAGGCGGCGAGGGCGAGGACGGTCAGCGCCGCGGCGAGCCTATTCCTCACCGCGATCCTCCTCGTCCATGAAGTCCACATGGAAGTTCGCGGCCTCGGCCTCGTCCTCGAACAGGTCTTCCTCGATGGCCGGGATGCGGCCCGGGTCGGGCATGTCGAAATTGGGCGGCAGGCGCGAGGAGAGCAGGCCCGCCGCCTTCAGGTCCGACACGCCGGGCAGGTCGCCGATGGAGGGCAGGCCGAAATACTCCAGGAACGCGTCCGTCGTCCCGTAGGTCACCGGGCGTCCGGGGCTGCGCCGCCGTCCGCGCAGGCGTACCCATTTCTGCTCGAACAGCAGGTCGATCGTGCCCTTCGACACCGCGACCCCGCGTATGTCCTCGATCTCGGCGCGGGTCACGGGCTGGTGGTAGGCGATGATGGCGAGCGTCTCCAGCGCGGCCTGGGAGAGCTTCTTGGGCTCCTCGCGGCGGAACTGGAGCAGGTGCTGCAGGTCCTCCGCCGTCTGGAAGCGCCACTTGCCGGCGACCTCCACGAGATTGACCCCGGCTCCGGCATATTTCGCCTGCAGCCCGCTGAGCAGGGCGGGCACGTCGAAGCCGGAGCCGATACGCGCCTGCAGGCTCTCGATGTCGAGCGGTTCCTCCGCCGCGAACAGCAGGGCCTCGAGCCTGCGGAGGCCCTCGACCTCGTTGTCGACCTTCAGGCGCACGCCCGGCGGTCCGCCATCGCCGCGCGGGGCGCTCTCGGCCTGGCGGCGCAGGCCCTCGATCGCGGCCTTGATCGGATCGCGCTCGCCGTCGTCGGTCATCTCACGCCTCCCGGTCCTCTGCTTCGCCGGCCGGTCCGGCGGGCCTGCCCTTGCCGGCGCGCATGTAGATCGGCGCGTAGGTCGCCTCCTGGCGCATCTCCGCCTCGCCGTCCTTGGTGATCTCCAGCGCCGCGAGCAGGGAGGAGGCCATGACCGAGCTCGGCGGCGGCGCGTTCTCGCCGAGCTGGCCGATATCGGGCAGCAGCGCGTCGAGCCGCTCCCAGCCGCCCAGGCGCGCGGCGATGAGGGAGAGCCGCTTTCGCGCCTGCTCCAGGCTGTACACGCGCGGCTTTTCCGGCTGGTAGGTCGCGAAGGCCTGCTTCTCGCGCTTGAACGCGTAGGCCTTCAGCAGATCGTAGAGTTCCGCCTCGTATTGCGGCGCCTTGACCGAGCGTATGCCTTCGGGCTGGCCGCGCTCGAAGACGTCGCGATCGAGGAGCGCGCGCTGGTAGAGCGCGCCGGCCGCCGCGCGCATGGCCTCCAGGCGCGCCAGGCGAAAGGCGAGCGCCGCGGCCATCTCCTCCGGTTCCGGCTCGTCGCTCTCGGGGCGGGGCTTGGGAAGCAGCATCCTCGATTTCAGATAGGCGAGCCAGGCCGCCATCACGAGGTATTCCGCCGCTATGTCGAGCCTGTGCCGGCGCGCCTCGTGGATGAAGTCGAGATACTGCTCGGCGAGTTCGAGGATCGAGATCTGGGTGAGGTCGACCTTGTTCTTGCGGGCCAGCGCGAGCAGGAGGTGGAGCGGGCCCTCCCAGCCGGAAATGTCGACGATGAAGGCCTCGGTGGTATCCTCGGCTTCCTCGCTCGCCTCGAAGCGGACATCTTCCTCGAACAGATCGCTCACCCCGCCAGCGCCTCCAGTCCGGCTTCGCGGAAATACGCGTCGAGACGCCGTCTCGCGTCCTCGAGATCGAGCCCGGCGGGCCTGCCGCGGGCGGCCCCGGCCTTCTGCGCGCGCTCGGCCGCCTTGCCATCCAGGCGCACGGCGGCATGGGCAACCTCGATCATCTCCTTCATATCGCCATTGCAGTGCAGGAGCATGTCGCAGCCGGCCTTCAGCGCACCTTCCCCGCGCTGTCTGATCGTGCCGCGCAGCGCCTTCATCGAGAGGTCGTCGCTCATCAGGAGGCCGTCGAAACCGATCTCGGTGCGGATCACGTTCGAGATCACCTCGCGCGACAGCGTCGCGCAATGCTCCTCGTCGATATCGGCATAGACGACATGCGCCGTCATCGCCATTTCCGCTCCGGCGACGGCCCGGAACGGCGCGAAGTCGGTCTCGGACAGCAGGCCGTGCTCCTCGCGCACCACCGGCAGCTCGAAATGGCTGTCGGCATCGGCCCGCCCGTGCCCGGGGATGTGCTTGACGATGCCCGCGACGCCCTGGCGGTGCAGGCCCTCCAGCGCAGCCAGGGCGAGCATGCCCACGGTCTGCGGATCGGGGCTGAAGGCGCGGTCGCCGATCACCGCGTCGGCGCCCTCCACGACGAGGTCGCAGCACGGCGCGGCATCGACATCGATGCCCAGCGTGATCAGCTCGTGGGCGAGCATCTCGTGATTGAGCCGGACCGCCTCGATCCCCAGTTCCGGCTCGCGCTCGTACAACTCGCCGAAGCGGCGCGCGGCGGGCGCCTTGCGCCAGGTCGGGGGTTTCAGGCGCTGCACGCGCCCGCCCTCCTGGTCGATCAGGATCGGCACGTCGCGACCCATCATGTCGCGCAGGGACCCCGCGAGGCGCGCGACCTGCCTCGGCCGGTCGATATTGCGCGCGAACAGCACGAAGCCCCAGGGATCGGCGTCGCGGAAGAAGGCCTTTTCCTCCGGCGTGATTTCGGTGCCGGCAAAGCCGTAGATCGCCGCCGTGACGCTCATCGGCTCGCCACCAGGCAGTCCTGCCCGCGCGCCGACAGGGTGGAGCAGTAATTCGTCGCCGCCTGGCGGCTCTCGAAGGCGGCGATGCGCAGCCGGTACCAGATGCCGCGCTCGCCGAGATCGGCCTCGACGATGGAGGGCGCGCGGTTCCGGGCGAGATCGGGATAGCGGCTGGTGAAGCCGATCCAGGCCTCCTCGGCCTCGGCGCGGGTGCGGAAGGCGGCGATCTGGACCACCCAGTCGCCGGTCACCGCGGCCGGCGCGATGTCGGCCGGTTCGGCACGCGGCTCGGCGGCCGGCTGCGGCGGGGTCTCCTCCTGGCGCGGCGCGGGTTCGGAGCGGGCCGGCTCCCGGTCGGGGTCCGTCGCCTCGACGTCCCCGGCCGCTTCGTCGACCGCGTCGGCATCGACGGTCTCGATGCGCACCTCGGGAAGCTCGGTCTGCGAAGGCTGGGGCGGGGTCGCGACGGGCTCTTCCGGGCCGGGGCGAAGCCCGGCGGTCTCGGAATCGTCCTGCGTCTCCGGCTCCGCCGGGGCCGGTTCGCGCAGCGAATAGGCCTCGATGTCCTGGCCCGGCGTCTCGTATCCGCCCGGATCGGCCGGCCGCTGGCGGTAGGGCTGCTCGTCGGCGAGAATCACGGGTGCGGCGTCGCGCTCGCGCACGCCGAGCCGGTAGGCGTTCCACACCAGCGCCGCGAACAGGACCAGCACCGCGACGGCGGCGAACAGGAGGATCGGCCCGCGCCGCTCGGTCTCGCCCTCGCGCGCGTCGAAGGTCTCGTAATCTTCCGGCGGCGGCGCATAGGCTCCGAGCTTCGGCTCGTCGTCGGACATCAGGCTCACCCGGGTTGATCGAACAGGGATGCGAATCGCAAACGCAATACCGTCAGGCGACAGTCTAGCAATTTTGGACGAAGGCGCGCGTCCCGTCAGCCCCAGCCTTCCACATGGAAGATCTTGCGGTGCTCGCCGATGGCGAAGCGGTCGGTCATGCCCGCGATATAATCGCACACCGTGCGCGCCGTGCGCTGCCCGCTCGCGCCATCGGTCTCGCGCTGCAGCTCGGTGGGCAAGAGGCCGGGATCCTCGAGGAAGGCCCTGAAGAGATCGCGGATGATCCGCCTGCCCTTCTCCTTCATGCGCTTGACCTTGTAGTGCAGGTACATGTTCGCATAGAGGAAGCGGCGAAGCCCGGCGAGGCTCTCGGTCATGTCCTCGGAGAAGGAGACGACCGGCCCGCCCGCGTCACGCACCGCCTGCGCGCTGTCCATGCCCTTCAGGCGCGCGCGCGTCTCCTCCAGCACGTCGCCGACCATCAGCCCGATCATCTCGCGCACCGCCTCGTGGATGAGCACGTCCTGGTCGATCCCGGGATGACGCTCGCGGCAGCGCCGGAACACCTCGCCGACCAGGGGCACCTCCTCGAGCTGCTCCAGTGTCAGCAGGCCCGAGCGCAGGCCGTCGTCGATGTCGTGATTGTTGTAGGCGATGTCGTCGGACAGCGCCGCGATCTGCGCCTCGACGGAGGTCCAGCTGTCGAGCTCCAGCTCCTGCCAGCCCTCATAGGCCCGGATCGCCCAGGGCAGGGCCTTGCCGTCCGCGCCGGGCTCCATCAGGGGCCCGTTGTGCTTGACCACGCCCTCCAGCGTCTCCCAGGCGAGGTTCAGCCCGTCGAACTCGGGATAGCGCTTTTCCAGGTGGGTCACCACGCGCAGCGTCTGGGCGTTGTGGTCGAAGCCGCCATAGCCCTCCATCGCGCTTGCGAGCGCATCCTCGCCGGAATGGCCGAACGGGGGATGGCCGAGATCGTGGGCGAGCGCGGTCGCCTCGGCCAGGTCCTCGTCCACCTTCAGGGCGCGCGCGAGCGTGCGCGCGATCTGGGCGACCTCGAGGGAATGGGTCAGGCGCGTGCGGTAATAATCGCCCTCGTGGGCGACGAAGACCTGCGTCTTCTCCTTCAGGCGCCGGAAGGCGCTGCAATGGATGATGCGGTCGCGGTCGCGCTGGAAGGGGGTGCGCATCGCGCTCTCGGCCTGGGGATAGTGCCGGCCGCGGCTCTTCTGCGGGTCGCAGGCATAGGGGGCGAGAGAACGGGTCATGGGGTCTTCCCGGAAGGGGGCTTTCGCCGAAGCGGGCAAGCGTCCATATATCGAAGCGGTACCAGAACACAAACCGGAGCCGGACATGAGCACCGAGGTCGCGAGCGATGACATCCGCCTGTCGGCGAGCGCTGCGAAGCAGATCAACGCCATCATGGCGAAGGAGCAGGCGAAATACCTGCGCGTCTCCGTGGTCGGCGGGGGCTGCTCGGGCTTTTCCTACGTGTTCGACCTGGAGACCGAGGCCGGCGAGGACGATCTGAAGATCGAGCGCGACGGCGCCACCGTGCTCGTCGACGAGATGAGCGTGGAATTCCTCAAAGGAAGCGAGATCGACTATGTCGACGAGCTGATCGGCGCGGCCTTCAGGATCCACAATCCCAACGCGGTCGCCGCCTGCGGCTGCGGCACGAGTTTTTCTGTCTAGGTCATTATCGCCGGCGGGGGCCACATGCCGAACTCGATGAGCGTCAGCGAGGCGCTGAAATCGCGCATCTCGACGCGCGCCTTCCTGGATACGCCGGTGAGCGAAAAAGAGGTCCGCGACCTCCTCGAAAAGGCGCGCTGGGCGGCCTCGGGCGGCAATCTGCAGCCCTGGCGGGTCCATGTCGTGGCCGGCGACAAGCGCCAGGCGGTCATCGACGCGGTGAAGGAGAGCCTGCAGGCCGACCCCTTCGCCAACGAGAGCGAGTTCTCCGTCTATCCCGACAAGCTGTGGGAGCCCTATCGCTCGCGCCGCTTCCGGGTGGGCGAGGACATGTACGAGCTGCTCGGCATCCCGCGCGAGGACAAGCTCGCCCGGCTCGACCACCTGATGCGCAATTACGAGTTCTTCGGCGCGCCGGTCGGGCTGTTCTTCTCCATCGACGGGCGCATGGGCCCCGGCCAGTGGGCGCATCTGGGCATGTTCATGATGAGCCTCGCCCTCGCCGCGCAGGAGGCGGGCCTGGCCACCTGCATGCAGGAAGCCTGGACCCCGCGTGCGAAAACGGTTGCGAAGGTGCTCGGCGTGGAAGAGCCCTACATCGTCTATTGCGGCATGGCGCTCGGCCACGCCGACCCGGACGCGCCGGTCAACAGGCTCCGGTCCGAACGCGCGGACGTCGACGAATTCGCGACGTTCGAGGGGTTCTGAGGACCAGCCGGCCTGTGCCTCCACCAGCCGGTCATGGCCCGGTTTGACCGGGCCACCCATGTCGGTCCGGTGATGCGGGGCTACATCGTCCGAGGTTCAGGCATGGCTTGCCCGGTCCTCGCTTCGCTCGGCCGGAGAATGACAGTGTCAGGGGTGAAGCTTTCCCCCACTCGCTCCCCGCACCGCCCCGGTAGACGCAGCACCCGCCCGGCGCTATCACCCGGGCTTGTTTCCGGCCAGGGCTGTCCTTTCCATGCACGATATCCGCTTCATCCGCGAGAATCCCGAAGCCTTCGACGCCGCGATGCGCGCGCGCGGGCTGGAGGCTCAGTCCGCCCGGCTGATCGAGCTCGACAGGGCCAGGCGCGAGGCCACCACGGCCCGCCAGGAGCTGGAGACCGAGCGCAATGCCAAGTCCAGGCTGATCGGCCAGGCCAAGGCCAAAGGCGACGAGGCCGAGTTCGAGCGCCTGCGCGCGGAGGTCGAGGCCCTCAAGGCGAAAATGGAGGAAGCCGACGAGGCCGCCCGCAAGGGCGACGAACTTCTCGATCAGCATCTGGCCAGCCTGCCCAACATGCCCCACGAGGACGTGCCGGTCGGCGCCGACGAGAGCGCCAACGAGGAGGTGCGCGGCTGGGGCGAGCCCAAGGCGTACGATTTCGAGGTGAGGGACCATGTCGCGCTCGGCGAGGGGCTGAACGGGCTCGATTTCGAGAGCGCCGCGGCGATGTCGGGCGCGCGCTTTGCCGTGATGAGCGGGCCGGTCTCGCGCCTGCACCGCGCGCTCGCCGCCTTCATGCTGGACATCCACACGGCCGAGCACGGCTATCGCGAGGTCAGCCCGCCCTACATGGTGCGCGACGAGGCCCTGTTCGGGACGGGCCAGCTGCCTAAGTTCGCCGAGGATCTGTTCCGCGCCGACCACCACTGGCTGATCCCCACCGCCGAAGTGCCGCTGACGAACATCGTGCGCGACGCCATCCACGCCGAGGACAAATTCCCGCTGCGCATGACCGCGCACACGCCCTGCTTCCGCTCCGAAGCCGGCTCGGCCGGACGCGATACGCGCGGGCTCATCCGCATGCACCAGTTCGACAAGGTGGAGCTCGTCTCCATCGTGAAGCCGGAGGAGAGCGAGGACGAGCTCGAGCGCATGACGAACTGCGCGGAGGAGATCCTGCGCCGGCTCGAACTGCCCTACCGGGTGATGCTGCTCTCGACCGGGGACATGGGGTTCGCCGCGAGGAAGACCTACGATCTCGAGGTCTGGCTGCCGAGCCAGGATACCTACCGGGAAATCTCCTCCTGCTCGGACTGCGGCGATTTCCAGGCCCGGCGCATGAATGCGCGCTTCCGGCGCGAAGGCGAGAAGAAGCCGGAATTCCTTCACACGCTCAACGGTTCGGGCGTGGCCGTCGGGCGCGCGCTGGTCGCGGTTCTGGAAAACCACCAGCGCGCGGACGGCACGATCGCGATCCCGAAGGCCCTACAGCCCTATCTGGGCGGCGTCGAGGTGCTCACCGCGTCATGACCTCCTTCCTCGGCGACAATCCGCGCATCCTCATCACCAATGACGACGGCATCCGCGCGCCGGGGCTGAAGGTGCTCTGGGACATCGCGCGCTCGATCTCCGACGATGTCTGGGTGGTCGCCCCGGCCGAGGAGCAGTCGGGCATGAGCCGGGCGCTGACCCTGAACATGCCGCTGCGCATCCGCGAGACCGAGGAGCGCTGGTATGCGGTCACCGGCACGCCGTCCGACTGCGTGCTGATGGGTGTGCAGGACATCGTCACCGGCAGGGAGCCCGACCTCGTCCTCTCCGGCGTCAATCGCGGCCAGAACATCGCCGAGGACGTCACCGTCTCCGGCACGGTCGCCGGCGCGATGCAGGGGCTGACCCTCGGCATTCCCTCGATCGCGTTCTCCCAGGCCTACGGCTTCGAGGGGCGGGCCGCCATCAAGTGGCAGACCGCGCGGGCCTTCGGCCCGGTGGTGCTCAAGCGCCTGCTGGAGACGCGCTGGAGCGAGAACGTGATCATGAACGTGAACTTCCCCGACCGCGAGCCGGAGGACGTGCGCGAGATCGAGGTCACCGTCCAGGGCCGGCGCGACCAGCACAACCTGCATGCCGAGGCGCGCACCGATCTCCGCGGCCAGGCCTATTACTGGCTCGGCTTCCACGGCAAGCTCTCCGATCCCCCGCTCGGCACCGATCTTCGCGCCACCTACGAGGGCCGCATCTCGATCACGCCGCTGCACATGGACCTGACCCACCACGAGACCCGAGAGCGCCTGGCCGAGGCGATGAACGGGCGGGTCGAGCCGGAGAAGGGCGGCGCCTGATGGCCGAGCCGCACGATCCGCGCACCATCCAGCTCGTCATGGCGCTGAGGAAGGCGGGCATCACCGACAAGGCCGTGCTGGGCGCGATCGAGCGCACCCCGCGCGACCTGTTCGTCGCGCCGGGCTTTCTCGACCAGGCCTGGGAGAACCGGCCCCTGCCCATCGATTGCGGCCAGACCATTTCCCAGCCCTATGTCGTCGCGCTGATGACGCAGGCGCTCAAGGTCGACGACCGCTGCAAGGTGCTCGAGATCGGCACCGGCTCGGGCTACCAGGCCGCGATTCTCGCCCGGCTCGCCCGGCGGGTCTATACGATCGAGCGCTACCGCACCCTGCTGAAGGCGGCCGAGGCGCGCTTCGAGACGCTGCGCCTGACCAACATCGTCACGCGGATCGGGGACGGCTCGAAGGGCTGGCCCGAGCAGGCCCCGTTCGACCGCATCATGGTCACCGCCGCCGCGCCGGAGCGCCCCGAAGCGCTGCTCGAGCAGCTGAAGGATGGCGGCCTGTGCGTCGCCCCGGTGCAGAACGGGCCGGTCCAGACCCTGATGCGCTACGAGCGCCGCGGCGACGAGATCGCCGAGACCGCGCTCGGCGACGTGCGCTTCGTGCCGCTGGTCCCGGGCCCGGCCCGCGCGCTCTAGGCGCTCCCGCGGGCCTCGATGGAACGCTCCGGCATGCTGACGGTTAGTCCGGCATGGGCTATTCTGCCTGCGAGGCGGGCAGGGACCGCCTTTCAGCACCGGGAGAGATGCTCATGACCACGAAACTTGCCTGTCTGGCGGCGGCGGCGATCGCGGGTCTGGCGCTTGCCGCTTGCGAAACCCCCGGCAACCAGGCGATGGGCGATGCCGAAGACATCCTCGCCCAGTACAACCGCACCGGGGAAACCCGGGAGTGCATCAACGTGACCCAGATGGACGAGATCGAGCCGATCACCGAGCGGCTCTGGCTCTTCGTCATGCGCGACGGCACGGTCTACCTCAACGAGGTCAGCCAGGGGTGCTACGACGCGGAGACCAACTTCACCTACATCCAGTACGAGATCTCCGGTTCGCGCCTCTGCGACAACGACACGGTGAACGTGCTGGACACGGCCGGGGACCTGCCGCGCGGGTCCTGCGCGCTCGGCGATTACGAGCGCCTCGAGCCGGTCACGCAGTGATCCTCCCGCAGAAACGGAGCATTGTCATGAGAACCCTGACCTCGCCGATCCTGGCCGCGGCCGGCGCCTTCGCGCTCGCGGGCTGCCAGACCCCGGCCGGGACCGAGGCCCCGACCGAGGAGGCCATCGCACAGGCGCTGCCCGAGGGCTATCAGCGCACCGGCGAGACGGAGTCCTGCCTCAACACGACCCGCATCGACGAGATCGATGCGGTCACCGACCGGATCTGGATCGTGGAGACCGTGACCGGGGAACGCTACGTCAATGTCGTGAGCCCCGGCTGCAATCAGGCCGACAGCGCCTTCACCTACCTGTTCTACGACATCCCCACGACGCAGCTGTGCCGCGGGGAGATCATCCGGGTGATGCAGCAGACCACGGACATCCCGACCGGCTCCTGCGCCCTCGGCGCGTACGAGCGTCTCGCGCCGGCCGGCGAGTGAGCGGCTTAACTAACGCCTGATTAACGCTCAGGGGACACAATCGGGGCCGGTCGAACGCCTTCCGGTCATGAGGTCGCGCCCCGATGGGCCATCGCGCCAGAACCCTACGTGCGAGCGCCGCTGTGTCAGCGGCGCTCGTCGTGCTGGCCGGATGCGGCTCGGGCCCGGGCGGGCCGGCCGAGATCGACTACCGCATTTCCGGCGGGGCAGGCGCGGCCCAGGCCTGCGGCGCGCGCTACACCGTGCGCGACGGGGACACGCTCAACGCCATCGCCCGGCGCTGCGGGGTCTCCTATGTCGACCTCGCCGCGGAGAACGGCATCGGCGCCCCCTTCACCATCGCGCCCGGCCAGACGCTGCGCATCCCAGGCCCGGCGACCTATACCGTGCAGCGCGGTCAGAATCTCTACCGCATCGCGCTTGCCCACTCGATGAGCGTGGAGGATCTGGCCGCGCTCAACGGCCTCGCCCCGCCCTACACGATCTATCCCGGCCAGGAGCTGCGCGTGCGCGGCGAGCCGCGTGCGGTGGCGAGCGCGCCGGCCTACGAGGCGGCATCGCCGGACAGCCAGCTCCGGGTCGAGGAGGCCCCGCCGCGCTACACGCCGGCGGCCGCGTCGCCGCCTCCGCCGCCCCCGCCGGCCGCGGGCGCGCCGGACTTCGCCTGGCCGCTGCGCGGGGAGGTGATCTCGCGCTACGGTGCCCAGCCGGGCGGCGGGCGCAAGGACGGCTGGACCATCGCGGCCCGGCTCGGCGAACCGGTGCGCGCGGCCGCGCCCGGCGAGGTCGTCTATGCCGGCAACGAGCTGCAGGGCTATGGCGAACTCGTGCTCGTGCGCCATTCGGGAAACTGGGTCACGGCCTATGCGCACAACTCGCGCCTGCTCGTGGCCGTCGGCGACCAGGTGAGCCAGGGCACCCAGATCGCGGAAGCCGGGGCAACCGGCAATGCCGAACGCGTCCAGCTCTATTTCGAGATCCGGCGCGGCGTGACGCCGGTCGACCCGGCCAGCCACCTCGATTAGGCCGTTCCCCGGCGAAGCCGCGCTGATTCGACCGGCCGGGTCTTGTTGCAACGCGCCCGCGCGCCGATATAGTCCCGCGACTCGTTACAAACCCTCATATCGCCAAGGACCGTTTCCATGTTCTTCACTGACCATCTCATCCTTGCGGCGGCGGCCGGCGGCGGCGGTGCCAGCGCCTTCCTGATCCAGATCGCGCCGCTGATCCTGATCTTCGTCGTGTTCTACTTCCTGCTGATCCGCCCGCAGCAGCAGCGCATGAAGAAGCATCGCGAGATGATCGAGAACCTGCGCCGCGGCGACGAGGTCGTCACCGCCGGCGGCATGATCGGCAAGGTCACCCGCATCGCGGAGAACGAGGTCACCGTCGAACTCGCCGAGAATGTCCGCGTGAAGGTGGTCAAGCACACCATCTCCGAGGTCCGCTCGCGCACCGAGCCGTCGAAGGGCTCGAAATCCAAGGCGGCGGAAGAGGACGAGGAAGACAAGGCCTGAGGCCCGCTTCCGTCTTCCGCCCGTCCTAGCGTTCAAGGCTCGCCATGCTGTATTTCCCGCCCTGGAAGATCGCGCTCGTACTCGGCGTGATCGTGCTCGGTATCCTGTTCTCCGTGCCCAATTTCGTGCCCGAGTCGGTCCGCATGGAGCCGGCCCGTGCCGAAGGCGAGGCGCCCGAGCCCAAGGGCATCTGGACGATCCTGCCGCACAAGACGGTCAATCTCGGCCTCGACCTGCGCGGCGGCTCGCACATCGTCTTCGAAGTCGACATGGACGAGGTGCGCCAGGAGCGACTCGACAATCTCGCCGAGGATGCGCGCAATGCCCTGCGCCAGCTCGAGCCGCCCATCTTCACGCGCCCGGCCGTGGTCGCCGGCGAGGTGATCGTGCGCCTGCCCGGTGCCGAGGACATGGACCGGGCCCTGGAGGCGCTGCGCGCGCTCAACGAGCCGGTCACGACGGCGGGCGGCGGGCAGAGCCTGCAGCAGACGCTCGACATCGTGCGCGGCGAGGACGGCCAGACCCTCCGCCTGTCGATCACCGACGCTGCCTTCGAGGCGATCCGGCAGCGCACCGTGACCCAGTCGATCGAGGTCATCCGCCGGCGCATCGACGCGACCGGCACGACCGAGCCGACCATCGCGCGCCAGGGCGAGGACCGCGTTCTGGTGCAGGTGCCCGGCGAAAGCGATCCCCAGCGCATCATCGATCTGGTGGGCACCGCGGCGCGCCTGACCTTCCACATGGTCGAACCCAATGTCGACATCGGTCCGGGCGGGGAGGCGCGCACCCCGCCGGGTGTGATGGTGCTGCCCTATCCCGGCGCGGCCGAGTTCGGCGGCGTGCCCTATATCGCGGTCCAGCGCCGCGCGCTGATCACCGGCGACCAGCTGGTCAATGCCAGCCAGGGGTTCGGCCCGGAGGGGCAGGTCGTCGTGAACTTCCGCTTCAACACCTCAGGCGCGCGCATCTTCGCCGACGTGACCTCGCAGAATGTCGGCCAGCGCTTCGCCGTCGTGCTCGACGAGGAGGTGATCTCGGCGCCGCGGATCAACTCGCCGATCACCGGCGGGTCCGGCTTCATCGAGGGCGGCTTCACCGTCCAGACGGCCAACGACCTTGCCAACATGCTCAATGCCGGCGCGCTGCCGGCCTCCCTGACCCCGGTCGAGCTGCGCACCGTCGGCCCGGGCCTGGGACAGGACTCCATCGAGGCCGGACAGATCGCGGTGACGATCGGGTTTGCGCTCGTGATCGTCGTCATGCTGCTGGCCTACGGCCTGTTCGGCGTGTTCGCCACGATCGCCCTGCTGGCCAACGTCGTGCTGATCCTGGGCGCGCTGTCGGGCCTGCAGGCGACGCTCACCCTGCCGGGCATCGGCGGCATCATCCTGACCATCGGCATGGCGGTGGACGCCAACGTGCTGATCTTCGAGCGCATACGTGAGGAATACCAGGCCGGGCGCAGCGTGGTGAACGCCATCGAGTCCGGCTTCAACCGGGCCTTCGCGGCCATTCTGGACGCCAACGTGACGACCTTCATCGCCGCGGCGGTGCTCTACATGATGGGTGCCGGGCCGGTGCGCGGCTTCGCCGTGACGCTGGGGATCGGCATTCTGACCTCGGTCTTCACCGCCTACACCTTCTCGCGGCTCGTCATCTCGTTCTGGCTGCGGTTCCAGCGCCCGAAAACGCTCGCATTCTAGGAAGGACCGCTCCCATGAAGATCGCTCTCATACGGTTCTTTCCGGTCGAAACGAAGTTCAGGTTCATCCGGCTGCGCTTCGCGGCCTTCGCCATCTCGCTCGCCCTGATGATCGGCTCGATCGCGGCCTTCTTCGCGATCGGTCTGAATTTCGGGATCGACTTTCGTGGCGGCACGCTGATCGAGGTGCAGACCGAGGGCCCGGCCGATCTCGGTGCGATCCGCTCGACTCTCAACGGGCTGGGCCTTGCCGACATCAATGTCCAGGGGTTCGGCGGCGCGGACGAGGTGCTGATCACGGTCGGCACGATGGAGCCCGAGGCGGTGCGCGCGCTGCCCCCGCCCGCGGGCCGGGACGCCTGGCCGGAGGACCTCGATGCGGAAGCCGCCCAGCAGGGCGTGCGCGCCGTGGTCCAGGCCGAGCTGTCGCAGGCCTTCCCCGGCATCGAATACCGCCGCCTCGAGGTGGTCGGCCCGCAGGTCTCCGGCGAACTCGTCGAGAAGGGCGTGATGGCGGTTCTCGCCGCGCTGTTCCTGATGCTGGTCTATATCTGGTTCCGCTTCGAGTGGCAGTACTCGATCGGCGCCGTGCTCGCCCTGACCCACGACGTGGTCGCCACGATCGGCTTCTTCGCGGTCACGCAGATGGAGTTCAACCTCTCCACCATCGCGGCGATCCTGACCATCGTGGGCTATTCGATGAACGACACCGTCGTCGTCTACGACCGCATCCGCGAGGAATTGCGCAAGTACAAGACGATGCCGCTGCCCGAAGTCCTCGACAAGGCGATCAACCAGACGCTCTCGCGCACCTTCATGACCTCGGGCACGACGCTCGTCGCGCTCGTGGCGATGGCCACGATCGGCGGGGCCGCGCTGCAGGGCTTCGCCGTCGCGCTCATCTGGGGCATCCTGATCGGCACCTACTCCTCCGTCTTCGTCGGCGCGCCTCTGCTCATGCTGACCGGCGTCAAGCGCTCCAGCGAAGAAGACGAGGAGGCGTGATGGCCCGGCGCGAGCGGGCCCCCGACGCGCCGCTGCCGATCGACGCCTTCGGCGATGGCGGCTTTCGCATCGCGGGCAGGCGCCACGAGGGCTCGATCCTGCTCTTCGCCGGCGAGGTCCATCCCTGGCCGCGCGGCGACGCGGCGGGGCCGAAGGACGTCGCGGCGGCCGATCTCTCGCTCTTCCTGGACGCTGCCGACAGGCCGGACGTGCTGGTGCTCGGCGTCGGACCGGCCATGCGCCATCCCGCGACCGAGCTGAGGAAGGCCCTGCGCGAGGCCGGCATCGGCCTAGAGGTCGCCGACACCCCCGCCGCCTGCCGCCTCTACAATCTCATCGCCGGGGAATCCCGTCGTGTCGGGGCGGCGCTGATGGCGGTGTGAGGGGCTACCCCTCCACGCCCTCTTCCACCGCCTGCGCCGCGAGCGTCCGGAACACCGCGCGCGCGCCGATCGTCTCCGACGTCGTGGGGCCCGGCTCTTCCTGGGCCATGACGACGCCGGCAAGGCCGGTGGCGGGGCTCACGAAGAAATCGGTGTCGAAATAGCCGCCCCAGCCGAAATCGCCGGCGCGGGCGCTCCCTTCGGGCGCATCGGCGACGTAGACGCCCAGACCGTAGCCATAGGCGAGATTGCGCGCGCGCATCGCCTCGGGCATGCGGTCGAGGCCGACATGGGCGGTGACCATGTCCGCCACCGTCTCGGCCTCGAGCAGTCGCACCCCGTCCAGTTCGCCGCCATTGGCGAGCATCATGGCGAAGCGGATATAGTCGTTCGCCGTGGAGAACAGGCCCGCGCCGCCCGCCTCGATGTCGGTATAGCGGATGAGATCGTTCTCGACCGGCACCGCGACGAGCGCCCCGTCCTCGCCGTGGGTGTAGAGCGTGGCCAGGCGCGCCTCGAGCTCGGGGGTGAGGAAGAAGCTCGTGTCCTCCATGCCCAACGGGGTGAAGATGCGTGCATCCATGAAGGCTTCCAGGCGCTGGCCGGAGGCCACCTCCACGACGCGTCCGAGCACGTCGTTGGCGTAGGAATAGAACCAGCGCTCGCCCGGCTGGAAGTAGAGCGGCAGGCCGGCGAGGGTTTCCATGCGCTCGTCCATCGTGCCCTCCATCTCGTAGATGTTGTGGCCGAGATAGAGTGCGCCGAGATTGGTCTCGTAGTCGAAGATGTAGCCGATCCCGGAGGTGTGGGTGAGCAGGTCGCGGATCGTGATCGGCCGTGCCAGGGGCTCTGTCGGGATCTCGTAGGCCTCGTCGCGGGTGAGCGAGGTCGCCACGCGCGCCTCGGCAAAGGCGGGAATGTAGTCGGACACGGGATCGTCCAGCGCGATCGTCCCGTCCTGTACCAGCATCATGATCGCGACCGCCGTCACCGGCTTGGTCATCGAGGCGACGCGCACCACGGTGTCGGCGGTCATTTCCCGCCCGGCCGCGATATCGGCATGGCCGGCCTCGGAGACATGCACGACCTCGCCGTCGCGCGCCAGGATCGCCACGAAGCCGGAGCGCTCCTGTGCCGCGGCCAGGGCCTCGAGGCGCGCATCCAGGGCGGCGAGGGCGTCCGCGTCGAGGCTGCGCTCGGGCGCCGCCGGCGTGACCGCCGCCTGCGCCGGCACGGGCGCCTGTCTCTCCGGCTCGCGCGGCCCGCAGGCCGACAGGGTGATGGCCGAGGCGAGCGCGAGCACGAGCCAGGAACGGTGCAGCATGGACAATCCCCCAGACGGAAACGGCCGCGACAGGTTTGCCGCGGCCGCCCGGTAAATCAACGAAGAAGACGCACGTCAGCGCGCTTTCTTCAGGTTTTCGTTCGCGAACTCCCAGTTCACCAGGTGCTCCAGGAAGGCGCCGATATAGTCCGGGCGCCGGTTCTGGTAGTCGAGATAATAGGCGTGCTCCCACACGTCCATGGTCAGGAGCGGGGTGCCGCCATCGGCGGTCTGCAGCGGGTTTTCCGCATTCGGCGTCTTGGTGACTTCCAGCTTGCCGTTCTTGGCCACCAGCCAGGCCCAGCCCGAGCCGAACTGGCCGACGCCGGCCGTCTTGAACTGCTCGACGAACGTGTCGTAGGACCCGAAGGTGCTGTCGATCGCGCTCGCGATCTCGCCGGAGGGCTTGCCGCCGCCGTTCGGGGTCATCGAGTGCCAGTAGAAGGTATGGTTCCAGATCTGGGCGGCGTTGTTGAACACGCCCATATTCTTCGACGCCCAGGACTTGCGGATCACGTCGACGAGGTCCTGGCCTTCCATGTCGGTGCCTTTGACCGCGTCATTCGCCTTGTCGACATAGGCCTTGTGGTGCTTTCCGTGGTGGAATTCCAGCGTGTCCGAGGAAATGTGAGGCGCGAGGGCGTCCTTGGAATAGGGCAGGTCGGGCAGGGAAAAGGCCATGGTGAAAACTCTCCTTGGTCGACGGGTGTGAAAGACCAACGCGCAACGGTGCCATTGGGTTGGCCTTTGGTAATTCGAACTTCATATGGGTCCGCGCGCCCTCGTGTCCACCGCGGAAGTTTCAAATCGTGACCGATTTCGACGCCCTCCTCGCCAGCACCGATCCCGACCGGCGCCTGGCCGCCCTGTTCGCGCCGCCGCAGGTGCGCGGCCGGCTGTTCGCGCTCTACGCCTTCTACCAGGAGATCGCGCGCATACCCGACGCGGTGAGCGAGCCGATGATCGGGGAGATGCGCCTTCAGTGGGCGCGCGAGGCGGTCGAGGATCTCTACGCCGACCCGCCCCGGGTGCGCCGCCACGACATCTACGAGGCGCTCTCCGAACTCCGGCACGCCCCCGGCGCGCCGGACAAGGCGACGCTGCTGGAGATCGTCGAGGCCAGGAGCGCCGATCTCGGTGCCGGCCCGTTCCCGACCCGGCAGGACCGGCTCGATTATGTCGACCGCACTGCCGTCGCGGTGATGCGCGCCGCAGTCGGCCTGGCAAAACCCGATATCGACCTCACCGGAGAAGCCGGCGCGGCCGTCCACGCCGCCGGACGGCTGTGGGGCTTTGCCGGTCTCGTGCGCGCTCTGCCCCGCCTCGCGAGCGCCGGCCGGCCGCCGTTCGCCGCCGAGGAGATGGCGGCCCACGGCCTGACCGAGGCCGAGCTGCAGCGCGGGCGCAAGGCGGCCGCGGTCAGGGACGCCATGAAGGGCCTGTTCGAGGAGGCGAGAAGCCACGCCGCCATGCTGAAGCGCACGCGCGCCGCCCTGCCGGCGGAGGTCTTCCCCGCCGTCGGCTATGCCGGCCTCGCCCGCGGATACCTGCGCGAGGCGAAGGCCGCGAAGGACCCCTACCGCGAAACGATCGACCGCCCCCTCTTCACCCGCCAGTGGCGCCTGGTTTGGGGCAGTCTCACCGGGCGGGTGTAGCTACTCCGCCGCCTGCGCCTTCAACCCGAGCCAGGCATCCACATCGTTCAGCGCCCGCGCACTCTGGGCGCGCTTCTTGGCGTCGGACTTCGCCTTGCCGCGCAGGCGTTCCCCGTTGGGGCCCCGCGCCGGGCCCTCGATATCGGGAAACAGGCCGAAGTTGACGTTCATCGGCTGGAAGGCGCCCTTCTTGCCGGGCACGTGGCCGGTGGTGATGTGGGTCAGCAGCGATCCGAGCGCCGTCGTCGCCGGGGGCGGGGTGACGTCCCGGCCGAGCCTCTCGGCGGCCGCGAAGCGTCCCGCGAGCAGGCCCATTGCCGCGCTTTCCACATAGCCCTCCACGCCCGTGATCTGGCCGGCGAAGCGAAGGCTCGGCCGCGCCTTCAGGCGCATGACGCCGTCCAGGAGCTTCGGCGAATTCAGGAAGGTGTTCCTGTGAATGCCGCCCAGGCGCGCGAAGCTCGCATTCTCCAGCCCCGGGATCATGCGGAAGATGTCGGTCTGGGCGCCGTATTTCAGCTTGGTCTGGAAACCGACCATGTTGAACAGCGTGCCCAGCGCATTGTCCTGCCTGAGCTGGACGACCGCATAGGGCTTGGTCTGGGGATCGTGCGCATTGGTCAGCCCGCGCGGCTTCATCGGGCCGTGGCGCAGCGTCTCCACGCCGCGTTCGGCCATCACCTCGATCGGCAGGCAGGCCTCGAAATAGGGCGTGTCCTTCTCCCAGTCCTTGAACTCGGTCTGGGGCGCGGCGAGCAGGGCCTCCACGAAGGCGTGGTACTGCTCGCGGTTCATCGGGCAGTTGATATAGGCCGCCCGGTCCTCCTCGGTGTCGCCCTTGTCGTAGCGCGACTGCTTCCAGGCAATGTCCATGTCTATCGTCTCGGCATAGACGATCGGCGCGATCGCGTCGAAGAAGGCGAGCTCGCCCTCTCCGGTGAGATCGTGCACGGCCTTGGCCAGCGCCGGGGAGGTGAGGGGGCCGGTCGCGATGATCACGCTGTCCCACTCTTGCGGGGGCAGGCCGGCGATCTCCTCGCGGCGGATCTCGATATTGGGATGGGCTTCCAGCTTCTGCGTC